>JANOMP010000176.1:0-57755 GCA_031420365.1 Cytophagaceae bacterium
TAGCTATTAGTAATTTAACTTGCTTAAAAATTTTCATACGGACGTTTTTGTGATTAATGGAACAATGTTTATTTGTTTTCTAAAAGATTTCACAAATGAATATTTCTCCACTCTAAATCCTGTAATGCCAAAATGATTAATGGTGCTTTTAATAATTGCTTTAACTTAATTTCATAGAATATACTATCATTATTTTATCTCCTGACAGAGCTCTATTAATACCCCATTTGTGCTTTTTGGATGTAGAAAGCAAACAAGCTTATTATCTGCACCTTTCTTAGGCTGACTATTTAACAAAACAAACCCTTCCTTTTCTAATCTTTGTATTTCACTTTCAATATCATCAACCTCAAAAGCTATGTGGTGTAGACCTTCTCCTTTTTTTGCTAAAAATTTTGTTATAGGGCTTTCCTCATTTAAAGATTCTAAAAGTTCAATCTTTGAATCTCCAACTAAGAAAAAAGATGTATTTACACCTTCTGATTCCACCGTTTCATTTTTATATGGACTTGTATTTAATAGTTTTGAAAAAACTAGATTCGAAATTTCTAGGTTTTTAACTGCTATGCCTAAGTGTTCTATTTTTAGCATTTTTATTGATCAATATTTTTCTAAATATAGGTTCTATTTCTAAAATATGTATATCAAATTTATTAATCCGAACAAAATTCTTTAATTTTGATTCTCATTGATTCTATATTTTTTAAAGCTTTATAAACCGTATGGCGAAGCCAACAACCCCAAAAGAAACTCCTTTAAGTAAACAATTTAATCAAATTAAAGCTAAATATCCTGGGGCTATGCTTTTGTTTAGGGTGGGTGATTTTTACGAAACTTTTGGTGAAGACGCCATAAAAGCCTCTAAAATTTTAGGTATTGTTTTAACGAGAAGAAATAATGGTGGTGCAAATGAGGAGCTCGCTGGATTTCCATATCACTCTTTAGATAATTATTTGCCAAAATTGGTAAGAGCAGGGCAAAGGGTTGCTATTTGTGACCAATTAGAAGATCCAAGTCAGGCAAAAGGCATCGTAAAAAGGGGAGTTACCGAATTGGTTACACCTGGAGTCTCTTACAATGATAACGTGCTAGATGTTAAGCAAAATAATTACCTTGCTTCCATTCATTTCGCCTCCGAAGATTATCTCGGTGTTTCATTTTTGGATATTTCAACTGGCGAATTTTTTACAACTGAAGGCTCTTTTGCATATATTGATAAGTTGATTCAGGGCTTTGGACCAGCTGAAATTTTGTATTGTAAAAAATATAGAGGAAAGTTTGGGTTATTGTTTGGTGAAAAGTACAATACCTATACTTTTGAAGACTGGGCATACTCCTATGATTATGCTTATGGTCTACTAATTAATCATTTTAAAACTAATTCATTAAAAGGTTTTGGGATTGAAAACTTGAAAGAAGGTATTACAGCTTCAGGTGTAATTTTACAATACTTGTCTGATACTGAGCATCGAAATATAGCCCATGTGAGTAGTTTGACTAGGTTAGATGAAGAAAAGTATGTTTGGTTAGATCGATTCACTATCCGAAATTTAGAATTGGTATATGCTCAATTTGAAGGTGGTGTTCCTTTAATTGATATTTTAGATTATACAAATACTCCAATGGGAGCAAGACTTTTAAGAAAATGGATGGTGTTGCCATTAAAAGAACAAAAGCCGATTCAAGAGCGGCTAGATACTGTAGAAATGTTTTTAAATGATGAAGATTTAATGCCTGCATTAGTGCAAGTGTTAAAACAAATTGGAGATTTAGAAAGGTTAGTGTCCAAAGTGGCGGTTCGAAGGATAAATCCTAGAGAATTGGTGCAGTTAAAAAGAGCATTGTTACAAATAGAACCCATAAAACTGCTTTTGGGAAATAAAAAGAATACTGTTTTGGATAAATACTTGGATCAATTAAATGATTGCAAGTTTTTGATTGATAAAATAACTATTGAACTAAGAGACGATGCCCCCATGTTAAGCAATCAGGGTGGAATGATTTGCACTGGGGTTAATGCAGATTTAGATGAATTGCACAAAATTGCCTTTTCTGGGAAAGACTATTTGATCGAATTACAGAATAGAGAAGCAGAACGAACAGGAATCCCATCTTTAAAAATTGCCTTTAATAAAGTTTTTGGGTATTATTTGGAAGTTTCAAATGCTCACAAAAACAAAGTTCCCCTCGAATGGATACGTAAACAAACTTTGGTAAATGCGGAAAGATATATAACGGAAGAGCTTAAAATTTATGAGGAGAAAATATTAACCGCAGAAAGTAAAATTTTTGAAATAGAGTTCAGAATATTTAATGAACTTGTAATAACATCTACTGATTTTGTTTCACAGATCCAAACTAATGCAAAGGTAATTTCCACAATAGACGCACTTTTGTCTTTTGCCAATGTGGCAAGAAAAAATAAATATTGCAAGCCAAAAATTACAGATGAAAAAATTATTAATATTAAAGAAGGAAGGCATCCTGTTATTGAGCAACAACTGCCCTTGGGTGAAAGTTATGTTCCAAACGATTTGTTTTTAGATGATACTCAACAACAAATTATAATAATAACTGGCCCTAATATGGCTGGAAAATCTGCTTTGCTGCGACAGACTGCTTTAATAGTTTTGATGGCTCAAATTGGTTCTTTTGTGCCTGCTTTTTCTGCAGAAATAGGAATTGTAGATAAAATATTTACGAGGGTTGGTGCAAGTGATAATCTTTCAAGGGGCGAAAGTACTTTTATGGTTGAAATGACTGAGACCGCATCCATTCTAAATAATTTAAGCGATAGAAGTTTGGTAATAATGGATGAAATTGGAAGAGGAACTAGTACTTACGACGGTGTAAGTATTGCTTGGAGCATTGCTGAATATTTACATAATCACGGAAAATTTAAACCATGGACGCTTTTTGCTACTCATTACCATGAACTTAACCAACTTACTGAAGATTTTAAGAGAATAAAAAACTTTAATGTTTCCGTAAAAGAATTGAATGGAAAAGTAGTGTTTTTGAGAAAACTGAAAGAAGGTGGAAGTGAGCATAGTTTTGGTATTCATGTAGCTCAAATAGCTGGTATCCCACAAACGGTGGTTTTACGAGCTAATGAAATTCTGCATCATTTAGAAAAAGATCAGGTTAAAGAAAATAATAAGGAAAAAATTAAAGAAGCTCCTAAAAATAATTTTCAGTTAAGTTTTTTTGATCCAATAGATACATTAGGGGATGAGATAAAAGCACATTTAAAAAATTTGGATGTAAATACCATTTCGCCTATAGAAGCTTTGTTGAAATTGAATGAGTTGAAAAGTATGCTGAAATAAATAGTTTGTATTTTGTAATGATAAAAATTGCTTTTCAAGCTATTTACAAACATCCTTTACCAGACGGCCACAGATTCCCCATGCTCAAATATGAGCTGATTGCTGAATAACTACTTTATGAAGGAACTTTTTTAAAAGATAATTTCTTCCAAGCCCAAGTTGTTGATTTAAAAGATGTTTTAAGAGTTCATACCAAAAATATTGATATTGTAGATCCACATTGCACTACTTTTAGGGTAGCAAATGTGCTTTTTTAGATTATTTATCTTCAATCCGATCAAATTCAGTTTCTTCACAATCTCTAAAATCTAAATCTTTTAATTGTAGTGGAATTTCATCATCTTTCCATTCGTCTTTTTTTGATTCCATTTTGAAATATTTTTCCTTTTGCAGCCGAATGAAGAAATCATTTTTATTTTGTAGTATATTCATAAAGCAAACTTACAATTCAAAAATTATCTTAGCGTTATGCTAATATTAAGAAATAAATTTGCAAACTGAATTCTATTTTGGAGAAAATTAAACCTCCATTTATTATTCGTATTTATTGTTGTTTTACGAAATCTAAAATTTCTTTTTATTCAACTGTAGCATTAAATATAGATGGATTTAGAAATAAATGACTTAATTATTTTTTTACAAATAGCTTGGTAGTAGTACCAGTTGAAGAAAATAGTTTAATTATGTATTTTCCTGATGATAAGTTATTTAAGCCAAGTTTAGCCTCTTCTGTAATAAAATTTTTAAGTAGTTTTCCTTCTAAATTATAGATTTGTATTTGTTTAATATTTTGCTCAAGTATCTGATATTCAAGGTATTCATCAGCTGGGTTGGGAAAAATAAAATTACTTAAAATAATTGGTTCATTTGCAGTTACCAAATTGCTTTCTATCAGTTCCTTCATAATATAACTGCTGGGGTCGAAAATAATTTTTGACACTTTTGAACTCAATTTTTCTAAAGTATAAGTGTAAGAAAGATTATCCACAAATACACTTATTAATGAATCTTTGCCATTTTCAAAACTAATTTTTAATTGAATTGGCATTTTAAATAAATTAGGAGTAGTGGACAATTTTTGTTGATCTATACTTAATTTAATTGAGTTTGAGCCAATATTTGCCCAAGAAAAAGTAAATTTTGGGTAATTTGTTCCGTAAATCCACTCATCAAAAAAATATTTTAAATCTTTGCTTGAAGTCACTTCTGCTATTTTTCTAAAATCATCAATACTTGCAGCCTTATAGGAAAAGGCAGAGGCCATGTAATCTTTTAATGATTTAAAAAAAAGATTATCTCCTAGCACACCACGTAACATATGCAATACCACGGCACCTTTCCCATAAGTAAGTGAATAGTCAAATATTAGATTTTCATTTTCAGGTTTAGAGATATAAACTGACTCTGTAGTTTTTTTTGCTCTAACAACATGACCATTAATTGTAGCTAAATATCTTTCCTTTCCATATTTGAATTCATCAAAAAGTGCTTCTGAATATGATGCAAAAGCTTCATTTACAAATATATCAGCCCAGGTTTTACAAGTTATTTTATCCCCAAACCATTGATGTGCCAGCTCATGTGCAATTAAGCTCTCAGAAAAAGAACCCATTGAACTTATCGTTTGATGTTCCATGCCTCCACCAAAATTGCACATTGCATGGCCGTATTTTTCTTTTATAAAAGGATATTCTCCAAAAGTGTCTGTAAAAAACTTTAACATTTCAGCTGTTTTATCCAATTGTGTTTTATTGGCTGCCGTCAAAACTTCCGGATAAATATAGTTTTCGATTGGCATTTTTTTGCCTTTATAATCAAATTCTGAGTTATATGTTGAATAATTTGAACAAGCAATTGATATTAAATAATGAGCTATAGGGTAAGAGTTCTTCCATTTATAGGTCTTTGTTCCATTTTGATTCGTGGCTGTTTCTTTCAAAGTACCATTTGATACTGAAACAAAACTTGAAGGCAATGTTATCCAAACCTCAGAACTATCTACTTTATCTAGCAGATCATCCTTGCATGGCCACCAATCGGGTGCCCCGTATGGCTGACTCAATGACCAAACCACCGGAGATTTAGCCGTTCCATGTGTTGAAAAAGAAAAGCTTCCAAAACTAGTAGTAGGCGGAAATCCTTGATAATAAATCTGTAAGTTGTATTTTTCTTTTAATATTATTGTCTTTCCAAGTTGTATTTCTATTTTGTTGTTTAAGTGAGTATAAGAAAGCTTTTGATTTCCTGATTTTATGGAATCTACTTTTAGTGCGGTCGTTAAATCAAAAAAACATTTACTAATGCTCGCATTTGCCGAAAATGTAGTACTTACAACTCCAATAATATACTTTTTATCAAAGTCAATTTTTAAATCTATTTTATGAAAATTTACATCAATTTGGTTGTCGCCAGGATAAGCTAATCTGGCTTTTTTATTCATTTCAGTAAATGCCCTTTGCTTATTTGTAGCACACCATTCTCCTCCAGATACTTGAGAGAAGGATGTTTTAATTGATAGAATTAGAATTACTGTAATTAAATTTTTCATAATAATATGAAAAAGTCCATTTTCTTTTCAATAAAAATAGGCTTAATGTTTAAATGTTATTGTATTTAAACATTCATAATATCAACCTCTTTTGCAGAAAACATCTGGTCTGTTTTGTCAATAAATTGGTTAGTAATTCTTTGTACTTTTTCTTCTCCAATTTTTATCGCATCTTCAGACACTCCATCATTTTTAAGTTTTCTTAGGTCGTCGTTAGTTTCTTGTCTCACTTTTCTGACGTTTACCTTTGCTATTTCAATTTCCACTTTAACCTTTTTTACTAAATCTTTTCTACGTTCTTCAGTCAAAGGTGGAATACTTAAACGAATAGTGTCGCCGTCGTTTGAAGGGTTTAAGCCAATATTTGAATTGATAATTGCGCGCTCAATATCATTAATAATTTTTCTTTCAAATGGTTTTAATTGGATAGATCGAGCATCAGGAGTGGTGATAGAGGAAACTTGAGATATTGGAGTCATTGCTCCATAATAATCAATCATAATTCCGTCTAACATATTAGAATTGGCTTTTCCCGCTCTTATTTTTGAAAGTTCTATTTGTGTATGTTTCAAGGCTCTTTCCATCCCGTCTTGAGCCATATCTAATAATAAATCAATCTCTTCCATCATACAATTAACGCAATGTTTTTTTTAATTTTATTTTACTAAAGTTCCAATTCTTTCTCCTTGGACCAACTTTAACAAATTTTTAGATTTGTTCATGTCAAAAACTATTATTGGCAATTTATTTTCTTTACACAATGTAAAAGCAGTCATGTCCATAACTTTTAATCCTTTGCTTATCACATCGTCAAACGAAATTTCATCAAACTTTGTTGCTTCAAGGTTTTTGCGTGGGTCGTCGTTATAGACGCCATCCACGTTGGTTCCTTTCAACAACACATTCGCATCTATTTCTATTGCTCTTAATGCACCGCCTGAATCCGTTGAAAAATAAGGGTTTCCAGTTCCTGCACCAAAAATTACGATTCTTCCTTTCTCTAAATGTCTAATTGCTCGTCTTCTAATAAAAGGTTCTGCAATTTGCTCCATTTTTATTGCTGAAAGTAGTCTAGTTTTCATTCCTTCGGCTTCTAAAGCACTTTGTATTGCAATGCCATTAATTACAGTAGCCAACATTCCCATGTAATCACCTTGCGATCTATCAATACCTGATTTTAAAGAAGCACCCCTGAAAATATTTCCACCTCCGATTACAATAGCAACTTCAACCCCTAAATCCACGACAGTTTTTATTTCTTTTGCATATTGTTCTAAAATATCGGAATTGATAATTTGGCTTTTATCTCCACCATTTAAGGCTTCTCCACTTAGCTTAAGAAGTATACGCGTATATTTTAATGACATGCATTTTGATTTTCTGCAAATATAATCTGAAAAATTGAAAAATATTAATCCTTTATTACAGCAATTTTTGCCTTTTTATTTAGCAGGTAAATACCGACAAGAATAAAAGCCATACCCAAATAATACCAAATACCTATTTTTTCCCCGTCAAACAATCCGGCGAAAGTAGCAACAACTGGAATGAGATAAGTAACTGAAGAAGCAAACACTGGACTTGAAATTTGTAAAATATAATTAAATAAAACGGCCGCCAGTCCTGAGTTTATGGCACCCAAAATTAAGAAGTAAAGTAATAATTCAAAATTTTCTGGAAGAAATATTTTTGAGAAAAAATCTGTAAATAAAAGACAAACGAATGAAATTATGCCTACAAATAATAAGGAATATGCACTAATAATAATTGGTTTTACATCTGATAAATGTTTGCCTATAATATTTGCATTAAAACCGTACATTATTGTAGCCAACACTACAATAATCACATATGGATTATTAAAGTTTAAATGGTTATTCCCCCCACTTAATATTAACATTAAACTACCGATGAAGGCAATGAGTAAACCAAAAATTTGAAAATTTACTATTTTTTTTCCCCCGAAAAATAGAGCTCCAATGACAAGAACGAAAAGAGGGGTAGTGGAGTTTAATGTACCTGATAGTGAGCTATTTAATCTGCTTCCTACAAAGCCAAATATTATCGCTGGAATTAAATATCCCAACAATCCAGACAACGCCAAAAATTTAAAATTATCTCTAGGAAATTGTTTATAATATTTAATAGCCCATGGTAATAATGCTAGACTGGCAATAAAAATCCTTCCAGCCCCTAACTCTATTGCAGAAAAATGAACTACTACTTTTTTTACTAAAATAAAAGAAAAACCCCAACATATTGCAAGAAATAGTAAAAGTATCCAAGAGATTGCAGTTTTGTTTTCTTTGATGTTTAGGGAAGTATTCAAAAGTTTTTTTTTACAAAAGTAAATATTAATTACTATTTCTTTAAATATTTTCGTAAATTTGATTTAAAAATTAAGACCTTAATTATGAAAAAATTATTGCTATTGTTCACTTTAATCGTGCTTTTTTATTCAAATTCTAGTGCCGAAGATTCTCCAACCTTAAGTATTGGAGCAAAAGCTCCCGATTTTTCTTTGAAAGGTACAAATAATAAGTATTATACTTTAGATAGCTGGAAATCTTCTAAATTACTTGTAATAATTTTTTCATGTAATCATTGTCCAACAGCGCAAGCTTATGAAGATAGAATAATTGATTTTCAAAAAAAATATAAAGTAGAAGGAGTCCAAGTGGTAGTAATTAGTCCAAATGCTGATAGGGCTGTAAGATTTGATGAGCTGGGCTTTTCTGATCTTAACGATAGTTTTGAAGAAATGAAAATTAGAGCCAAAGATAAATCATACAATTTTCCGTACTTATATGATGGCGAAACTCAAGTCGTAACTAAAGCTTATGGCCCTACTACTACTCCTCATGCTTTTGTTTTTGATAAAAGTAGAATTCTTAGGTATGTAGGAAGGATTGACAATGAGGAACATATAGGAAAAGCCACAACATTTGACTTAGAAAATGCGGTAAAAGAATTATTACAAGATAAGCCAGTTTCTATTTCTAATACAAAAACCTTTGGTTGTTCCATAAAATGGAAATCAAAGATAGAATGGAAAACCAAAGAAGTGGAGTCTTGGAAAAGCGAAGATGTAACTTTAGAAATAGCTAATCTGGAAAAAATAAAAGATTTAGTAAAGAATACGGATAATAAATTTAGATTGATTAATTTTTGGGCTTTATGGTGTGGCTCTTGTATAACAGAATTTTCAAGTTTAGTTGAAACTGATAAAATGTATAGAAATAGGGAATTTGATTTTGTAACAATTTCATTAGATGCTGAAAAATCTAATCAAAAGGCTTTACAATTTTTGAAAAAGAAGATGGCAAGCAATAAAAATTATATTTTTTCCGACCAAAATAAATATGAGCTAATAGAAGCAACAGATTCACAATGGCAAGGTGCCTTACCTTACACCATTTTAATAGATCCATCAGGAAAAATAGTATATAGACAAAGTGGAATTATTGATATTTTAGCCTTAAGAAAGGCTATTGTTGATAAATTAGGAAGGGTTTACCCGTAAAACTATTTGCTATTTATCCAATCTAAGGTATAATTCAAAACCTGCTCTTTTCCTATTTCATTATGAATTTCATGGTACAAGCGATCCCAACTTTTAAAAGTGACATCGCCCCTTAATTCATTCGCAAAAGATTTACTTGTTTCATAATTAGTGAGTTTATCTTCAGACCCATGCATAATTAATACAGGTAAATCTGTAGCTGAAATATTATTTTCTAACCAATTTCCCCATTCTATTATTCCCATTCCAACCTCTGCTGAAACTAAGTTATGGACTAAAGGGTCATTAATATAAGTTTCAATTATGTTTTGGTCGTGCGATAAGTATTTTAATTCTAAACCATTCTCTTGGGTTAAGGAAGGGAATATAATTCTGCCAAATTTCCCTAAAATAATTTTTAAAAAGGGTACTTTAAAGCCAGGCTGAATTGCCGGTGCAGTAACAATAATTCCAGTTAGTGTTGGTTTGTTTTTCAAAAGGTAGTTTAAAACTAAACTACCACCCATACTGTGTCCATATAAAAAAACACGTTTACTATTTGAATGTTTATTAGCCTCCCTTAATAAAATAGTTATTTGTTCTAAATAATCTTCCATTTTATGGGAATGCCCTTTTTTTCCTTCTGTTTGGCCATGACCAAAAGTATCCATAGCCACAACATGGTAACCATTTTGATTGTAAAAGTTTGCTAAATGTTCATATCTGCCGCTATGTTCGCCTAATCCATGCACCAATGCAATAATCCCTTTAGTTGCATTTTCTGCTGGCCAATAATTAAAAAACATTTTTCGCCCATCTCTAAAAGTTTCAAAATATTGTTTACTCTTCATTTTTTTTCCATTTTATATTACATCCAATGCTTGGATATTGAATTTCTGAGACCATTTGTTCTGCTATTATTGCACTTAAAGCTCCTCTTATATCACTTCCTGTCAGTGGTTTTGGTATTTCAACTCTTGGTCTAGAATCATCAAGCCTTCCGCGATACGCTAATCGTAAATTTTTATCGAAAATATAAAAGTCTGGAGTGCAGGCCGCATCATAAGCTTTTGCAACCTCCTGTGTATCGTCAAAAAGATATGGGAAATCATACTTAGCATTTTTAGCAAAAATTTTCATCTCTTTAGGACCATCCTGCGGATATGCTAGGATGTCATTAGAACTAATGGCAATTATTGAAACACCTTTTTCTCTATAATCCTTTGAAATGCGAATGAGCTCAGGGTTTATATGAATTACAAAAGGACAATGATTACAAATAAATAGTACCATTGTAGCTTTCTTTCCTTTTAATTCTTTCAAAGTCAAATTTTTATTTGAACATACATCCAAAAGAGTAAAATCTGGAGCCTCAGTTCCCAAATTCATCATATTTGAATGTGTAAGAGCCATTTTAAATTTTATGTGTTGAAACTTTTACAAATATATCTTATATTATTGGTAATTTTGTAGTCACTAATTCTAGAAAATTAGAAGATTGATTTAAAATTGAAAATTTAAGTTTTGATAAAATGATCAAAAAAAATTTATTTGAGATAGGATTAAGCATTGTCTTTTTTGTAATAATGCTTATTTTAAGAGAGGTCTTTAGGTCAATTATTAGGAAACATGCTAAGAAATTTGACTTAGATATTGGGCAAAAAAAGTATGCTTACAAGTTTTTTAATTTTATACTTTCGATAGTTTTTTTTGTAATGCTTGGTATTATTTGGGATGTATCCGTTAAAGGGCTATCTATTTATTTTGCATCATTTTTTACCATTGTTGGGGTAGCATTATTTGCAAACTGGTCTATTTTGAGTAATTTAACATCCTCAGTTATTTTGTTTTTTAATTTCCCTTTTAAAATTGGAAATGAAATAACAATAATGGATAAAGAAGATTCCGTGACAGGCGTTGTAATGGACATAACTTTTTTTTCAATTCAAATTAAAACATCTGAAGGAGATATTATTTCTTATCCAAACAATGTAGCTATTCAAAAACCAATAAAGCATCTTAAAGCGAAATAATGAAAATACCAGTTAGTTTCGAAGCCAGAATGAAAGAGGTTTTAGGTGTTCAATATGAAAATTTTTCAAAATCCCTAAATCAGAAAGCTACCATAGCGATAAGACTAAATCCTTTAAAGAATATATATAAATTTAATTTTGAATTAGGAGAAAGTGTGAAATGGGATGAAAGTGGAAAATATGTAAATATTAATTCTGATTTTGCTTTAGACCCTAATTTTTATTCAGGATCTTATTTTGTACAGGAAGCTTCTTCTATGTTTTTATCATTTGCACTTAAACAAGTCATAGATTTTTCTAAACCATTAAAAGTTTTAGATTTATGTGCTGACAAAGGTAATCAAGCAGCATTATTTGCCTCACTTTTAAAAAATAGCGACCTTTTAGTAGCAAATGAATCTGCAAAAAGTAAAATCACCATTATTAAAGAAAAGATCTTAAAATCTGGGTTTCCGAATTATTTAATTTCAAATCAAGATCCAGAAACGTTTTCTGACTTAGAAGGATTTTTTGATGTGGTTTTAGTCAGTGCCCCATGTTCAGAAGAAAGTATTTTTCGAAAAAATGGAGAATTTAAGAAAGATTGGTCGGAAGAGCAAGTTGCGGTAAATGCAGCAAAACAAAAAAGAATTTTAAGTGCAGCAGGCTTGTTGGTTGCTCCGGGAGGTCATTTGATTTATTGTACAAATACATTTAGTCCAAAGGAAAATATCGAAAATGCAAAGTGGTTAACTAGAACTTTGGATTTTAAATCAGTGGGTTTGGATATCCCGAATGAGTGGAAGATAGTTGAAAAAGATGAAACTTTTCAATTCTATCCCCACCTTGTTGAAGGCGAAGGTTTTTTTCTGGCAGCTTTTAAACAATTAGGGACAGATGATAGATTTGTTTCAGGTAGAATTAAATTGAATAGGCTTCCCAAAAACCTAAAAGCCCTGCTTAAACCTTGGGTAAAGGATGATTTATTTGAAAAATATGAGTTTTTTACAAAAAATGACGGAGTGGTGGTAGCATTACTTATTAGCTTAATTGAAAAATTTGGAAGCGTATTTAGAGCGTTAGAAAAATGTACTAATGGTTTAGAAATTGGCATTTTTAAAGGAAATGATTTTATACCTTCTCATGCTTTTTGCTTTCAAGATATTTTAAATGAAAGTATGCAGAAGTTGGAAGTAAAAAATGAAATTGCTTTAAGATTTTTAAAAAAAGAACATTTTGATACCGAAGGATTAAAAGATGGTTGGGCTTTAATAATTTACCAAAATCAAAATTTAGGTTGGATAAAAAAAATTGGAAATAGAGTAAATAATTATTTACCTCAAGATTGGAAAGTTCCTACAAGTCTTGATTAATTATATATTAAAAACTACATTTTTAAGTCTAAATACTATAAATTTGCTAATTAAGACTCATAATTAATTTATTTTTCGATGCCCCAGAAGTTCGCATTTACGATATGTTCCATAAATTATTTGGCTCAAGCCAACATTCTGGCTACCTCTCTAAAAAAATATAATCCTGAATATGAGCTAGTTATAGGTCTTTGTGATAAAATAGTGGGCAGTGGAGTTGATGAAGAGAAATTAAAGGATTTCAATTTGCTTGAAGTTCATTCTATAGGGATCGATGGGTTTAAAGAAATGTGTGATAGATATGACATTACCGAATTAAACACGGCAGTAAAACCTTTTTTCATAGATTATTTTTTTAAAACTAAACCTGATATTGATTCCATAATTTATTTTGATCCTGACATCGAAATTTTTGATAAACTTACCGGAATTGAAGAAGGATTAGCAGATCATAATATAGTTTTAACCCCCCATTTTTATACGCCTATTTTTGATAATTATAGCCGTACCGAGCAGCAAATGTTTGTAAACGGTATTTATAATTTGGGGTTTCTTGCCGTAAAAAGATCAAAAACTACTGACGATTTTTTATTTTGGTGGAAAATAAAATTGAAAACTGAGTGTTTTATGGACATTCAAAATGGCATGTTTGTAGATCAATTGTATTGTAATATGGTTCCGCTTTATTTTGAAAATGTGAAAATTGACAAATATCCAGGGTTCAATATTTCATATTGGAATCTACATGAAAGGCAAGTATCTGAGCAAAACGGAAAGTTTTTTGTAAATAGTAAACCTTTGGTGTTTTTTCATTATAGCGGAATTGATAGTATGGATCCTATAAATATATCCAGATGGCAAAACAGATACGATTTAAACAACAGACCAGATTTGGTGTTTTTGTATACTAATTACAGGAAAATGTTAAAAGATTTTAATAATGACTATTTTAAAACAATTCGATGCTTTTATTTAAAGCCTATACAGGTTCTACCAAAAAGAAGTCTCTTAAAAAGGATTTTAACTTCTATAACTTTTAGAATATATTATTTTTTTGAAAAACTTCCTATTTAAATACTCCCATGGATATCCTTTTGATTTCTGTAGTTTTTCCTTTTCCTATTGATGCCGGTGGTAGTGTAGGGACGCATAAGATGATTGACTATTTGAGATCAAATCATACTTTAACTTTGGTTTGTCCAGAAAGTACTATTGAAAACGAAAAGGCATTGTCTTCTCTTTGGCCGGATGTTAAAATTGTTGTTTTTTCAATGCCAAAAATGCCTTCCGATAAGATAAGTTTTAAAAAAATAATTAAAAGGTTTACGGTTAGTTCCAAAATTTCTAAAGAAGAAGTTTTTAAGAAATTTATGGTACTGCAAACTACAGATTTTACCAACTATTATTTTGAAAATTTAATACAAATAGTACAGAAACTTACCCAAGAAGAATCTTTTGATTTAATTCAAGTTGAATTTATTGATATTGCACCAATTGTTCATTTTTTGCCGAGAAACATTCCCAAAGTGTTTGTTCATCATGAAATTAGACATAAAAGAATGCTTTTAGAATATAATACTTTACTTCATAAATCTGATAGTGATGTATGGAAAATAGAAAATATTAAGTTACTAGAAGTGGCATTACTTAATAAATTTGATAAGGTGATTTGCTTATCAAATTTAGACAAGGCGTCTTTAATTGAGGATGGGATTGAACCCCAAAAATTGATTGTTTCGCCTTTACCTATCGATATAATTGAACATGAAATAAATGTTCCATTTGTTTTTGAAAACCGATTGGTTTATTTAGGACCAGAGGTTCATTTCCCTAATTTAGATGCTGTTGATTGGTTTTTAAATAACTGTTGGGAAAGATTAAAAATTAAAAATTCCCACTTAGTTTTTGATATAATTGGTAAATGGAGTACAAAAACTATAGCATCTTATTCTCATTTTCAAGGAGTTAATTTTGTAGGTTTTGTGGATGATTTGAGTGAAATTATGAAAGGAGCTATTATGATAGTGCCTTTAAGAATCGGTAGCGGAATGCGGATGAAAATTTTAGAGGGAGTCTCTTGGAATATGCCCATAATAAGTACAACTATTGGTGCGGAAGGCTTACCAATGCAGCATACCCAAAATTGTTTTATTGCAGATTCTTCCTTAGAATTTATAGTTAGTATTTCTGATTTAGCCCAAAATGAAAAACTGCAAGGTCAATTTGTAGAAAACTCTAGGATACTCATTAAGGAAGGGTTTTCAACTAAGGTATGTGGAGAAAAAAGGAAGGAAATTTTTAAGAATTTATTAAAATAATATGCCTGTTCGTACTATAGCAATCCATTTACCTCAGTTTCATCCTACTTTCGAAAACGACGAATGGTGGGGTGCTGGGTTTACAGAATGGACGAATGTTGTAAAAGCAAAACCTAGTTTTAAAGGTCATATTCAACCACATTTACCGGCTGATTTGGGTTTTTATGATTTGCGTCTGGAAGAGGCACGACAAGCACAAGCCGAACTCGCTAAAACCTATGGAATTGATGGTTTTTGTTATTATCATTATTGGTTTGAGGGCAAAAGATTGCTTCAACAACCAGAACAATCGATTTTAGAATTAGGCAAACCAGATTTTCCTTTTTGCTTATTTTGGGCTAATGAGTCTTGGTCTAGAAGATGGCTTGGCGAAGAGAAGGAGGTTTTAATGAAACAAACGTATTCAGAAGAAGATGATTTGAATCATATAAACTACCTTTTGCCATACTTTAAAGATAAACGATATATTAAAATAAATGAAAGGCCTATTTTTCTGATTTATAAGCCTTATGATTTGCCTGACGTGTCAAAAACTATAGCAAATTTTAAAAAAGTAGCCATAGAGAATGGTTTACCCGAGCCTTATTTAATTGCATCAAACGCCCAAGATAGAGATAAAAATCCGCTGGATTACGGTTTTGATGATGCCTTGTTTTTTGAACCAAAGCTATATGTTTTGTCAGAATTTTCAAGTGACAAACCGACTTTAAAAAAGTTTGTTAGAAATCTTTTTCAAGGAATTTTTAGTGCTCAATTAAAAGTGTATTCTTATTTACAATATAAGAAACGAGCAAAAATTGTAAATCAAAACGCTAAATATAAAGGCTTTCCATGTGTATTAGTCGGTTTTGATAACACAGCCAGAAGAGGGAAAAATGGAATTGTTATTAAAAACCAAACTCCTGAAGCTTTTGAACTTTCGCTACTAGAAGCAATTGAAGAAGTTCAGAAAAGGCCTGATCAGGAGAAATTAGTATTTATTAACGCTTGGAATGAATGGGCGGAAGGAAACCATTTGGAACCCGATCAAAAAGACGGATTGAAATATTTAGAAGTAGTAAGAAAAATATTTGCAAATAGTAAAAAATAGGGATTTTGGTATATGTAATTGACGCTTTGAGACTTCCAATTGGAAAAGCTAATGGGATCTACAAAAATATTTTTCCTGAGAAATTGATAGCTTTTTTACTAAAAGCTTTAGTTGTAAGAAATAATTTACATCCTCAACAAATCTCCGAAATAGTTTTAGCAAATGCTTTTGGAACGGGAGGAAATATGGCAAGATATGCTTCATTATTAGCTGGATTGCCAGATTTTGTTTCCTCTTTTACTTTGGATTCTCAATGTTCTGGAGGTTTGAAAGCTGTCGAGCTCGGAGCAGCTTTAGTCAATTTTCAAAATAATTCATTAGTAATTGCTGGAGGACTTGAAAGTAAAAGCCTTGAACCTATTAAGTTTTATCACAAAAATGATGAAAGGTCGAATGCCGCATGTTTACAATTTGATGTTGCTAAATTTAGTCCAAATCAGATAAGCCTAACACCCCTCTTGGATGCTGCAAATGCTACTGCAGACTTTTTTGATATTACTAAATTAGAGATGATGGATTGGACAGTTAAATCTCATAAAAAAGCAATTTTAGCTAGAGAAAAAGGTGCTTTGATTCCATATTTGGAAAAAATAGAACCACACCATTTTGATCAAAGTATAAAACTGAACTTGACTTTGGAAAAACTCTATGAATTAGGGAGTTTAAGTAAAATTGATTTTACTAATTCTGCTCATTTCAATGACGGAGCGGCTCTCGTTCTTTTGGCTAACCAAAATTATGTAAATAATCATTCCTGTTCATTTTTAGCTAGAATTATTGCTTCTTCTTCAGTAGGTTTTAAGCCAGAAATGGCTCCCTCTGCTTTAATTGAAGCAGTAAAGTTAGTATTAAATCAGGCTAATTTGACTTGTGAAAATATAGATTTGTTTGAAATTAATGAGTCTTTTGCAGTAACTCCATTAGCTTTCGCAAAAGAGTTTAGTGTGGGGCACAATAGGATAAATGTTTTGGGAGGAAATTTAGCCTATGGGCACCCTTTTGGTGCATCAGGCACAATTAATTTAATGCATTTGATTGCGAGTTTACGGCTTAATAAAAAGAAAAGAGGCTTGGTGGCCATTCCTGCGGCGGGTGGATTAGCCACTGCAATGCTTATTGAAATTGAAAATGTTAATTGAAAAAATAAAAAATATTGATCCCAATAAAATTGCATTAATTGCAAATGAGATTTCTATTTCTTATGGAGAACTTTTAATTAAAATCGAGAAAAGGGCAAATTTTTTTGTTACTCAAAAGAAAGACTTTTTGCTTTCCAATTCAAATGACTTAGAAAATTTAATTAATTTTCTAGCTATTATTTCCCTTGGGAAAAAGGCAGTATTTGGAGGTAAAAAGTTAACTAATAGTCAAAAAATTGCTTTAGCTAATCAATTTGATCTTGAAATACTAGATGAAGAATCAAACAGGTTATTGTTTGAAATAAATCCAGTTATTAAAACCAAAGAATATAAGGTAACAGATTTATTTTTAGGGGTTTTAACCTCAGGTACAACAGGAGACTCAAAGATTATTTGGAAAGATTATCAGTCTTGGTTCTCTGCTTTTCCTCATCAGTCTAAAATATTTGGTATTTCAGAAAACGACCGAATTTTTGTATTAAATGCACTAGGCTATTCCGCAAATTTAAATGCAGTTTTACATGGCCTATGGTTGGGTGCGACTTTAGTTTTAGGAAGTATTTTAGAAGCAAAAAAATGGCAAGAACAATTTGAAAAATTTAAAGTTACTTCTGTTTTTTTAGTTCCGTCGCATTATAGATTAATAAATAATAAAACCACCTATTCAGATTGTATTAGATCTTTGGTGAGTGCTGGTGAAAAACTGGATGGGAAAACTGCCAAAAAGTTAATCGAAATTTTTCCTAATTCAAACTTAACCGAATATTATGGTGCGGCAGAGTTGGGTCATATTTCTTATCAACAAAATGAAGATATATTAAATTATCCGACTTCGGTCGGAAAAGCTTTTCCCGGAGTAAAGATTATCTTGAAAGAGGGTAAAATTTGGGTAGAAAGCCCCTATGTTTCGCCGTTATATAGAAATTGTGCAACAGTCAATGATATTGGCTTTTTTGATGAAAATCAGAATCTATTTTTATTGGGAAGGCTAGGAAGAATGTTTAATAGGAGAGGTTTAAATATTTTCGCTGAAGAAATTGAAAATGCTGCTATACTTCATCCATTTGTGTCAGAATCAGTTGCAATAGAAAAAAAATCTTCTGGAATTAGATCTACTATCTTTCTCTTTGTTAAACCTTTACAGGACTCTAAAATTTCTAAAAAAGAACTAAATCGATTTTTGTTAGAATCAATACCCAAAAGTAAGCTTCCAAATAGAATTATTTTTGTGGAAAATATTCCTAAAACTTCAGAAGGGAAAATTGACTTCCATGCGCTAAATAAGGTTCCTTCAGAGGAAGAGATTTCAATTTAATAACTTCATATATTCTATCCTTACCCAAAAGTAAGCTTCCGAATAGAATTATTTTTGTGGAAAATATTCCTAAAATTTTAGAAGGAAAATTGACTTCCATGCGCTAAATAAGGTTCCTTCAGAAGAAGAGATTCCAATTTAAAAACTTTATATATTCTATCCTTTTATTTTTAAAAGGCCTTTTATTTTTTTTCCATTAAAAATTACAAATTATGTATTTAAGAATTATATCCTTTTTCTTTATAAGTGTTTTATCTATCCAAGCACAAGATTCCACGTTCATTTCTCTAAATGGTATTATAGTTTCTGCCAATATAATTGGGTCTGATATTAAAACTACTGGTAGGAATGTTACAATTATAGATAGAAAAATGATTGAACAATCTCCTGTAAAAACTATAGATGGTATTTTGCAATATGCTCTTAATGTTGATGTCAGGTCTCGTTCAGCTATGGGTGTACAGGCAGATATAAGTATAAGAGGAGGGCATTATGACCAAACATTGATATTGTTGGATGGCGTAAAAATTAACGACCCTCAGACAGGCCATCATAGCATGAATTTGCCCATTCCTATTACCCAAATTGAAAGAATTGAGCTTTTGCAAGGAGGGGCTTCTCGTATTTTTGGTCCAAGTGCTTTTTCGGGTATTGTCAATATTATTTCTAAAAAAATAGATAAAAATTCAATTGGTTTTATTGGAATTGGAGGTGAAAATGCTTTAAGAAACTTGGGTTTAAATGGGCAAGCTATTTACAAAGAATTTTATTTTGCAGCCTATTTGGACCAACAAAAAAGTGGTGATTATATTAAAAATACAGCATTTGACAAAAAAATTGCCTCATTAAAAGCGGGAAAGAATTATAGAAATGGCTTTTTTGAATTTAGTTTGGGAAGCCTTAGCAATAAATTTGGGGCATCTAATTTTTATCATCCCAAATTCGATAAACAATATGAAGAAGTAGCTTCGGTTTTAGCTACAACCTCTTGGGTTCATAATTTTTCAAATAAACTAATCGGAACATTAAGATTGAATTACAGAAAGCACACTGATCTGTATGATTTTAATAATTATAGAAATACGAATAAGTTGGCCTCCGTAAATTTTCATGAAACTGATGTATTTGATGGTGAATGGAAATTTAAAGTATTAAATCGTTTTGGTCATAGTGCTTTTGGCATTGAATTTCGAAAAGAAAGTGTCTTGAGCAACCGTTTGGGAGAAAGTTTGGTAGAAAATATTGCTGTAAAGAATTATTCAGGCATTTTTTATACAAAATCTAAAATTAGAAATAATGCAAGTGGGTTTGTAGAACATCAAAAAACTTGGAAAAATTTAACACTTTCTGCTGGTTCTTTGTTAAACTATAACTCTCAATTTGGGTTTGCATTTTATCCTGGAGCAGATCTTACATTGAAAATTAATAAAGAAAATATATTGTATTCAACTATAAATCGATCTTTAAGATTCCCAACTTTTACTGAGCTGTATTTAAATACTTCCACGGTAAAAGCCGATCCAAATCTTCAACCAGAGAAAGCTTTGACATATGAAATTGGTTATAAGTATTTTGGTAAAACCTTAAATTCAAATTATTCTGTTTTTTATAGAAAAACCACGGACGCTATAGATAAAGTAAAAAGATTGAATGTGGGAGTGCCTACCATGGAAAATATCAATGACATCAATATGTTTGGTGTTGAAATGTCTCAAAAGATAGATTTTACAGCATTACTTGGAACAAATTTTTGGAAAAGTTTAAATTTTAATTATGCTTTTCTCCAAGCAGATAGGACGGAGGAAAACTTTCAATCATTTTACACACTCAATTATTTAAGACATAAGTTTTCTGCAGGACTTGATATAACTTTTATAAAGAAACTAAACATGGGTATTTGGTACACCTTTAAAAATAGAAAAGGAAGTTATCAATGGGATGCAATTTCCCCTGCATTGGCCTATAATCCTATTCACTTAGTAGATGAAAGAATAAGCTATACAATCAAACATACCAGAGTTTTTATGGATATCAACAATGTTTTTGATTTAAAATATTTTGAACATGGTTTTGTTGAGTTGCCAGGACGATGGATTTCTGGTGGTTTTAGTATCGAATTCTAGTCTTTTTGGTTTTTAGGTGGTAATTTTGTAATTGTAAATGAAAATACAAAGATGATTCAAATTACAAGAAAAGAAACTTTCAATGCAGCTCATCGACTGTTTAATCCAGAATGGACAATTGAAAAAAACTATGAAGTTTTTGGTCCGTGTTCCAGAATTCATGGACATAATTGGGAACTCTTTATCACGGTAGAAGGGGAAGTAAACTCAGAAACTGGCTTTGTTATGGATTTAAAGGCTTTAAGAGATATTATGCGTGAAAATATTATCCAAAAAGTAGATCATTCTTTTTTAAATGAAGATGTTGATTTTTTGAAAGGTATACTTCCGAGCACTGAAAACTTTGCGATCGGGATTTGGAAAATTCTTCAGCCAATTTTATGGAATACTCATCGTGTTTTTCTTTATAAATTAAAATTAACTGAAACGGAGAAACATTTTGTAGAATATTTCGGAAAATTATAAGAATGAAATATTTTATTATAGCTGGGGAGAAATCAGGTGATATGCATGGTTCTAACCTTTGTAAGTCAATTTTTGAACTTGATTCAGAGGCATTGATTACGGGTTGGGGTGGAGGACTGATGAATGCTGTAGGAGTAAAAGTTTTAAAAAATTACCACGATTTAGCTTTTATGGGTTTTTGGGAGGTTATTAAGAATTTACCCAAGATATTAGGTTTTTTTAAGGAAGTAAAAATCCAAATAACAGTATTTAAACCAGATGTAGTTATTTTGGTAGATTATGCTGGATTTAACCTTAGAGTGGCAAAATGGGCAAAGAATTCAGGATTTAAAACAATTTATTATATAGCCCCCAAAGCTTGGGCTTGGCGACCTGGAAGAGCAAAGATAATCAAGAAATATATCGATAAACTTTTAGTGATTTTTCCGTTTGAAAAAGAATTTTTCGAAAAATATGGTATTGCAACAGAATATGTTGGCAATCCTTTATTAGACGAAATCATAAATTTTAAACCAAATGAAGATTTTAGAATTCAGAATGAATTAAATAGCCAACCAATTATTGCTTTATTGCCAGGAAGTAGAAAGCAAGAAATAGAGAAAATGCTAAAAGAGATGTCAAAAGTTACTATAAATCTACCTCAATATCAATGGGTTATGGCTGGAATTGGGAGTATGTCCAAAGATATATATAAAACGGAGGATGCAAATTTCAAGCTTATTTTTGATCAAACCTATGATTTGCTTTTTCATTCAAATGCAGCAATAGTTACATCTGGTACAGCAACATTAGAAACTGCCCTTTTTAATGTTCCACAAGTGGTTGTTTATAGAACCAGTAATTTCTCTTATCAAATTGCCAAAAGATTAATTAATATTTCTTACATATCTTTAGTGAATTTGGTGTCACAAAAAGGCGTTGTAAAGGAATTGATTCAAGACGAATATACTTCTGAAAACTTGGAAAAAGAGGTATTTAATATTACAAAAAATACTTTTTTTAGAGAAAATCAGTTAAAAGAGTATCGAATTTTAAAAGAAAAGATGGGGAAAAAAGGGGCATCTGATTTAGCTGCTCATGAGATTTATAAATTAGCTAAAGTTTAATATGAAAAAAATCGTTGTTTTATTACTTATTTTAAATGTTTTGAATTCTTGTAAGGATAAAGGATCTGAGCCAGAAGCTATAAAATCTACTTTGGAATATTTGTCAGGTACTGGAACAAAGAAATGGATGGTAACCGCCGGTAAAGTTAATCTAAATGGAGCCGAAGTGAACTTATTGTCACAACCGCCATGCATTACCGATAATATTCTAGCTTTAAATAAAAATTTCACCTACGAATTATCTGAAGGTGCAACAAATTGTAAACCAGGCATAGACCCTGATATTATTGTGAAATCTACTTGGAGTATAATAGAAACTCCTAAAAGTATTACTATCGATAAATTTATTTTTTTGGGTTATTCTGTAGATAAGCCAGTTTTTGCGATTTCAAAAATTGATGATACTGCTTTTATTGGCGAAACAAATGTTAAAATTTCCGGTAAAGATTATTTAGCCACAATAACTTTTTCGGCCATAAAGTAGTTACTTTTGTATTTATTTAGAATTAATCTATATTATCGAACATATTTTGATTTTAAGTTGTTAAAAATTTAGACTCTATTAAAAGAGATTTAAAATGAGCAAAGATTTAGAATTACTAGAGGAATTAACCTCCGCTGACTATAAGTACGGATTTTATACAGACATTGAAGCTGATGAAGCTCCCCCTGGGCTTGATGAAAGTACCGTTAGGTTTATTTCTGCTAAAAAGAATGAACCTCAATGGATGTTAGAATGGAGGTTAAATGCTTTTAAGGAATGGCAAAAGCTAAGTGAGCCTACTTGGCCAAATGTTAAATATGTAAAACCTGATTTTCAGGCGATTAAATATTATTCAGCTCCAAAGCAAAAAATTACAATAGGTAGTTTAGACGAGATTGATCCAGAGTTAAGAAAAACTTTCGAAAGATTGGGCATTTCTCTAAAAGAACAAGAGCGACTTTCAGGTGTTGCGGTAGATGCAGTAATTGATTCAGTATCAATAGCTACCACATTTAGAGAAAAATTAGGAGAATTAGGAATTATTTTTTGTTCCATTTCAGAGGCTATTCAGAATCATCCTGAGTTAATCAAAAAGTATTTAGGGTCAGTTGTGCCTGTTAAAGATAATTTTTATGCAGCATTAAATGCCGCTGTTTTTTCAGACGGTTCGTTTTGCTATATTCCCAAAGGTACTCGTTGCCCGATGGAATTATCCACTTATTTCAGAATAAATGCTGCAGGTACGGGGCAATTTGAAAGAACTTTAATTATTGCAGACGAAAGTTCTTATGTTAGCTACTTAGAAGGTTGTACAGCTCCAAGTCGCGATGAGAATCAATTGCATGCAGCTGTTGTAGAAATTTTTACCCACGAAAGTGCGGAAGTAAAATATTCTACAGTCCAAAATTGGTATCCTGGTGATAAAAATGGAATAGGTGGCGTTTATAATTTTGTAACCAAAAGAGGTTTGTGTTTTGGCGATAATTCAAAAATTTCTTGGACTCAAGTAGAAACAGGATCAGCAATAACTTGGAAGTATCCTTCCGTGGTTTTAAAAGGAGATAATTCAATAGGAGAGTTTTACTCAGTTGCTGTTACTAACAATTATCAGCAAGCGGATACAGGAACAAAAATGATTCACCTAGGAAAAAATACTAAAAGTCGGATCGTTTCAAAAGGAATTTCTGCTGGTAAAAGTCAAAATTCTTATAGAGGATTAGTTGAAATTTCTAAAAGAGCTGAAAATGCCAGAAATTTTTCACAATGCGACTCCATGTTGCTTGGCGATAGGTGTGGTGCACATACATTTCCTTATATTGAATGTCACAATTCTTCTGCTTCAGTAGAACATGAGGCTACTACTTCAAAAATAGGAGAAGATCAGTTGTTTTATTGTAACCAAAGAGGCATAAGCTCAGAAGCGGCTGTTGCATTAATTGTAAATGGCTATGCAAAGGAAGTTTTGAATCAACTACCAATGGAGTTTGCAGTTGAGGCTCAAAAATTATTAGAAATTTCATTGGAAGGATCAGTAGGGTAATTTTTTTATTTTATAACAAAAAAGCTGCATTTGGCAGCTTTTTTGTTTTGTAGGTATTAAATTAAAAGTTTTGAAAAATTTAATTCTATTTTTATTATTTTCTTCTTCCCTTTTTGCTCAGAAAAACAACCGAATAAAAGTTGCTGTTTTAGGAACTTTCCATTTTGGTGAGTCCAATGATTTGTTTCAAACGAATAATCCAAATTTACTTACTGAAAAAAAACAAAAGGAAATTGATGAATTAGTTGTCCATTTAGCGAAGTTTAATCCAGATAAAATATTTGTTGAAAACACTCCTGATGCACAAAAGTTTTGGGATAAAATTTATTTTGATTTTAAAAATGGGAAAATGCCAAAGGATCCAAGTGTGGAACTGAACGAAATTTTCCAAATTGGAATAAAACTAGCAGATAAAGTAAAAAATCCATTTGGGGTAATTTGTGTTAATTATTTTCATCCTTTAGGTTATTCAATCGGATTGAATAATGCTAAAACGAAATTAGATAGCCTTTACACTTTATATGACCATGAAATTCAGAAAAGGAAACCTGAAATTTTGCATTTTTTAGATCAAAATCCTCTTGCTAAAAGCTTTCTCAATAGCTATTTATTAAAAAATGAAGACTGGAAATCTTTAAGTCTAAAAAAGAATCTTTTTGAAATGAATAGGCCTGAAAATTTAGATATTATTCATTATTTAAATGTAACACTCTGGTTAGACCAAGACCCGAATGGGATTGGAGCTGAGCTAACGACCCGGGAGTATTATCGAAATGTTAAAATTGTACAAAACGTCCTGCATCAACTCAACCCTTATGATAAAAAAGTGCTAATACTTATAGGTGCAGCACATGTAAAATCTCTTCAAGATATATTAAGAGCTCATCCATTGTTAGAAGTAATTGCTTCAGAAGAATTTTTAAAATAGAAGACAAGCAACTAAATTATATGATAAATATTGGATTTTTTTTTCTCAATGTATATAACTTCCAGCATTAAAGTCAATCGTGCTTCCAGTTGCATGATCCATTAATCCTGCTGCCATTAGAACTATTATGGGAGAAATGTCATTGGGCTGCGTTAATTGACCTAAAGCATTTTCAGAGATGATTTTATCTCTACCTGCAGAAGAAATGAAATTTTCAGCCATTGGGGTTTCGGTAAATCCTGGAGCTATAATAAATGATTTAATATTAAATTTACCGAAGGATCTTGCCACTGTTCTACCTAATGAAACAACCCCACCTTTAGAAGCTGCGTAGGCTAAATATTCTTCAGTTTCTCCTCTAAAAGCGGCTCTTGAAGAGATATACACCATAGTTCCACCCCCGTTTGTTTTGAAATGTTCAATGCCTAATTGAGTTAATATTCCAACAGCATTTAGATTAATACCCATACTTTTATTCCAAACCGAAAGCCAATCTTTAGATGAAAGTGACGTTTCATGACTTTCAAAAATACCTGCATTATGAACTATCATGTCTATTTTTTCAAAATCATTTACTACCTCATTAAAAAAAGTATAAATCTCTTCAGGAATTGCTAAATTGGCCTTGTAAATCTTTGAGTATTTTGAGCCTTTTATTAGATTTTCGGCATTTTTTTTATTGGAATTATAATGTGCTGCTAAAGTTGCTCCTGCGTCAAGTAGTGATTTTGCAATGGCTTCACCAATTCCGCTTGAAGCCCCAGTGACAATTATTTTTTTATCAGATAAATCTATTTTCATACATTTGTGAAATTCTAAATTTTTAATATGGCCAAAGGCAATACTTTTCGAAAAACTCCATCAAAAATACAAAAAAAGCCACCTTTTTTTCAGAAATTAAAAAACTTAGTTTTTAAGACAATTTACTATTTTCTCTTTTTATCAATTGGAAGTGTGGTAGTATTTAAGTTTTTGCCTATTCCTTTTACAATTACCATGTTGGATCAAAAATTCGATGCTATTTCGAAAGGAGAAAATTCAGAAATAAATTATGATTGGGAATCATATTCTAATGTTTCTAGAGAAATGCATTTGGCTGTGGTAGCAGCCGAAGATCAGTTATTTCCTGAACACATTGGTTTTGATATTAAATCTATGAAAAATGCATTTAGCCATAATTTAAAAGGTAAGAAGGTAAGAGGTGCTAGTACAATTTCTCAACAAGTAGCCAAAAACGTATTTCTTTGGCAGGGAAGGAGCTATATTAGAAAAGGACTGGAAGCTTATTTTACTTTGTTAATAGAAATTATTTGGGGAAAGCAGCGAATTCTGGAAGTTTATGTAAATGTAGCGGAAATGGGTCATAATGTGTTTGGTGCAGAAGCGGCAGCACAAAAATATTTTGGCAAATCTTCAAGATTCCTATCCCGTATCGAAGCTGCAAAACTCGCAGCAATTTTACCAAGTCCGAGAAAATGGTCAGTAAGCAACCCTGGACCTTATGTTAGTAGACGAGTGCCAAAAATAGTAAGACAAATGAGGGCTTTAGGTGGAACCGCCTATTTAAATGGAATGAGAAGTTTTTAATTTAAAAATATGTTAATATTTGATGCCCATTTAGATCTTTCTATGAATGCAATGGATTGGAATCGGGATTATACTCGGAAAATCCAGGAAATAAGAGGAAGAGAATCTAAACTTTTTGACAAGCCAGATAGAGGTAACAATGTTATTTCTTTTGAAGAGATGCGAAAAGGGAATATAGGAATTTGTGTAGCTACTTTAATAGCTCGCTATGTTCACTTGAAAAATGAATTGCCCGGATGGCATTCTCCATACCAAGCTTGGGCTCAAACTCAAGGACAGTTAGCATGGTATGTGGCCATGGAAAAAATTGGGGAGCTAAAACAGATTAATGATTTAAATACCTTAGAAAATCATTTAGAAAAATGGAATACCAATCAAGTTATTAAAACACCAATTGGGTATATTTTAAGTTTAGAGGGTGCTGATTCATTTTATAATTTAGATTGTGTAGATACAATGTATGAGGCAGGTTTAAGGGCAATTGGTCCAGCACATTATGGGCCCGGAACTTACGCATTTGGCACGGATAGTGAAGGCCCTTTACCGCAAAAAGGCAAAGAGTTGTTGAAAAAAATGTCTGAATATAATTTCATTTTAGATGTAACTCATCTTTCCGATCAATGCTTGTTTGAAGCTTTAGACTTGTTCCAGGGGTCGGTTTGGGCTAGTCATCACCTATGTAGGTCAATTACCCCACATAATCGTCAGCTTTCTGATGACCAAATTAAGCTAATAATAAAAAGAAATGGAGTAATAGGAATGGCTTTTGATGCCTGGATGATTGTTCCGAACTGGGAAAGAGGCCTTAGCCAACCGCTTGATAAAGGTGTAAATATTGAGAAAATAATTGATCATTTAGATCATATTTGTCAGATAGCAGGCAATACTAATCACGTGGGAATAGGTTCTGATTTAGATGGGGGTTTTGGAAAAGAACAAGCTCCCTATGACATTGAAACTATAGCAGATTTGAATAAAATACCTGAGATACTTGAAAGACGCGGATATTCTCCAAAAGATATTTTAAAAATTTTGCACGGAAATTGGATTTCATTTTTAAAAAATCATTGGTCATAAAAAAAAGAGGAATTATTCCTCTTTTTTTTCAAGGTTCTTCAGATTGTATTAAATTTTAAGGATTTACAGGATTTAGAGTGAAACCCTAAATTTTATAAACTTTAAATAATGATTGCTGTTTACTGAATTTATTGTTAGCCTTACTTTTGCGTTTCGACGCACCGCAGGTATGCCTGTCCAATTGAAAAAATCCGAATGTCGGGCCAACTGGAATGCCAGCTCAGCCAAAAACGAATCGGAGTGGCGTACCACCAAAAAAAAATCCTGACTGGCCGTCCGCCATGAATTTTTAAATTAATTATCTTTTATTAGTAATTTAACAGTTCTTAAAAATTTTCATACGGACGTTTTTGTGATTAATGGAACAATCAGTGATTTGTTTTCTAAAAGGTTTTATTTAAAAATATTTCTCCACTCTAAATCCTGTAATGCCAATTTTAAAATACAAAAACAATGGGTTTTTAACCTGTTTGTGTTTCCAATTGTTGCTCACTTTCAGTTTCTAGTTTTGCAATTACTTCATTTAATGGTTTTAAATTTGCAGGAATTTCTTTCTTTTCAACTTCTGGTTCTTCATAAGGAATCACGTCTAGAATTTTAGTGGCATTTATGTCAGAGATAATATAATCTTGCACCGATCCCAATTTTTCTACTAAAATGCCATAACACTCTTTTATGTCATGAGCATTTAAGAGCATTAAGAAAGGTACTTTTTTGTCATTTTGAGTTTTTTCATCAAAAACAATATATTGTACTCTGCACTTAAACCAAATTTCTGCTTTATTTTCTGTAAAAAATACTTCATTAAATTTCATTTTAGTAAGACCCACCAGCTGAAAATCTTGAAGTTCTGCTGCGAAAAAATTATAAGATCTTGCTTCTGCATCCGTATAGGATACTGCATCAAAAAGGTAAACCTGATTTATAGTTTTATTACCACCTTTTTCGTCTTGTTGTTGAAACCTAATTTTTGCTTGATACCAAGTTGCCATTTTTTATATTAATTGTTTATTACTTCTATATTATTCAAATTTTCAAACTCTTACTAATTCTGCAGCACCAAAAACACCTGCACTGTCTCCCAGTTTAGGCTTTAAAAATTGGGTTTCTACTTTTCTATTATTAAAGATATAATTTTCTATTTGTTTTACCCCATCTGTATATAACAGATCAATATTGCTTACGCCTCCACCAAGCACTATCACATTTGGATCTAATACATTTATAATTGAACTAATAGCCCTTGCAAATGATGTTAATAAATGTTCAATAGTTTGGGATGCAAAAGGGTCAGACTTTGCTTTGTGCCTTTCATAAATTTCCTTCAAACTTAGCACTTTTCCACTGATTTTAGTATAATACTTTTCAAGTGCTGGACCAGCAAATACCTTTTCATTGCAGCCATTTTTACCACAATAACATGCCTCACCATCTACATCTAAAACTATATGTCCCCATTCTCCTCCAATTCCATGATGGCCACCTAATACTTTTCCGTTTACAACTACACCTCCACCCACTCCAGTGCCCATAATGACTCCAAACACTACCTCAGCATTTGGTATATCTTTTGCTGCGCCCATAGTTGCTTCGGCTAAGGCAAAACAGTTGGCATCGTTTGCTAGGACTATTTTTACATTTAAGCTTTCTTCCAAATCTTTTTTCATGGCTTGTCCATTCATGCAAACTGTGTTGCAGTTTTTCATGGTTTGGCTTCTAGGATCGAGAGTGCCAGGGGTACTAAAACCAATTGCTTCAGGTATAATTTCGGTTTCCTTTATAACTTGGTCTATAAGTAGTTTAATTCTATCTAAAATATGTTGATAGCCTAGATTGGCTTCGGTTGCTATTCTTTTTCTAATTACTATTTCGTTGTTTTCTGCTTTTATTACAATACATTCAATTTTTGTTCCTCCTAAGTCAACTCCGAATAAATAGCTCATAGTTTTTGTTCTAAAATTTTTAGCGAAATACGTATATTTTGATGATATATTAAGAAATTTGGGCAAAGAAAATTATGAGGTAGTCTTTTTTTATCCTAATTCACAAATATGTTTTCAAAAACTCACCAATTTCTTTTCCTTTTTTAATAAGAAGCACTTCTGTATTCTTTTTTGCATAGGACAATGTCATTTCTTTTGTTTTGATTTGATCAGCCATAATTACATTCGGTTGATTCTCAATTGTAGTTTCAATAGAACCACCAATTAAAATAACTTTTTTTTCTTTACTCGATATTAATAGTTGCGCAATTAGCTTACCATTCCAAGTTTGGTGGTCTATTCGGCCTTCTCCAGAAATAACAATGTCTGTTTCCGCTATTTTTTTGTGTAAATCGCAAAGTTCAAAAATAAAATCAGCCGCTGAAATTAGTTTAGCCTTTAAAAATACAAAAGCCCCTCCCGCTAATCCTCCAGCAGCCCCGCTGCCTTTAATTTCGTTTAAATCGATGTTTAGTTTATTTTTGAATAAAATATTTAAATTGTTAAGTCCATTATCGAGTTCTTTGATTTCATCTTCTGAAGCACCTTTTTGTTTAGCATAAATATGTGCTGCCCCATTTTTGCCAGAAAAAGGATTGGTGACATCGGTGGCAATTGTAAAATCAATATTTTTCAAATCGTTTGTATCTATTTGTTGAAAGTCAGCAATAGCAATAAGATTTTCTCCAATTGGGGTGAGTGTGTTCCCATTTTCGTCAAAAAAGCGAAAGCCTAAGGCAGAAGCCATTCCTATTCCTGCATCATTAGTTGATGAACCACCGACAAATAAAATTATTTTTTTGGCTCCATTTTTAATTGCGTCTAGGATTTGTTCCCCTGTTCCTAAACTGGTAGTTTTTAAAGGATTTCGTTCCGATATTTCTAAAAGTTCTAAACCAGCAGTTTGAGCCATTTCAATGAATGCTGTTTTTGATTTTTCATTCCAAAGATATTTGCTAGGCTTTTTTCGAAATAAAGGGTCGGATGCAATCAAAGATTTATAAGTGCCTGAGTTCTCAATTGAAACCAAAGTTCCTTCTCCTCCATCTGCTAATGGAATGATTTTAATTAATGATTCTGGGAAAGTAATTTGAATGCCTTCTGCCAAACTTTGAGCTACTTTTTTTGCAGAAAGCGAATCTTTAAATGAATCTGGGGCAATAAGGATTTTCATTACAAACTCATTAAATCTTTAAATTTTATAGCTTGTCTTCGAGAAATTTCAATTTTTTCTATTTGATTATTCTTATCTCCATTTTTTAGTGTAACTAATAATCCCCCAGAAAACCAAGGTTCAATTTTATCTACCCATTGTAAATTAATAATATGTTTTCGGTTAGCTCTAAAATATTTTTTAGGGTCTAATCTTTCCTCTAAACTGTTTAAAGATTTTAGAATCATGGGCTTTTGATCCTCAAAATGTAACCTTACATAATTGCCCATTGATTCAAAAAGCCTTACTTTTCCCAACTTTACAAACCAACATTTTTCTCCGTCTTTTACAAAAACTTGGTCATTTTCTGTTAAATAATTTTGTGTTATTTCGGCTTGAGATTTTGTTTGAGCCGATTTTTTTAGTTCCTCTTCCACCTTTAAAATGGCCTCAGCTAACCTGGCAGAGTCTATGGGTTTCATTAAATAATCTAATGCATTAAACTCAAAGGCTTTTAGAGCATATTCGTCATAAGCAGTAGTGAAAATTACTTCCGGAACTCTGTCTTCTAAGATTTCTAATAGCTCAAAGCCATTTTTGCCTGGCATTTGAATATCTAAAAAAAGCAAATCAGGTAGATGTACTTCTATTAATTCAATAGCTTCATCTGCGTTTGCCGCTTCCGCCACAACATTAATTCTTGGAAACTCTTCCAATAATCTTTTTAGCTCATTTCTAGCTAAACGCTCATCGTCGATAATAATAGCATTCATAATCATTTAGTTTACTGGTATTTTTATTAATGCACAAACAATTTGAGGACTTTCTTGAAAAATCTCAAAACTGCCTCTATTTCCGTACAATAATTTTAATCTTTTTTCAGTATTTATTAAACCAAAACCTCCATCGTCGTTTTTATTTTCTGTATTTTTCAATATTCCAGTGTTTCTGATTTTTATTAAAAGTTCGTTGTTAATGTTTGTTGTATTAATTTCTACAAAACCCCAGCCGATGGCTTTTTGAACTCCGTGTTTTATGGCGTTTTCTACAAGGGTTTGTAACATCATAGGTGGCACCTGCACTGACAGTGTGTCTTTATCTACATCCCATTTGGTTTGTAAACGCTCCTCATATCTCACTTTTTCTAATTCGAGATAGTCTTCCACAGTTTTTAGCTCTTCCCTTAAAGCTATAGTGGTTTTTCGATCAGCAACAAGCGAGCTTCTTAAAATATTGGAAAGCTGTGTGATCCCTTTTTGAGCTTTTTTGGGTTCTTCGATTACCAAAGCACGTATACTATTTAAAGCGTTAAACATAAAATGTGGGTTAATTTGTGCTCTTAATATTTTTGCTTCTGATGCTTCTATTGAAGCTTGTAATTTTACTCTTTCAACGGTCTCATCTCTTCTTTCTTTTGAATAAGCGGAAAATATATAAATCAAAACCCAAATCAAAACGGGTTTTCCTAGGTTAGTAATATATAAGACTTCTTTAATTAACCAGTTAATTTGTGATGTATCTATGATTGTCTCATCTAAACTTATATTTACTGCAGTCATTAAAGCAGTGATTATTAAAATTCCAATAGTACTTCTAATAACTAGCTGAGGAATTGGCAATTTTACCCAAAAATACTGTTTAAAGATTACTCTAAAAAAATGAGTTAAAGATATCCCAACAAGAATATTTATTATCGAATTGAAGATTAATATTTCAATTTCTTCATAGTTAAAGTTAAATGTTATAAAATAATCAACAAAGCCAGAGATGGTATACAAGGTCCATCCCAGAATTTGAAAAAGCCAATACGACTGCTTAAAATTCATTAATTATCTTTTTTCAAAATTACGAATATACTAAATTTTGAATGCAAGTATATGTTTATTGGGTAATTCGCCTTCTAAACGGACAATAATTCGTTTAATAAAAAAAATAAAAATAGCAAATTATTAAGCTATTTCTAAAGTAATTTGTGGAATAAAACTGAAATGTGAAGTGTCATTGGATATTTCAATTTCAAAAGATTCGGTTTCATAGTGATAAATCATTTTGTATAAGCAGGTATTCAAATGTGGGAAACTGTCCATAGCAGATAAGGGCAAATTAGAGATTTGAGCTAGTAATATTCTCATCGCTCTTCCATGCATTGCTATTAAAATTAAATCTTCATCTCTGTTTTCTAAAATAACATTTAAGGCTTTTTTCTGTCTTTCTGCCACAATTTCAGGGCTTTCTCCTCCAGTAGCTGCTAAGTGGGTGTGGCCTTTTTGCCAGTTTTCTAATAATACTGCATAATAGGCGTTGTCAATAGAATTTGGAAGGCGACCTTCTTTTTCGCCCCAACTTATTTCATTTAATTCTGGTAATATAACTTGCTCAATGCCGAGTTTTAGAAAATGCTCCACGGTTTGATGAGTGCGAATTAAAGCAGAAGTGTAAATTTTTTGAAAAGGTAAATGAGAATATTTTTTAAAAAAAGCCAAAGATTGAATTCTTCCAGTTTCGTTCAATTCAGAATCTACTCCACTTCCTTGGACTATACCTAATTTATTAAATTCGGTTTCTCCATGTCTTATAAGGTAGATCTCTTTTTTGCTTTTTGACATTCTCGTAACTATTTTTGAGTGTATTTCAATATTTTTTGCAAAATTACGAATATATGTTTAATAAAAGTTTAGGACTTGATTTTCTTAATTCATTAGGAAAAAATAATATTGAAGAACAACTAGGGATCGAGTATGTAGAGCTCGGGGAAGATTATATTGTTGCTAGAATGCCTGTTGATCATAGAACTAAGCAGCCTTTCGGTATTTTACATGGAGGAGCTTCTATAGTTTTGGCAGAATCTTTAGGTTCGGTAGCTTCTTTCTTATGTTTGGAAAATACTGAAAAACAGAAAGCAGTGGGCTTGGAAATAAATGCTAATCACTTAAGGACAGTAACGGAAGGCTGGGTTTTTGGCAAAGTTACAAATATTCATCTTGGGAAAAAGACTCACATTTGGGAGATCAAAATCAGAACTTACGACAATAAATTAGTTTGTATAAGTAGAATTACTGTAATGATAATCTAAAATAGTATTTGGCTTAATTTTTGCAGCGTTTTTATCGAAAATTCCATAATATGTTTAGAATAATTATTATCTTTTTTTTATTTAAAAGTGTACTTTCTTTCAGCCAGAATTTGAAGACAAAGACTCCAGTTTCTACATCGGATACTTTAAGGCCTGAAAAGGAAAACTACTCAAAAGCTATTCCTGTGGCTTTTGATACTTTAAGTTATGCGGAAGAATACAAAAGAGATGCCTGGAGTTTGCAATACGGTATGAGAGGGGGTGTAAGTAGAGGTAAATTTAGAATAAACGAAGGGATAGTAGATCAAGTTAGTGCAACAGGATTACCAGTCTTGGATTTATTTGGGAAAGTGGTCAAAAATAATTTTGTAAATAATGAAACTTATTCGACTGGTTTTGACGCTGGCATGTTTTTGAGGTTTGTTAGAGGTTCATTTTTTGTGCAACCAGAAATAATATACTCTTCTAAAGCTGGAATTTTTGATGTTATTAAAACCGATGGAAGTCTGTCAAATAGAGTAAATGCGAAGATAAATTCTATTGATGTGCCAATTTTAATTGGAATACGGTTTAAAAATGCAAGGGTGTTTTTTGGACCTACCACTAATTTCGCTTTTCAAATGAACAATGAGATGAAAGAAACTTTGATAAGTTATACTTTAATAGAAAACTTAGGCTCAAGTTTTTTCAATAGACCAAATTTGAATTTCAATGTAGGCCTAGCTTTTGAATTTGGAGCTTTCTTTTTTGAAACTAGGTATGAAAAAGGTATAAATACGTATACGAACCAGAATATTGGACCTTCAAATTCACCTCAAGGTTTTAGAATTTTTGCTGATGGTATACATTTCAGTATAGGTATAATTAATCGTTAATTAAATATATATTCAAATTGCATTATTAAACAATTTTCTATCCTATTTTTGATAAAATTAAGGACTTCGAATTATGAAAGCATTGGTTTTGGGCGGAGGCTCTTTAAAAGGAGCTTGGCAAGTTGGAGCAATTCAAGCAGTTTTAGAGACTGGTTTTCAGCCTGACATGATTTATGGAATTTCAGCCGGTGCTTTAAATGCCTCTTTTATGGTAAATGAAGCTGGAAATCAAACATTAGCAGAAAATAGAATAGATTGGGATTTAGTAAACAAAAAACTTTTACAATTTTGGATAGAAAATATCACAAAACCTCAAGATATTGGTATTTTAAAGTCTAAGTGGTCATTAGGAATTGATACTATTTTAAGCAGATTTGACGGTTTGTTGGATACCAACCCGCTACATGAAAAACTTAAAAAGTATATAGACCTAACTGTTTTAAGAAGAAGTCCGATTGCTTTAAAAGTTGGAGCTGTAAATTTAAACACAGGTTTAATGCATTATGCAGATCCATTAGAACAGCATTTTTTAGATTATTTAAGGGCAAGTAGTTCGCTTCCAATTGTAATGCCAGCTATTCAAATTGGAGGCGATCATAAAAAAGTATATTTAGATGGAGGCTTGAGAGAAGTTGTTCCAATAAAAAAAGCGATCGAAGATGGGGCCACAGAAATTTTTGCAATAGCAACTCATCCAAAGTTTAATAAAATGAAGCCAATAAATTATAGAAATCTATTGTCTGTTTTAGATAGATTAAAAGATATTTCTGTAAATCAATTGGAAAACAACGATATTGAATGGGCTGAAAACTATAATACAAATATTATTTCAGTTGCAGGATACACTATCAATAAGAAAATTAATATAACAGTTATACGACCAGATGATTCAATAGAGATTAATCTTACTGATTTTGATTTAAAAGTGATAAAAAGAATTATTAAAGAGGGATACGAAAAAGCATATACTGTTTTGAAAGCAAAATATTAATTTTAGAAGAATCAGACTTTTATTTTTTTGTAAATATTTTAATTTTTTAAAATAACTTTACTTGTTTCGCTTTATAAATCCATACCAAACCCAAAGTGGCAATTACTGAAAATGCTATTGGCAAAGAAAAGCCCTTTGAAATAAATCCAATAAGTACAGGACCAAATAAGAAGCCTCCCATTGCAAATGTATTCATCATAGCTAAACCTGCTCCTTTTGGCATGTTTGGTAAACGCGAGGAGCTGGCGTATAAAATTGGAGCTCCGCAAGACACTCCTGCACCAACCAGTGCGAATCCAAAAATTGCAGTAAAAGTGTAAGGTAATAATATGGCAATTAAGGTTCCAACAACACTTAAAAACCCACCAAATATTAATATTCTGTTTGCTCCAAATTTTGGTATAATTTTATCGCCCATTAACCTACCAGTTGCCATTAAAAAGGAATAACCAGCAAGACCCCACCCTTCATAATAGGGGTTTGTTTTTACAACATCTCTCATAAAAATCGCTGTCCAGTCTGCCATAGTGCCTTCAGTAATATTAATGCATAAGCTTAAAATGATCATTAGAAGGAAATTGCCAGTTGGAAATTGAAATTTTGATTTTTTTAGTTTTGTTGTTCCTTGTTCATCATATAATAATAATATTATTGGTCTTGCATAAAAAAAAGATAATGACAAAATTAAGCAAATTGACATCATAAATTTACTTGGTGAAATAGATAAGCCATTGAAAAAACTTGATATAATTGAGCCAAACATTAAGCCTAAGCTAAACATTCCATGGCATGTACTCATAATTTTGATGTTTTGATGGCTCTCAATTGAGCCAACACAAGTATTCATTGCAATATTTGTAATGGAAATTGCAGAACCACATAAGAATAAGAAAAAAGAGAATAAATATACATTGGGTGCATTTAATAATAAAAAGTAGGTAAAAAGCAGGAAGTACCAACCCCATAATGTACTTTTTCTCATTCCTATTTTTCTAATTAACATAGCAGCTATTGGATTCATAAGCAATGCTCCAGAAGGCATAGAAAGTAACAAAACTCCTAACTCAGCATCGTTTAATTGAAAAAGTTGTTTTATATAGGGAATAAATGTTGCCCAGCAGCCAAAAAGTAAGCCCATAGAAATAAATGCCAATCCAATAGCTAAACTCTGTTTATTGCCAAAAAAATCTTTAATAATATGTGAAAACATGTAGATAGAACTTTTTTCGGCAAAAGTACGTCTTTTAACCTAAAAAATAGTAAATGAATTAAGGATGAGGTGTTTTAATGCAAAGAGAAAAGACCTTTTAATTATCACTTATTTGTCACTTATTTTTGGTGCGAATTTTTTAGGAGCAAACAAAAAGCCAAAAGCCTCGGCACCTTCTTTTGTGTGTACTTTATGATGAATATAATGGGCATTCATGATACGCTTCATATACGCACTTTTGGTCGAAAAATTAATTTTAATTCTTCTATGTACTATTAAATCATGAAAAATAAAATAAGAGATTCCATAAAGCGAAATTCCTAGGCCGATATAAGTCAGGTACCAATATTCACGATTTAAATCGCCATAAATTATGGTTGACATTGCTGAAATGCTGAAGACTACAGCATAATAATCGTTCTTTTCAAAGAAACCTTTATGATGATTGTGATGGTCTGCGTGCCATTTCCATCCAAAACCATGCATAATATACTTATGGGTAAACCAAGCAACACCTTCCATAAATAGAAAAACCCCCAGAACAATAAAAACTCTAATTACAATTTCCATGCTTATTTTATATTCTATTAATTAACATTTACAAAATGAAAAAGTTTGAATATTCTAGTTAAAAAAAACTATTTTTGTCAAAATTAAACATTCATTATTTATGAAAAACATATTAACTGGAATTTTTCTATTTTTCTGTATTTCTATTTACGGTCAGAAAAAAAATTCGGTGATTAATTCAAAACCTAAACTTGTAGTTGGCATTGTGGTTGATCAAATGCGATATGACTACTTATATAGGTTTTACTCCAAATATTCGGATAAAGGTATTAAAAGGCTTATGAATGAGGGCTTTAATTGTCGAAATAATCATTATCATTATGCTGCAACAATTACTGGCCCTGGCCATGCTCATGTATATTCTGGATCTTCTCCCGCAATAAGTGGTATTGTTGGCAACGAATGGTATGACAAAGTAATAAATAAGCCCATGTACGTTGTTTCAGATTCTACAGTAAAGGTAATTGGAGAAGGCTCTGAAGCTGCAGGTAAAATGTCTCCTCGAAATTTGAAGGTAACCACAATTACCGACCAACTTCGAATTTCAAGTCAATTTAAATCTAAGGTTATAGGTATTGCATTTAAAGATAGAGGGTCTATCTTACCTGCTGGGCATTCAGGTTTGGCCTATTGGTATGACGCTGGTAGTGGCAATTGGATTACAAGCAGTTACTACACAGATGCATTACCAAAATGGGTCATAGATTTTAATGCTAAAAAATTGCCTCAATCTTATGTAGCTAATATGTGGGAGCCATTAATGCCTTTGGAAAATTACACAGAAACAGAAGACGATGATCAGCCTTATGAAGCCCAAATGTCGGGCGAGCCGAAAGCGGTTTTTCCCCATAAAGTAACTATGGGAAGCTTAGCTCAATCGTATTTTGGAAACGAACTCACTACAAAATTTGCTCTTGAAGCTTTTGAATCTGAAAATTTGGGTAGAAATGAGAATACTGATTTTTTGGCCGTCAGTTTTTCAACACCAGATTACACTGGTCACGCTTTTGGACCACAGTCTAAAGAAATAGAAGATGTGTATTTACGATTTGATAAAAATATTGAAGAGCTCTTAAATCAATTTGATAGTCAACTTGGAGTTGGAAATTACACAGTCTTTTTAACAGCAGACCACGGAATTGCTGAAATTCCTGCTTTTTTAAAGAAACATGATATTCCTTCAGGCTTATTTTTAGGTACTGAAATCAAAAATACAGCTGAAAAAGTGTTGGTTGAAAAATTTGGAAAAGGTATTTATCTTTTAGATGCAGATAACTATCAGCTGTATTTAAATAAAGTTTTTTTAGCAAAAAAAGGTATTAGCATTGCCCAAGTTACCGAAGCTTTGAAAGATAAATTTGAAAAAATGGATGGAATTTATAAAGTAATTGATTTAGAAAATGTAATGTCAGCTAATTTGCCAGATTATTATAAAAGCAAATTGACTAATTTATACAATCCAAAACGAAGCGGAGAAATAATGATATTAGTTGAACCTGCTTGGTTTTCGGGATATGTGAAAGGCACAACCCATGGAACAATGTATTCTTATGATACACACGTGCCATTATTGTTTTTTGGTTGGGGCATTAATCAGGGAGAAAGTGTAAAACCTACGTCGATTGCTGATATAGCTCCAACATTAGCTATGTTGCTTAAAATTTTAGAACCAAATGGAACAGTTGGTTCTCCAATTTCTGAGGTTTTAAAGCACTAATTTGTTTTTTATAATTTAAACAAAAAGAGGTCATTTTATTTCAAATGACCTCTTTTCTTGAATTATTTCTTTACTTGTCTTCTGGAAGCAATACTACTCGAATTAAATCTTTGCCGGAAAGGTACTTATTTGCGGCATTTTTTGTACTCTCCACAGTAATCTTTGATAAAAGCTTATCCTCTGTCAATATTTTCTTGATATCATCATTATCTTGATACATAGAAACTAATTCACCCAACCAAAAGTCATTGCTTTTTAAGTTTTTTTCAAATTCAAGTTTTTGATTGTTTACATACTTTTCTATGTCTATTTTGCTAGCTCCTTCAAGTTTTATTTTTTCAATTTCAGCAAGTGTTAACGAAATTAATTTTTCTACGTTTTTAGGAGAACAGCCAAAACCAATTCTAAATTGATAACGAGGAGAAGGATATTTACCGGCACTTCCATTTGCATAAGGACTATACACATTTCCTTCCTCTTCTCTTAACTTTTCTGTAAGTTTAATGCTTAAAATTTCGCCGAGAGCAGAAATGTTAATATCTTCTTCGTCAGAAGATTCATATTTTCCACTAACAATAAGCGAAACTGAAGCTTTGTCTTCTGTGCCTTTTTTTACTACTTTAGAAATCTTTCCAGAAGGAGGAATTATTTTCCGATCGTTAAACTTCTCAGCAGAATTTTTGCCTGGTAAACCACCAAGATAAATAGCAAGCAATGGTTTTATTTTTTCCACGTCAAAGTTTCCAACGAATGTAAATGTGAAATCTGATACGTCAGAAAAACGCTCATTAAATATTTTTAAGGCTTTTTCAGGATTTACTTTATCCATCCTTTGTTCCGTCATGGGCATCGAACGGTAATTGTAATTTCCCATTACCGCTTGAATTGTATCTCTGTATAATTTTTCAGGAGTAGGTGTTTTGGTTATATTAGCCAGAAAATCTCTTTGGTTATTCATAAAACCTTTTACTGCATCTGGGTCTAACTTATTGTTTGTGAATCTACTATAAACCATTTGAAGGGCAGTTTCTAAATCTTTTACCGAGGAAGAACCTACTATAACCTCTGAATTTGAGCCAATAATCGCGTTTACTTGGGCTATTTTCCCAGACATGTATTTTTGTAACTGAGAGGCTTTGAAATCTCCCATGCCACTTGTACTTGCCACTGCTGAGGCAAAACTCACATTCTCATAATCTTCATCGTTGTATAAAGATTGCCCACCCCAGCTGGTGGCTCTAAACTTAATCTCATCGTTTTTAAAGGTAGTTGGCTTTAAATTTACTTTTACACCATTTTCAAAAACCAATTCGGTTACCCCCACTTCATCAACATTCTTCTCCGAAACAATTTTAGAAGGTTTTGGTGGATTTGCCACCAAAGGTTGGGTAACGGCCTCATCTACATAGGCGGTTATTTCAGAACCGGTATTGTCTAACAAAGCTTTTAATTTAGCAATACTAGGCAATTTGTCTCTATCTTTTTCTGAACCTATAACTGACAAAACTCGGTTTTCTTTCGTGATTAGCTTTTTCACCAATGCATTAATTTCCTCTAGTTTTATTTGATCTAAGTTTTGTTTTACATAATCAAAATCATACGAAATGTCGGTCATAACTACATCATTAGTAAAGCAACTCACAAGTTCTTCCACAAAATTTTCCGAATTGGTTTTGTCTCTTTCGTTGTATTGTTTTTCGATTCTGGTTTTGTATTGCAATTTAGCTCTATCAAATTCTCCTTTGGTAAAACCAAATTTTGCAGCTCTTTCATTTTCGTCTAGTACCGCAATTAAGGCTTTTTCAATGTCTGCTCCTTTAGCTACAGCAAAAACTGTTAGTGCGTCTAAATTGCCCAAAAAACCGCTATAGCTGCTCGTTCCAAATTGATAGGGTGGATTGGCTTTCTGAAGCAATTCTTGTAACCTTTGCCCAATCATTCCATTGAACAATGAAGTCATGATTGCATTTTTACGGTCGTTTTCGGTGATTTCTTTCTTTTCTCCTTGTAGGTAGTATAATTGTACCAAATTGTAAGGTTGTTCTTTGTCTGTTATTACTACTGCATCAGTGCCACCGGTTAGAGGTACTGAAAATTCTTCTCTTTTTTCAGGCTTTTTTGATTTAGGAATGCTACCAAAATGTTTTTTTATCATTGCCTCCATTACTTCTGGATCAAAATCACCAACAGCTATAATAGCTTGCAAATCTGGGCGATACCATTTTTCATGAAATTGTTTGAAAGTAGAATAAGGAGCATTTTGAATGATAGAGTCTAAGCCTATGGGTAGTCTTTGAGCATATTTTGAGCCTCTAAAAATCACTGGATACAATTGTTGTTGGATTCTATCTTGAGCTCCTTTTCTAAGTCGTGCTTCTTCTAAAACCACTCCACGCTCTTTGTCTATTTCTTTTCCATCCAAGGTAGCTTTGTTTGCCCAGTCTGAAAGCACCATTAGGTATTTTTCTAGCTTGGCTATAGTATCTGAAGGCACAGGCAGCATATATACTGTTTCGTCGAAACTTGTGTAGGCATTTAAATCTGCACCAAATTTAATACCGCTCTTTTCTAAGAAATTCACAAGCTCATTTTTAGGAAAATTCTTGGTGCCGTTAAATTGCATGTGTTCTAGAAAATGGGCAATGCCACGCTCATTTTCATTTTCTAAAATTGATCCTGCTTTTACTACTAGTCGAAGTTGTGCTCTATTTTTGGGTTCTATATTTTTTCTAATGTAATAGGTAAAGCCATTGCTTAATTTACCCACTTTTACATTGGTATCCATTGGTAGTTTTTTTGCAATAGAATTTTGTGCAAACAAAGATTGAAAAGATAATATAAGAATTAAAGCAAAAGTGAGAAGCTGTTTTTTCATTTGTAATGTGTTTTAAAATTTAAAAGGCAAGGTAAGGAGAATAAAAATTAAAATAAATGGTTTAAACATTTAAATTATGTTTAAATGCATTAAATGTAAAACTTAGTTTTAGATTAAACGCTATATATTTTACAAAATTTTTAAGTATTAAAGTTTTTTTTACATGATTAATCATTATTTTTGTGTTGTACTTTTTTCTTCGAAAGAATTTTTTTTATTTCTACATCAATAGTTCTTTCCTGAAATTGAATTTTTAATTGCAAAATAATTTTGAGATTTTTAATCTCCCGATATATCCCTTTTATTTTTTTATATGAAAGAATACGGAAGTAACGTTCAAAAGTTAGTGGAGCATATCAACAGCATCCCTGATATTGAGAGAAGAACAAAACATGCCCATATTTTAGTTGAGCTAATGCGTCAGATACATCCTCAAATGAGAGATGGAGCAGACTACAGCAAAAAGCTTTGGGATGATTTATACATTATGGCGAATTTCGATTTGGAGGTTGATAGTCCATATCCACCACCTCCTAAAGAAATTTTAGGTAAAAAACCATTGCAAATTCCTTATAATCAAACCAAACTAAAGCATAAAATCTATGGCAGAAATGTAGAACTTTTGGTTTTGAAAGCAATGCTTGCGAATACTTTTGAAGAGAGAAAAGCTTTTGTTTCCTATATTGTTAAACTAATGAAGTCATTTTTCTTGAATTGGAATAAAGACACCATAGAAAGCCCAACTTGTTTAAATCAAATTTTAGAGCTTTCAGGAGGTAAATTAAAACCTGAGATTGATGATTTGTTGGCAAATGGAATTATTGAAGAAGCAAACCCTAGAGATGGTAGCGGAAACAGGCCAAGGCCTAATTTTCAGAATTTCAACAATCGGCCAGAAAGAGGCAACGAAAGAAGAGAGAGAAATGGAAACCTAAACACGAACGGCAATACCAATAATGGCAATTCAAATGCTAATGGAAATGTGAGAGATCCAATAGATAGAAACAATCCTAGAAATGCTGGGCCAAAGAATAGATTTAATAGTAATAATAATAGGAGAAGGCCTCAATAGCTATGTCATCATTTAAAATTACAGGAGGCAAAAAACTACAAGGAGAACTACATCCTCAAGGTGCAAAAAATGAGGCTCTTCAAATTATTTGTGCTGTTTTACTCACTAAAAGCCCAATAATAATCCACAACATTCCCAATATTAGGGATGTGAATAAACTGATGGAGCTTTTAGAAGATATGGGTGTGATACGAAGTAAAGTGGCAGAAGGATCTTACCGATTTGAAGCGAGTAATGTAAATTTTGAATATTTTGAAACACTAGAATATAAAAATAAAGCATCCGAACTTAGAGGTTCTGTTATGCTTTTGGGTCCTATGTTAGGCCGTTTTGGAAAAGGGAAAGCACCAAAACCTGGTGGTGATAAAATAGGACGCCGACCTTTAGATACACACTTTATTGGTTTTCAAAAATTAGGAGCCGAGTTTTCTTATGATTTAGGGGATTCTTTTTATTCTATTGATGGATCAAAAATGAAAGGTTCTTATATTTGGATGGAAGAGATTTCAGTAACAGGTACTGCCAATGTTTTGATGGCTACTGTTTTAACTGAGGGCACAACCACCATTTATAATGCGGCATGTGAACCCTATTTGCAGCAACTATGCAAAATGCTAAATAGTATGGGTGCCAAGATTTCAGGTGTGGGTTCCAATCTTTTAATAATTAAAGGAGTTAAAGAGTTGCATGGCTGTGAGCATACTATGCTGCCAGATATGATTGAAATAGGCAGTTTTATAGGATTAGCCGCTATGACCAAGTCCGAAATTACTATTAAAAATTGCAGAATTTCAGAACTTGGAATTATACCCGATACTTTCAAGAAATTAGGCATTGAGATGGAGTTTACAGGAGACGATATTTTTATTCCTTCTCAAGAGAACTATAAAATAAGTACTTTAATCGATGGCTCTATATTAACGGTATATGATGCTCCTTGGCCAGGATTTACACCAGATTTAATTTCAATTATTTTAGTAACAGCCATACAAGCAAAAGGTACGGTATTGATACATCAAAAAATGTTTGAATCTCGTCTATTTTTTACAGATAAACTGATTGATATGGGAGCTCAAATTATTCTGTGCGACCCACATAGAGCAACAGTAATTGGTTTGAATAGAGAGCGTAATTTAAGAGGAATAAGAATGACTTCGCCAGATATACGTGCAGGAGTTGCTTTGCTAATTGCCGCACTTTCAGCTGAAGGCATAAGTGTGATAGATAATATTGAACAAATAGACAGAGGTTATCAAAACATAGATACTAGATTAAATGCCATTGGGGCGGATATTATTAGAGTTTAATAGAAATTTAAGGATTTAATTATAAAAAAGACTATTTAATTAGTCTTTTCTTGTTTTAAACCAATAGTCTAGAAGCTATAATTTTAAAATTGGGATTTATTTATCAACTTAGATTCAAGTAATAAATGCAACTGCTTCGCTGTACGAAGGCTATTGCCTTCGTACGTGCGAAATGCGGCTTCTAGCCGCTGAAAAAGAATATCTTAATAATAGAAAATGGAGAAAGGAGGATATCAAATACGTGATCAAAGTAAACCACATTTTATGACATTTACAGTTGTAGATTGGGTGGACATATTTACACGTAAAATTTATCGTGATATACTAATTGACAGTTTGAGATTTTGCCAAAAACAAAAGGGACTAATTCTGCATGGATATGTTATGATGAGCAACCATATTCATGTAATTTTCCAAACTGAAACTGGAAATTTATCGGATTTAGTTCGGGACTTTAAGGTCTTTACCTCAAAAGAAATATTAAAATCTATAGAAATTGGGCCAGAAAGTAGGTCTGATTGGATTCTAAAACGGTTCGAGTTTGCAGCGAAAAGTCAAAGCAGAAATAGTAAGTATCAATTTTGGGAATATGGTAACCATCCTGAGGAAATATTTTCAGAGAAGTTCTTCTGGACAAAACTTAATTACATTCACATGAATCCTGTGAGGTCAGGAATAGTTACTAAAGCCTCAGATTATGTTTATTCAAGTGCGTCTAATTATGTTAGAAATGAAGGGATTATTGATGTTTGCATTGCTTCTGTTCCAATAATTGATTTTACGAAACAAAATAGTATTATTGAAATAAATGAATGGTAAAAAGCATTATGTTTTACTTCGGTCAAAGACCGAAATACACACGTACGAAGGCGGGAGCCTTCGCACAGCTGATATTCGAATTTTAATGCATCATTATTTTATTCAAAGTAATCAGATTTTGAGTCAAAGTACTTATTTTCAAGGGTCTAAACTTATAGTCTCTTCCTAAATTTAAATTTAACCTTAAAAAGGCGTACCTTTGTGTTTCAAAAATAGAGATGGCATCTTTTTGGATTACATTTCGCAAACCAAATTTATGTCATTTACTTCTTTAGGACTTTCAGAAAGCTTATTAAAAGCATTAGAAAAAAAAGGCTATTCTGAGCCATCTCCCATTCAACAAAAAGCAATCCCTTTAGTTTTAAAAAGGTTCGATTTGTTAGCCTCAGCCCAAACTGGAACTGGTAAAACAGCAGGATTTACTTTGCCTATATTGCAAATACTATCAGAGAATCCAAGACAGGGTAGAAGAAATATCAGATCTTTAATCTTAACTCCTACCCGAGAATTAGCGGCTCAAATTCAAGATAATATTAAAGCCTACAGCGAATTTTTAGACATTAGGTCTACAGTAATTTTTGGAGGAGTTAATCAAGCACCGCAGGTTGCCACTTTAAAAAATGGTATTGATATATTGATAGCAACTCCTGGAAGGTTACTAGATTTATATCAACAAAGGCTTTTGTCAATAGCCAATGTAGAAATTTTAGTACTGGATGAGGCTGACCGTATGCTAGACATGGGTTTTGCAAAAGATATTAAAAGAATTTTAGCTATTTTGCCGGAGAGAAGACAAAATTTGCTTTTTTCTGCTACTTTCTCATTGGAAATTAAAAAATTGGCAAGTGGAATTTTACATAATCCTGAGCTTGTGGAAGTTACACCAGAAGTTATTACAGCTGAGAAAGTTACACACAAAATAATTCGGGTTGATAAAAGTCAAAAACCCAATTTATTAGTAAAGTTAATCAAAGATGGTGATTGGCAACAGGTATTGGTTTTTACAAGAACTAAACATGGAGCAAACAAACTTAGCGAAAGGTTAGATAAAAGTGGCATAAGTTCAGCGGCGATTCATGGAAATAAAACCCAAAATGCCCGTACAAAAGCTCTTAGCAATTTCAAATCAGGTGATATCAAAGTTTTAGTCGCCACAGATATCGCTGCAAGAGGTTTAGATATTCCTCTTTTACCATATGTTATAAATTTCGAGCTTCCAAATGTGCCAGAAGATTACGTGCACAGAATTGGCCGAACAGGTAGGGCTGGGGCTGGGGGTGATGCAATTTCTTTAGTAAGTATGGATGAAATGGATTACTTGAAAGCTATTCAAAAGCTTTTAAGTCAAACTCTTACAAGTGAAATCATAAAAGGATATGAACCTACAGAGGCAGAAGACACTCCTCAGGTAAAACAAGAACAGAGAAAACCAAATCCTAATTTCAGAAAACCTCATGCCCAGAATACTACAGGAAGACCACATCATAATGGAGAAAATAGAACCTCTTCAGACAATAAAAATCCAAAACGATTTTTTGGGAAAAGAGATTGAAAAATCCTGACAAAAAAGCGATTCAAGAAATGAATCGCTTTTAATTTATTTTAACAAGGATATACACTTTAGGCTATCCAACTTTCCACTTCTTCCTTGCTTGGCATTTTTTCATCTATTTTTAGCTTTTTACGCATACCGCCAAGATCATTAAAAACCTTATTAGCATTTGCTTCTTTTAAAGAATGGATTGTTAAAAAACCCATTTTTTGAAGTGCTGGCACCCAAATAGACGGAACCCCTTCGGCAACATAATCTGCCTCTGTTGAGGCTTCATTTTTCTTTTCTGGTCGCATTTGAGGGAAGAACAACACTTCTTGAATACTTACATTATTTGTTAAAATCATAGTTAAACGATCTATTCCAATTCCTATTCCGGCAGTAGGTGGCATACCATATTCTAAAGCTCTGATAAAATCTTCGTCCATAGCCATTGCTTCTTCATCTCCACGCTCCGCTAATTTAAGTTGCTCTTCAAATCGCTCCCGTTGGTCAATAGGGTCATTTAATTCTGAATATGCGTTGGCTACTTCTTTCCCGTTTACAAACAATTCAAAACGTTCAACAAGACCTGCTTTACTTCTATGTTTTTTAGTCAAAGGAGACATTTCCAATGGATAATCAATAATAAAAGTGGGCTGAATAAGATGTTCTTCAACTTTTTCTCCAAAAATTTCATCAATTAATTTTGCTTTACCCATACTTGCATCGGTTTCTATTCCCCATGTCTTACAATGAGCCATCAATTCCGATTCAGTGGCTTTTTCTACATTTACAGAAGTATGTTTTTCTATGGCTTCGGTTATTGAAAGTCTTTCGAATGGTCCGGCAAAGTTTAATTCTACATCTCCAAACTTAAATTTTGAATCTCCATGAACAGATATTGCGACTTTTTCAAATACTTCCTCTGTAAACTTCATCATCCATTTATAGTCTTTATAGGCTACATACAATTCTAATGCTGTAAACTCTGGATTGTGTGTTCGATCCATTCCTTCGTTTCTAAACATTTTGCCGAACTCATAAACCCCATCAAACCCCCCAACAATAAGTCTCTTTAAGTATAATTCGTTAGCAATTCGCATAAAAAGCCCCATGTCTAGTGTATTATGATGGGTTTTAAAAGGTTTTGCTGCTGCTCCACCATGTACTGGTTGAAGTATAGGAGTTTCAACTTCCAACCAACCTTTATCGTCAAAAATTCGACGCATAGTGCTAATTATCTTGGCCCTTTTTACGAAAATTTCTCTATTTTCTGGATTAACAATTAAATCTACATATCGTTGTCTAAAACGTTGCTCAGGATCTGTAAAGCCGTCATGAATATTTCCTTGCTCGTCTCTTTTAACCACTGGTAGAGGTTTTAAAGATTTATTTAGGATTTTAAAAGATTTTACATGAATCGAAATTTCACCAGTTTGAGTTTCAAAACAAAAGCCTTGAATACCAATAATATCGCCAATATCCAGCAATTTTTTAAAGACAGTATTGTAAAGTGTTTTGTCTTCATCTGGACATAGGTCGTCTCTTCTAAAATACAATTGGATACGAGCTGTTTCATCTTGTATTTCTGCAAAAGAAGCGGAGCCCATAATCCTAAAACCCATTAATCTGCCGGCCACGCTTACATCCATAAAATCGAATTTGTTGTGTTGCCAATGCTTTAAGATATCTCTGATAGGTGTATTTGTTTGATATTCTTCCGCAGGGTAAGGGTCAATACCCATTTTCATCAATTCTTCTCTTTTTTGCCGTCTCAGTAATTCTTGCTCATTCAATAGCATATTAATCTTGTTTTTTCTTTTAAAAAGTATGCAAAATTAAGTAAAAGCCTTTTAATTCGGAATTTTATAAGTTAAATAATCCATTTTTGTTTCATAACTTATTCATTTTTTGTAATCAATGTTGTTAAATGCATTTTCAAAAAATGGAATTTTAAATTTTATGAGTTCAAATTTGTTTTCTTTTTTTTATAATTCGTTTTTTCTTTAATATATTAGAGTTCTGATTATTTTTATAGGTAACCCTATCTATTATGAGGATTAAGTTGTTTTTAATTTTGTTTTTCTTTTGTTGTTTATTTCCACTTTTTGGTCAACAAACGATTTTGAAGGGCAAGATTAATGATGCTCAATCGAATGAAGGTCTTCCTTCTTGCACTATATATATAAACAATACTACAATTGGTACGAATACTGACCTTGAAGGCAATTTTGGAATTTCTTATTTTGCTGAAAGAGAATTTGAATTGGTGATAACTTATGTGGGTTATGTTTCTCAGAGAATGAAAATTATGCCAAATCCAAAAGAGGTCATTAATTTATCAATTTTTTTAGAGCCCTCAGATTTTCAGCTTACTGAAGTGCAAGTAAAAGCCAAAAGAGATAAAAAATGGGAAAAGCAGCTTAAAAGATTCCAATTGAGTTTCTTAGGGGAGAGTGAGTTTGCAGAAAATTGCGAAATTCAAAACCCATGGGTTATAGATTTTGAAGAAGATAATGAAGGATTAAAAGCAAGAGCAAATCAACCTATTAAAATAAAAAATAAATTATTAGGGTATGATTTAAATTTTGATCTAAATAGTTTTTTTGTTTCCAAAATTGCCTATAAAATTTCAGCGACCATTCAGTTCATAGAAAAAGAACCAATTTCAAAAACAGAAATGAAAATGTGGCTCGAAAATAGAGCAATTGCATACAAAAAATCTCAAAATTATTTTTTTAAATCACTGATAGATAACAAATTAACTGAAAATGGATTTTTGATTTATGAAGATAAACCAGGGAGTGTGCCGAACGCTATCAGAAGCAATCTTTTTAGATTGGAGGTTGGAAAAAGTGTAATTGAAAAAAAGGCAATAGAATTATTAAAAGAGGGTTCAAATTTAGGTCTAAAGCGCATTTTAATAAATAATACTTTAGAAATTCATAATGAAAAGATGGAAAGTACACTAAAAACGTATGATGATACTCCTCATGCGGTAAGTTGGATGCAAACAAATATAGGAGAGGTAATCGTAAATAAAGACGGAATGCCAATAAATCAAGCCGATGTATTTGTTTCTGGAGATATGAACTTTTTAAAAGTGTCTGGAATGCTTCCCATAAATTATAAGCCAAGTGCAACTGAAAATGAAGCTTATTTTTTAAAATTTGAAAAACCAAAATTTACTGAACATGTACATTTACATACCGATAGGCAAGTATATTACCCAGGAGATGATATTTGGTTCAAAGCGTTTTTAAATTATAAATCTAAAAGCATAAAAGATACCACAAGTAGAATATTATACGTTCAATTAATCGACTCAGATAAAAAAATTATTGATAAAAAAAGAATAGAGATTACAAATGGGTATGCCTATGGGGAGTTTAATTTACCAGAAAATTTACCTAGAGGTCAGTATCAAATAAGAGCTTTTACGCAATATATGCTGAATTTCGATAATCAGTTTCTGTTTCAGCAATCAATCAGCATTCTTTCAAAATCAGAAATTTTTAAACAAACCGAATTATTAGAAAAAAATAGTGAAAATGTATTTATTTCTACTTCCACTGAAATTGCAGAGTATAATTCAATAAAACTTAACATTAAGATAAAAAATGAAATGGGAGAAGCTATCCCCTCTAATTTTTCAATGAGTGTAAATAATCCCAAATTTGCTCCATCATTTGTTGAGCAAAAAACTATTGAGCAAAACCTTTTACATAATACTCAAATACCTGAAAGTAGAAATGAGATTAAGTATGCAATAGAGAATGGCATTACTTTAAACGGTATCGTTTTGGACAAAAAGAATCTTCCGGTGGAAGGAGACATAAATGTCTTTGTCGGTAATTTGCAAACCGTTTATGAAACCAAAGCAAATAGTTACGGCAGTTTTAATATTAAAGATTTATTTTTTTATGGTAAAACGAACATTTATTTTCAACTGATTTCCAAAAAAAGTAAAGAAAATCTATTTATAATTAAAAATAATGAGCTGAGCCCTACAGTAAATTTTGAACCAAAATGGCCTAATGTTGAAATTGAGAACTTTTATTCCCAAGAATTACAAGAAATACCTAAAAGTACTAATGAAGCTTTAAAAGACTCTTTAAAACAAGAATCTAATGCTAACAAATCGTTGCTTTATGGAAAACCAGATTATGTTTTAACCGAAAAAGATATTACAAAAAATGCAAATGCCCAAGGGATTTTGAATGGATTGAGAAGTAAAGTGCCAAGTGTAAGTATTTCTTCGTCTTTAGTTACAATAAGAGGTGGGGCTATTTCTAAAACAAATACGCTAGAACCTTTAATTTTACTTAATGGTACAATTGTTAGTTCGAAAAATTCATCAGTAATAGAAATTTTATCTACAGTAGATCCTAATAGTATTGAAAAAATTGAGGTAGTTACTCGGATTGTAAACATGTATGGAGAATTGGGTAGAAACGGTATTATTTCTATTTTTACAAAAAATGATGCAAGTAAAAATGAAAATTCTGATTTGAAAAATTTTATTAAAGTAGAGGTTGTTGGTATTATTCAGCCTAAGGAGTTCTTTGTAAAAAAATATAATTCATTAGTAAATGAAAACCAGCCTACAATTTATTGGAATTCTGAAATTTTAACAAATTCTAATGGAGAGGCAAGTGTAGAATTTGTAAGAAAAGATTTTAAAAATAAAATCAAAATTGAAATTCAAGGAATAAGTAGTACGAATGTGCCATTTAGAAGTGTGTTATACTTAGATTAAGATTACGCTACGATATGAAAAATAAGAAATTACTAGTTTTTGTACTGATTCTCCCACTTTTAATCCAATGTAACCGAAAGTCTTCTAAAATAAAGTCAAAATGGCCTAGTGATAATTCAGCCATTTCACCGAAACGTGAATTTAGAGCTGCTTGGGTGGCTACAGTCGACAATATCGACTGGCCCTCCAAAAAAGGATTAAGCTCTGAAAAGCAGCAGCAAGAATTTGTGGGCATTCTAAATAATCATCAGAAAATAGGAATTAATGCAGTTTTGGTTCAAGTAAGAGCGGCTTCAGACGCTTTTTATGCTAGGAGTGTAGAGCCTTGGTCTGAATGGCTCACTGGCGAGCAAGGGAAAGCTCCTTTTCCAAACTATGACCCAATGAGATTTATGATAGAAGAAACCCACAGTCGAAATATGGAGTTTCATGCATGGTTAAATTTGAATAGAGGACTTCATAAAGTTGCAAAATCTGTAGCTTTAGATCATATTACATTTACTAAACCGGAGTGGTTTTTAGATTATGGAGGATATAAATTATACGATTTTGGATTACCTGAAGTTCGCGAATATATTAAAGAAGTTGTTTTAAATATTGTTAGGCAATATGATGTAGATGGAATACATTTTGACGATTATTTTTATCCCTATACCAGTGCCAATGAAAAATTGAAAGATATGGCTACTTTTAGCAAATATGGGAAAGGGTTTGATTCTATTGAAAATTGGAGGAGACAAAATATTAATTTCTTAATTCGAGATATTTCAAAAGCTATTTCTTCTGAAAAAAGATGGGTTAAATTTGGAATAAGCCCATTTGGCGTTTGGAGGAACAATAAAGTAGACCCTACAGGATCTTTGAGTGAGGCTGGACAAACTTCTTATGATGATTTGTTTGCCGATACTAAAAAATGGGCAAATGCTGGATGGATAGATTACATTGCCCCACAGATTTATTTTTCATTTGAACACACTAAAGTTCCATATCGACCACTTGCAGATTGGTGGTCAAATAATCACGGACAAAGGCATTTATATATTGGGCAGAGTACTTACCGCATTGACCAGAATTCTACAGATGAAAATTGGAAAAACAAAAGCCAATTGCCTCGTCAAATGAAGTACAACAGAAACAATAAACAGATTTCAGGAAGTATATTCTACAATACTTCTTCATTATTGAAAAACAATCTTGGGTTTTGTGATTCTTTAAAATTAATTTACAAATATCAAGCTTTGCAGCCAGCTATGCCTTGGAAAGATAGGGTTCCTCCGAATAGTCCTGAAAATTTAGTGGCTAAAAAAGTTAATGATATAAGTGCCCTTATAACTTGGGAAACACCACAGAAAATAGCAAAAGACAAGGATGAAATTCAAAGCTTTGTTTTGTATAGGTTTGAAGAGAAAGAAACCATAAATTTGGAAAATCCAGCTAGAATCGTAGCTATCATTAGAAATATCGGCATAATGACTTACACTGACAATACGCTAATAAAGAAAAAAAAGTATAATTATTTATTAACTGCTTTAGATAGATTACATAATGAAAGTTTACCTAGTAAGCAATATATATTAAAATGAATAACAAAGAAGCCTTCAATAGTATTAAAAATATTTTTAAAATATACTCTGATTCTCTACCTAGGTATTCAGAGAAAGAATTTATCTTCAAATCTGACTTAAATATTTGGTCCTTGGCTCAAATGTATGAGCACGTTTGTAGTTCAAGTAAGTTTTTCTTTTTAGCCAATACAAAAAGATGTTTAGAAAAACGTAATGGACAAGAAGGTGGCCTTATGAATGCTAGAGGAGAAGGTTTGTTTAAGAATGGGGGCTTCCCTTTAGGTTTAAAAGTGAAAGTTCCTGAAAAAGTGGCTTCTGTAATTGTAGGAAAAGAAGCTACATATTATTTATCTGAAATAAAAGAAATCATTTTATCTGCTTTCGACTTTGAATCCTTATTAGAGGAAGATGAAGGAACATACAAAATTGAACATCCTATCTTTGGTTTTTTAAATGCTGAAGAATGGTTTAAGAGTTTAGAAATGCATTCAAGACACCATTTAACACAAAAAGCTGAGTTGGAAGCACTAGCCAAAAATGCCTGACGTAAAATATAGAGTTTATCCTACTTTACTCAACGAATTTCAAAAATTCCTCGAGAACCCAAATTTAGAATCTAAGCAAAGGCTTTTAAACCGAATAAATCGAGTGCAGGATTTCGATATTGAAACTTTGCAAAAATTTAAAAAGGGTACTTCATTCGAGGAGGCAGTGGTACATACCAAAGTTCATAATTTAGATTCAAAGATCATAAATGAAGCCAAAATGATGTTGCCTACTTCAAAAGTATTACAGATGTCAGTAAAGTTTATTCATCAAAACATACTTTTTTATGGCTTCGCTGACGTGGTTGGAGAGGGGAGGGTTATAGACATTAAAACCACTTCCTCCTATATACCACCAAAATTCTTGACTAATTTCCAAACACTTTATTTGTATGGACTAAAAGAACAAGGTTGTAAACAAATGGAATACTTAATTTATGATTTTCAAAACTTGTATGTAGAAACTTATTCTTTAGAAACTTTCGATTTTTCTCTAATGCTCAAAAAAATGGAGCTTTTCTCAGATTTCTTGGAAGAAAATAAGTTTTTGATTAAGGATAAAAAAATTTTTGTGGAGGAAAGTCGTGGTGGTTTGTTTTGATTAGTATTACCGCTCTACACTGATTACAAAATAGTTGAGGTGTCAGCCGAGTTTCACTCTCTATTAATTTTTTAAGTTGTCGAGAGGTTTTAGACTAATAAAAATCCTTATTTTAATGATATTGATATACAATTACAAGTTATCTAAAGAAAGGCACTCATAATTAATTTTGTAATCGCTCAAATGTTGGGTGGTGTTAATCATTAAAGCAGTATTATATCGCAATTTTTCTAAAGATATATTTTCGAATTTCCTTTTTACCTCAGCAATTGTAGCCGTTTTACTAATTTCGTTTAATGCTATTAGGTCTATTTCCACCTCGCCTTTTCTATCCCAATAAGACCCAACCCTTGTATGTCCCCCCTCTTCTATTTTCCGTTTTTTAAAATATCGTTCCAGCATAAAACCACTATAAGTTTTGTAATCCCGCATCAAAATTGCCTTTAGCTCAGAAAATGCCCCAATTTCAATAATATGTATGTACTTGTAAAAAAACCTAAACCAAAAGTTCAAGAAATTATCCTCAATAACATACCTCACATTTTTTGTTTCAGACTTCGAAAACATAGGTTGAGATTTCGAAATGATACTGTATTCTCTTTCTAATCTTGTCAGGTAGCCTCCAATTTCTTTTTTGATACTGGCTTCAATTTTCACCCTTGAGTTCTCACCTTTAGAAATAGCCGTTAATATGCTAAAATAAATTCCATACTCTTTGCCAAATTCTTCAATCAAAATGTTTTTGCCTTCATTAATAAATATTGAATCTTCAGAAACTATAAAATCAATCATTTTTTCTAAAGTAAAGGCTCCATTGTCCATAAGTATTTGAATATATTTAGCCACTCCACCCGTAAAGGTATATAGAGCCAACAGGTCTTCAGAGCTGTATTCAGGGTAATAATCCTTTAAGATTTCTTTCAAAACGCCAGTTTCAAAAGTATGAATTTTAAAATAGTGGTTTGCTCGTCCAAACAAAGGCTCTTTTGAATTTTCAAATATTCTTTGCATCATTGAGTACACCGAACCGCAAAGCTGTAAATTAATTTTTGAATCATCTTTCCCCAAATCCCAACTTCGCTGCATATCGCTAAAAACAGAAAGATTAATATTCAAAAACTCTTGAAATTCGTCAATTATAAGGGTAAAAGAAATAGTTTTTGAAACTACCATTAGGTATTCAAATAATGTGGCAAAATTATTTACCTCTCCCAAAACTGGAATTTGCAATTTATTTTTAATTTCAACCAAGAAATCTTGACACAATAATACTTCCGATTTTCGAGCCACAAAAAAGTATAAAAAAATATCGTTTTGGGCTGCTTCAAGCAAAAGCTTTGTTTTTCCTATTCGCCTTCTTCCCACTACCACTGTCATTTGTGCCCCATTTATTGAGGCATTTTGAATATTCTGAAGTTTGAATATTTCTTTTTCTCTGTTATAAAATCTCATTTTTATTTTTAAGTTCCGAAATGTACAGTTCGGAACTATTCATTTTTTAACAAAAATAAAACCAAATTTGAAGATAAATACGAATTTGCTATAAAATTTCGAAAATACAACTCAAATTTCTTTGTATTTGAGGTTCTGGAAAGTCTATTCTAAACTACACTTTCTTTTTTTTGCAATTAAAATTTCTTTATATTCTTCAATAAATTCAATATTCTAAATATAAAAAAATCGATTTTCAAGATTGAGAAAGAAAATTGAACCACGAATAGGATGTATTTGAAAAACAACATTATTTTAATATTACACACTCAAAGTAAAATAGAGCCCAAAAAACGCTTCTACCACTAAGAATTAAGAGAATCTTTAAAAACTCCTCAAAGTCAGCTTTCTCCTTCCTAAAAGGGTTGGCGAGATACGGTGAGGTTTTTGAAGGGGAAAGTTTAGTTTATACATCCTCCAACGCATCGGCGACCATAGCCGCATAAATTTTACATTTAAAGCATTTTTTTTCTCAATATATATATTGCTCAGATAATCAATAATTTAGTAAATTTGTAGAAAATTCTAAATCTAACTAAAAATGAATACAAGTTTTGAGGAAATAAGGGATATTTTGAAAGAATTGGCCTTAGCCCAAAAGGCCTCAGAAATTCAATCGGCAAAAACAGATGCACAATTGGCGAAGACTGATGCACAATTGGCAAAAACAGATGCACAATTGGCAAAGACAATATTGAAACTTGATCAGATTGGTGTACAGTTAGGCGACTTAGGCCACAGCAATGGGGATTATGCCGAATCATTTTTTTACGATAGTTTGTCGAATAAGAAAACACTCGGCGGAATAAAGTACGATGTCATAAGCAAAAACTATAAACGTAGGCGTCAAAGAACTGAAGATGAGTATGATATTTTTTTAGAAAATGGCTCGGCAGTAGGAATCATTGAAGTAAAATACAAAGTACAAAAAGCACATATAGAAAAAATACTTGCCAAGAAAAAAGATAATTTCAGGATTTTGTTTCCCGAATTTAACGGCTATTCGCTTTATATGGGCATTGCCGGATTGAGTTTTGAAAACGATATGGAAGAATATGCCTCGGAAAATGGACTGATGGTTTTGAAACAAAAAGGAGATGTTCTTGAAATCAATAGTAATAAAATGAGAGCATTTTGATATTATTTTAAGTTTTGTATTTAATGGGAAAGCCTTTAAAAACAATTGCTTTGCCTCTCTCCTGATGGAGAATGCAAGTTTACAAATAAAAAAAATCGAGTTTTTAGTGGTTTCTTGAAACAAAGCATAATTTTTTACCTAAATCGTTCTATCACCTTGCCCAAAATTGGAATTCCCTCTACACTAAAGTTTTCGCAGATTCTTTTAAAAAGCGAAATTTCTGAATTTTCAATATTTGTAGGCTGGGGCTCTAATTGCATCAGAAGCTTATCATACATTTTTCCAGTAGGAAAATGTTTGCCAGATTCCCAATTGGCTATGCTTACCTGGCTTACACCCATTTTTTTTGCAAATTCGGATTGACTCATTTTGTGGTCATGCCGATACCGGCATATTTCTTTATCTAAATTTGTGTTAGACATGGTTATGATTTTAAAAGTTTGGAACCTTGTAAGGTTTCATTTTGGGTCTTTTATTAGAAATTCATCGCTCAATCAAAAATAATAACAAAAACTGTAAAAAAAAACTGATAAATATTATTA
>JANOMP010000177.1:0-5450 GCA_031420365.1 Cytophagaceae bacterium
TCTACAACTGTAAATGTCATAAAATGTGGTTTACTTTGATCACGTATTTGATATCCTCCTTTCTCCATTTTCTATTATTAAGATATTCTTTTTCAGCGGCTAGAAGCCGCATTTCGCACGTACGAAGGCAATAGCCTTCGCACAGCGAGGGTCCGTGCCAGAGACTGTTAATTGACGAAAGATAATAAACTCCTTTTGTTCAGAGTCCTTTGATGAAGCCTCTTAAAAAAGGGAAAATTTAAACCTGAAATTATATAAATGGGATTGAAAATCCTATTTTACATAACATGAACAGAGCTTTGCTTGAAATGTTTGAACTATCGATCTTCAATGACTTCGGAACATGTCGCAGAGAGGTTATTTACCATTCATTTCTTTTTATGGTAGAAATGATACCTCAAATTATTATTTTTGAAAAGTTATTCAATTTCCTTTAAAGCCTGCAATAAACTATTATCATTTATATCACCATTAAATATTCCGTAAACATCACCCTTAGTGTTTATCAATAAACCTCTGGGAATACTTGGTTGAGTAATTAATGTAGCTAATTCACTCTCTGGATTCAATCTATAATGTGAAGACTGCAAAGGAAATGGCCAATTATTTATACTTTTTTTCCAAATGTCAAGGGATGAATCTATTGAAAGAAAAACGATCGGTATTCTTTTAGAATTGAAAAAACTCACCATTTTTGGTATTGCCACTTTACAACCTGCACACCATGAAGCCCAAATGTCTATGTAAAGCAATTTTCCAGTGTTGAGTTTTAAAAACTCATTAAAAGTTACATCTATACTATTGAATTTATTTAGCTTTGTAAGACCTAGTGAGCTTTGAGACAGATTTGTCAATTTGAGCATTTCTATTTCTATGAAACTTCTAAAATATGGATCAATAATATTTTGAAAGAAAGTTTTTTTATTTTTTGTAAAAAAAGGGTTCATAACACCCTCTGCTAAAAGGAGTTTAGTTAATGCTGCTTCTAGCAACCATCCTTTAAAATCATTTAGAACGAATTCTAATTTCTTACTAGCTAGATTTGGATCTCCTACAAAATAACGGGTCTTGTAATTAATATAATTTTCAATAATAAAGTTTAACCATTGTGCATTGAATTGAATTCCTTTTTTGTCCATCTCTCTCAGATAACTAAATAATCGCTCAATTTCAGCAAAGTAAATAGTAGAATCTTTTGAATTTGGAGTAAATCTAATATTGGGGCTACATCGATTATAAGGTGACAAAAGAAATTGGAGCCTGCACAAATTATTTCCAATTAACAACTGTTCCTTGTAGATTTCAGAAAATTGATTTTGATGATTTTTTACATAATCTAAAAAGTTAAAATAAGTCTCCTTAGATCGTATAAATGAATTTTCGAAATCTAAAATTACTGCTTGTGGGGATTCCCGTCTAGATGATAAGTCAAGGCTCTTTATGAAAGGCAAATCTTTTTTTTCATTACGAAAATGGTTCGTCGAATTTAATTCCACTATTGTTCCATTACTCTCAATAGTGATTGTATCATTGTGGTTACCATAAAAACCAAATGAATGATAAATTGAAAATTGAGTATCGACAAATTTAAAAAAACCGTCCTCATTAAATGTAGAAATCACTTTATTTTCGTTTGTGTCTGATTTAGATACTACATTTGCTTTAATTAAATGACCAAATAGATCGGCTTTCGTGATAATATACTTTTTGTCATGAATAATAGTTACTTGTCCGTAAATAGATTTTTTAATTAAAAAAAAAGTGAGTAAAAAATAAAATGGTAATATATTCATTTGGTTATCTTTTAAAAATGGCTACATCCTCGAAGCATATTTAAGGTTTGCCTCTTTTACTATTTTTCGAATTTATTTTTCTAATTTGGAAAAAATTGGACACAAATTATTGCTTTTGTGTCCAAATAATTTTTATTGCTGGTTACACCTTAAATTGTAGCCGCTAATATCTGAATCACTTGCCATCGCTTGGTCCATTGCAATAACAGCTTGACTTTGCGAGGCAAAGTTCACTGTATTACTACTTGAACCGCAGCCACCACTCACCGTATCCCAAGTTACTGTGCAACTAACATCACCACCTTTTACATTTTTCATGGAAGCTCTTGAAAGACCAAATAACTCAAAATTTAATAAACCATTTTTCATTTTGTTTAAAATTAATAATTAAAAAATATATTTAGTTGATTTGCAAATCCATAATTTAAGTTTTACTTGTCCAATAATAATTAAAAGCCAGTTTCGTTTCCAAATACTCCAATGCACTGCTTTCTGTAACAGGCACATTGAGCTGATTTAAGAATTTAGTAAAGGTATTTAGAAAATTGTTTTTCAAGGTGTTTAGTATCAATTGTTTGCTTTTTTTCTTAATTCAGTAAAAATGCGATTCTATATTCAGGTTAAGATTCTTTGTATATTCAAAGCCTTATTACAAGGACAAAGATGTCAATCAAAATTTGCCTTTCCTATGCAAGTTTGCATATTTTGTATGCAATTTTGCATATCTGCAAAGTCAAACAAAAAATAGGTATTTCTACGCTAAAATGCAATTTGAAAATTATTTAATTTTGAGGATTCCTAAACATAATTTTTTCAAATACACATGAACTTCGGTACTATCCTCAAAAAATCGAGAATTGAAAAAGGGTATTCGCAGCCAGAGGTTGCCTATGCGATTGGCCTTGACCAAAGTAGCTATTCTCGAATAGAAAACGGGCATTCAGACCCACGAGCCAGCACGCTCTTGTCCCTAGCAAAGTTTTATAAAGTCGAAGTATCATCACTCTACCCCCCCCATCTGAATAATCGTAAAAGATTGTTTTATAAATAGTTATGAGGGAAATCATGGGCTTTTAATAACACATTGAGCGATGTGCCCGTAAGAAAAGACTCAATGCGGCTGTGATCGCCGATGCGTTGGAGGATGTCGCCCGTTTGTTTGCTCTCAAAATAGCTTACAGGTAGTTTGAGTAGTTTGCTCAAAAACTCTGAAAGAATTGACAAATTAATGCGGGTACTCACATGCAGCAATATCCATGACCGCAAAAAATCTACTGCCATACGCCCAATGAATAACATAAGCTGAGCGGCAAGCACCAAATATATAAAATTAAGATTGCGGGTTTGTATGCCCGTATCTACCACACTTTGGGTAAGAAAAGGCATAATGAGCTGAATCATTGAGCCTACCAAAAGCCCTAAACCCAACTGAACGACTAGGGATTTGTACTTAAAAAAATACTGAAATAAGGCACCAAAGCTTTTCTCCTTGTTTTTCTCTGCAAAAGTATCGTTTTCATAAAATGCCGCTGTGGGTTCTAAAAGCAAAGCTACGCCAGTGCGTTCTCCATCAATTAACGTCGTCGCCCATTGAGATTCAAATTCTTTTTCCGTGTATTTTATTAATCCTTTGGCTGGGTCGGCCACTTCGACTACGCTCAGTGACCGACCCCACAGACGGTGGTTGAGCGAAGTCGAAACCACAACCACAAAGTGATTTTGCCCCCAATGCACAATACACGGCAGCGGTGCTTCTTTTTTGAGTTTTTCTAAGTTTACTTTTACACCTAAGCTTTTGAAACCAACCCTTTCAGCCGCTTGGGCTATGCCCAGCATATTTACACCATCCTTACCTATCTCTGCTGCTTCACGTAGCTCTTGAGCCGATAAGTTTCGACCATAGTGCTTGGCCACCATGCGTAGGCAGGTGGGACCGCAGTCCATGGCGTCGAGTTGTTGGTAATCATATAACATTTGTAGTAATTACAAAAATAGTTCTTTATTTAAAAGATTCGTCGAAAATTTCTAAAAGCCTAGGATCTGACGGCCTAGGGGCATTTGATTCAATAATTTTTCCTTTTTCATCAACAATAATGTACCTAGGAATACTGATATTTTGACCATTATAAATTATTTCTTTTATAGATTCTTGTATACTTTGACTTGCAATTAAATTTTTGCCTTTAAGATTTAACTTAAATACAGTATTATTCCATTTTTTTTTCAACTTGGGCTCATCAATTGAAATAAAAACAGGTTGAATATTATATTTTTTTAACTGATTTTCAAAATTTGAAGGAACAATTGAAAATTCCATTATACAAGGACCGCACCATGTCGCCCACAAGTCAATAAATAATCTTTTACCTGAAAATTTTTCTGTTATCAAACTAAATAAATCAACAGAAGCATATTCAATTATTTCTATCTCCGAATTTCTAATTTTATCAGTTTTTCTACACCAATCCATCTTGTTTAAAATAGAAATAAAAGGACTATTTGGATACATTAATTTATACTTATTAGATGATTCACAGTAATCGAGCAGATTTGGGTCAAAATTATAGTATAAAAACAACCAATGAAAATAAAGGTACTCTTGTAATTTAGGGTTATCATTCCTGATTTTTATTAAGTCCGGAATAATTATATCTTTAGATTCTAAAACTGAAAGATTTTTTGATTCTAAATACTTCAGGTATAACATTCTAATTGAATGAGTTCCAATGTTGTTTACTAAATCATCTTCAAATACATTATTCTTAAGAAAAAGAAACTCTTTGTAAATCTTTATCTTTTCCTTAGAATGAAATATTTTTTCTGATCTTGTAATAAATTCCATACTTAAAGTGGCGAGGCAATTTCTTTTTATTATCTGTGAAATTGTAACACTATTGTTTTCTTTTTTGTCAATGGAATCTACCCAACTAAACTTTTGGTTGAGAAATTTTTCTGTTGAAATAATTAAATCTTCTACCGATTTGTTTGAGGAATCTTCAAGGATTTCCATAATCCCATTAAATTTCTTCATTTTAGGATAGTCAAAAACATTATTATAATATTCATTTACTACAGAGTTTTTTCCATGTATAGTATAGTCTTTATCTGGATTAAACTTGATTTCAATTCTGTCATTAGGGTCAATGAATAAAATTATAGGAATATTTCCAATTATTATAGTCATTTGAACTGAACAAGTATTATTAATAAGAATTCTAAAATTCCCAATGCTATCAGGTAATGTTTGACTTTTAATAGCCGACATGTTATAAAATTGACCCAAAAAGGGTTCAAAATATATAATTGGTGATTTTGAAAATGGAGTATTACCACTAATAATAGTTTGACAAAAACCGTGATTAGAAAATATTATCAAAATCAACAAAATGAAAAGTCTTGAAGAAATATTGGCTAAATTCTTTTTTTTGACAAATTTGCTAGAATAAATCATATTTAAAAAAAATAAAAATAATCAAACTTGATTATAGATTGCTAAATACAGAACTCCATATTTAACCAGCTGTGCGAAGGCTCCCGCCTTCGTACGTGTGTATTTCGGTCTTTGACCGAAGTAAAACATAATGCTTTTTACCATTCATTTATTTCAATAATACTATTTTGTTTCGTAAAATCAATTATTGGAACAGAAGCAATGCA
>JANOMP010000178.1:0-2498 GCA_031420365.1 Cytophagaceae bacterium
TGAAAATCGGTTATCTCAAAATAATCCATCAATCCAGATGGAAATAATTGATGCACTAATTTAAGGTCTATTGGTTCGATAACTTTTTTGACCCAAATGTATCTCTTTTTAACTTAATCCCCAACTTTTGTCCCTGACCCACCAAAAGCCCTAAACCCAGCTGAACTATTAGTGATTTGTACTTAAAAAAATACTGAAACAAAGCCCCAAAGCTTTTCTCCTTGTTTTTCTCGGCGAAGGTATCGTTTTCGTAAAATGCCGCTGTGGGTTCTAATAGTAAAGCAACGCCAGTGCGTTCGCCATCAATTATCGTTGTAGCCCATTGAGATTCGAATTCTTTCTCCGTGTATTTTATTAATCCTTTGGTCGGGTCGGCCACTTCGACTACGCCCAGTGACCGACCCCACAGACGGTGGTTGAGCGAAGTCGAAACCACAACTACAAAGTGGTTTTGTCCCCAGTGGACTATACACGGCAGTGGTGCTTCTTTTTTGAGTTTTTCTAAGTTTACTTTTACCCCTAAACTTTTAAAACCTACCTTTTCTGCTGCTTGGGCAATACCAAGCATACTTACTCCATCTTTACCAATCTCCGCTGCCACACGTATCTCTTGAGCAGAAAGGTTACGTCCAAAATGCTTGGCCACCATGCGTAGGCAGGTGGGACCGCAGTCCATGTTGTCGAGTTGACGATATGTTTTAAAATTTCTCAAGTTAAAAAAAGGACACAAAGGTAATAAGTTATAATTTTAACAATTATTTCAATCTAAATACAAAGATTGTCATTCCAGTAATGAGGGCAATTTTTAAAGCAAAAAAAGATTTTTTGAGAATGTCTGGAATTAAATTATTTTTTTAATGAATTTACTTGAGATTTCGAAGTTTTCAAAGTAACTAAAAATACTAGCAGGAAAAGAGATGATTCACTACTTGCTGCGAATGCATTTGATAGTAGATTTCCAGCTTGAAACTTGTAACGAGCACCACCAATTACATTTTTCATCTCACTTCTTGAGACTAACCCATTTTCAAAATGCTCTAACATTTTTTGATTGTTTTGTAAATTAATAAAGTTTAATAAATTTATTTGACTTTCGAAATCCATTATTTAAAATAAAGCTTTAAAAAATCTTCTAAATGTTCATTTTCCGAAAACCCTACTTTTTTAAACAAAATTTTACCTTCTTGGTCGACTACAAAAATTGTAGGGTAACTATTTATCCCCATATCAGTAATAATCGAAGGTTCCTTTTGTGATTCAATAAGTCTAACATGCAGCCAATTCATATTATATCTTCTAATGAAATCGGCAAACTTTATATTATTTTCTTCATTTTCTTTAGCAATACTTAAAACATTAACATCTTCTTTATATTTTTGATTTACTTTAACCAAATTTGGAATAGATTTTATGCAAGGTCCACACCAAGTCCCCCAAAAGTCTATGATAGTTAATTTTTTTTGTTTGAAAATTGAGTTATCAATTTTTCCACTATTAAAAATATTTTCTGATATTTTCGGTATTTCATCACCAATTTCGATTTTTTTCAATTCCTTTTCTTTTTCCAAACAATAAACTAAATAGGGGTGAATATTATAATTTGAAGGAAATTTATTGAAAATATTTGAGTCTATTATTTCTTTATTTCGTTTTTCAAACATCAAAAGCCACAAATAAAACTCATTTTTAGGAGCATCCTTATTCATTGATTTTATGGTACTTTGATAAATATTTATCAACTTATCAAACATTAGTATTGATTCATTTTTAATGAAGTCATTATTATGAGAACTCTTTTGATCTAAAAGTATACTTTTTTTAACAAATACCATTCTAAGAGGATTTATCAATTCTTCCATATAAAACTGATAATAAGAGTTTATTTCTGAGTATGAAAATTTTAATTTAAATGGAGCTGAAATATTAATTTTCATATTTTCACACCAGAAAAACCAATCAGAAATATATTGATTATTAATTTTTAATCGATACAGTATATTTGTTTCAATTCCTTTCTTTGTAAAAATTGCTTTACTTTTTTCTAATAATACAGTATCTATATTAATATTTTTTTCAGCATTAATCATTCCTTCCAATATGAGAGTTGAATTTTCTGCATTTAGGTAAGTAATCCTTAATGAATCATTTGCAAATACAGATTTTGAAAAAATAAATAAGTAAAATAAGAAAATTCTCATAACTATTTTTTTGAAATTTTCCAAAGTATCACGATTGAAAACGTAATACTTTGGAAATTATTAAATATTGTTAACTAGTGCAACTCGTTGAATTGACATTGTAAGAGAAAGATTGACCTCCAACTTGGTAGGTAATTTTACAATCGCCATTATTTTGACCCAGCTGTGCGAAGGCTCCCGCCTTCGTACGTGTGTATTTCGGTCTTTGACCGAAGTAAAACATAATGCTTTTTACCATTCATTTATTTCAATAATACTATTTTGTTTCGTAAAATCAATTATTGGAACAGAAGCAATGCA
>JANOMP010000179.1:0-27365 GCA_031420365.1 Cytophagaceae bacterium
GAAACTGTTACACCTGCTAATAAACCACCCAAAATTTCGGGAGAAGAAGTATTAGGAAAAACTCCTTTAAAACCAAATCCAACTAAAACTGGTGTAATTAATGCAATCGCACCTGGCAAAATCATTTGTCTGATTGATGCTTCTGTTGAGATAGCAACACATTTTTCGTATTCTGGTTCTGTTTTATATTCCATAATTCCAGGAATTTCACGGAACTGACGTCGAACTTCATTTACCATTTCCATGGCAGCTTTACCAACCGCCGAAATACATAAAGCACTGAATATAAATGGGATCATTCCACCAACAAATAAACCGGCCAAAACTGGAGCCTTGTATATATCAATAGAGTTGATTCCTGCAATACCAACGAATGCAGCAAACAATGCCAAGGATGTTAAGGCTGCCGAAGCAATCGCAAAACCTTTACCAGTGGCAGCAGTTGTGTTACCAACAGCATCCAAATTATCGGTACGCTCACGCACTTCTGCTGGCAATTGCGACATTTCGGCAATTCCACCTGCGTTATCTGCAATCGGGCCAAAAGCATCAATCGCTAATTGCATAGCTGTTGTTGCCATCATTCCTGCGGCAGCAATCGAAACACCATATAAACCTGCAAATTGGTAAGAGAAAATGATACCAGCTGCCAAAGTTAAAATCGGTAAAACCGTAGATTCCATACCAACTGCCAAGCCACCAATAATATTTGTGGCGTGTCCTGTGCCTGATTTTTCAATGATTGACATTACTGGACGCTTACCCATTGCTGTGTAATATTCAGTAATAATCGACATCAAAGTTCCAACAACTAAACCTACAATGATTGCATAAAATACATCCATTCTTGTAAAAGTTATACTACGCAAAGTAATATTTCCTTCTGGTAAAATATTGATTACTAAAAAATAACAGGCAACCAATGTAATGGCGATTGATGCCCAGTTACCGATATTTAAAGCATTTTGAACTGACGAAGTTTCAGATTTGATTCGAACCAAAAATGTAGAAACCAAAGAAGCCAAAAGTCCAGCACCAGCAATAAATAATGGCAATAATACTGGTGAAAAACCATTGAAATTGTCCATTACACTAATTTCTTGTCCCAAAACCATTGTTGCCAAGATTGTTGCCACATACGAGCCAAATAAATCGGCACCCATTCCAGCTACGTCACCAACATTATCACCAACGTTATCAGCGATTGTTGCAGGATTACGGACATCATCTTCTGGAATCCCAGCCTCAACTTTACCAACTAAATCAGCACCAACGTCGGCAGCTTTTGTATAAATTCCGCCACCAACACGGGCAAAAAGAGCAATAGATTCTGCACCTAATGAAAAACCAGCCAAAACTTCAATGGCTTTTTTCATGTTATCAGAAGTTAATAATTCACCTTTAGCAAAATAATTATAAAAGAATATAAATAATAAACTTAAACCCAAAACCGCTAAACCTGCAACGCCCATTCCCATTACTGAACCACCAGTAAATGAAACTTTTAGGGCTTGTGCCAATGATGTACGAGCTGCGTGTGCAGTACGAACATTAGCTTTGGTTGCGATTTTCATTCCAACATAACCTGCGAATGCTGAGAAAAATGCACCAATTAAAAATGCAACAGCAATTAAAGGAGAAGAATGAATGGTGGTTGTGCCAAGCCAAGCCAATAGAATAGCGGTAGGAATAGCAAAATAAGCTAAAACTTTCCATTCAGCTTTCAAAAAGGCAATTGCACCGTCTGCGATATAACCTGAAAGTTTTTGCATATTGGCATCGCCAGCGGGTTGGTCGGTTACCCACTTGAATCGCCAAGCTGTGTAAAGTAAGCCAATAATACCACAAAGCGGAACAAGGTAAATTATCATTGAATCCATAAGTCGTTTATTCGAGTTTAGTTTTTACAGTGTAAAATTAAAAATTTTGCAAAAATAGGCTTTCAAAGACACAAAAAAAAAGTATTGTTTAATTAAATCAAAAAAAAATAAAATATTGAAACTCCTTTTTTATGAAATAATGGCAATTCAATTACAAATCAATTTGGGCAGTTGCCAATTCTTGCAGAAAAAGTATTTCCGTTTTCTACTTTAAAACCTGGCGATAAAACTATTTGAGATGAAGCCATGTAGTTTATGGTAGAAATCGGTTTTATTTGTTGATTTGATAATATTTGGCTTCCAAATGTATTTTGTTTTAGACTTGGGTAAACAATTCCACTTAAGTTTTGACTTGAAGAAGCTAAACTAAATATAAAACTACTGAAAGTAGGTGGGGTGCAAGCCCAAGATTGATTACAAATAGCTGTTATTTGGGTATTCGATTTTACATCTTGAAGTAATATTGCCTTTTCTATGCTACCATTACCCCATTGCAATTGCCCTTGACAACCCATTGCAAACAATATATAATCTACTGAATCACATATAGTAACAGGGCTTAAATGAGGCCCTGTATTGGAAACAACATAGTTAAAGGCCTGATTTTGACTATTAATGCCTTTAACAGAATAAATATTTGCAGTGTTTTTTGTAACTGTATAATTGATGGCTCTAGTTATTTCATACGCTTGGGGTAATGTAATTACAATGTCGCCAATTGGGAATGCCAAGATTTCTGGAACATTTTTAACTATTATTTCACCTTTTGATCGAGGAGATGGACAAAGACCAGTGCATTTATTTTGAGCAAAATAGGAATAAATTCCAGTTGGAAGGTTAATAACCGAAAGTTTGGAATTTGTTGAAAGTAAATTTCCTCCAATAGCCCTATCCCACCAAGAAACTTCTGATGCTGAACTTCCAATATCTGTAAAAATCTTTATCCCAAAGCCTGAAACACATAATGGGTCTAAATGAGAATCATCAACCGCTAATAATTCCCATTTCCCGTTTGGAAAATCGTCTATTAAGGCTGAGAAAGAACCTTTTGGACTAAAAATTCCTGATATTGGCAAGGAATTATTTGAAATAACAAGGGCTCCCATTTTGAATTTCTGCGTAACTAAACCACTTGTTACTGTTCCTCTAGCAAATGTGCCTAATGCTACCAAATCAATTATTTTTCCTGATGGACTTTTTAATTGAAAGCCCAACTCTTCATTAAAAGGAGTAAGGCCTCCATCAGGAGTACTGCAAGAATTTGCGCCTCCACCATCTTTTTTTTGCCAAGTAATTGTAATTTCTACAGAATCAATCAACCCAGGCACTACATCAAATCCCACAGAAGGGGAAGGTCCACTTTGTCCAAAATTATCATACCCAACGGTTATCCCCGTATATCTTTTTTCATATTCTTTTGAAAACAAACAAGATACAGGTAAAATACTCAAAGTATCAGCTTTCCCATTACAATAAAAACTTTCAGAATTTAAAACTGTGGGTGTCACACTAATCACTTTGTTAAACGTCAATGATTCTGAATTAATGGTTTTTACGCAAAACCCTTTTGTTATTTTTAATGTATAAACTCCTTCTCTTTTTATAAAAACACTATTTAAGGCAGATGATAAGAGTATTCCATTTTGTGACCATTCAAAACTTGCACCAGATACATTCGGAATCGACAATCTGACACTATCCCCCTCACAGAAATACTTATTTGGGCTTATAGTTACATTTAAGGCATCCAAACCTTCCATTTTGCATGCTACTGCATTTAATAAATTTATTCTACCAGCACCTAATTTTCCGTTCAAATTAACGTTTTGTGTTGAAATATCATCTGCTGTATTTTTAATTAATGCTTCCAAGCCATCCAAAGTAAGACTAGGAAAACAAGACCAAATATAACCTAAACAAGATGCTACTAATGGGGTAGCCATAGAAGTTCCACTAAAAGACCCATAAACATTTGTTGGTAAAGTACTTAAAATACCTCTTCCAGGCGCCGAAATATCTATTGTGCTTCCATAACTACTAAAAGAGCTTCTGATATCTGTAGCATCTAAACTTGCAACTGATAACACATGATTGTAAGCAGAAGGATAATGTAAAACTTCCGAATTTTCATTTCCAGCTGCCGCCACAACCATAACTCCATTATTATAAGCAAAATTTATAACATCTTGTTCTGCTTGAGAAAATCCTCCTCCACCCCAAGAAAGACTAATTATTTTAGCTCCATTATCCACTGCCCAAACAATTCCTTCGAAACCAAAATAAATTCCGTTTGGGTTTCCATCATCAGGAGTAGCTTTTATTGGCATTATTTTTACTCTATTATTTGCTGCTGACGCAACACCTAACATGTTATTTGTAACTGCTGATACTATTCCTGCTACATGTGTACCGTGATTAAACGAATCATTAGGAGGATTTGGATCTGTATCTTGATCTGAAGACACGTCTCGGCCAGCTACCATATTAGCTGCTAAATCAATATGAGAAGTTTGTACCGCATTATCAACAACAGCTACAATTACATGTCCACCACCGCCATTCACGTCCCAAGCAACTTGAGCCTTAATTTTTGCTAAACTCCATTGACTTGGAAACGAAACATCATTTGGAGTTCCAATTATAAATCTAGCTGGAACTTTCTCAATGTATTCATATTGTCCTTCTCCTTTTAACTTTTCAATAATTTCATCAATATTCTCAGTTTCTGAAAATTTTAACTTAAAAACACGTTTAAAATCCTTATTTTTGAGGGAGAAAAATGGCTTTTCAATTTTTTGAATTGAAACTTTCTTGGATTGAAATAAATTTTCTAAAAATGGCAATTCTGTTTTTATATCAGTTACTCCATTTAAATCATTAATTTTGTCAGAAAACGAATATTTTACTTTTAAATAAATTTCATTTTCTAAATATTGAACTTTGATTTCTTGGCAAAAACCAATAAAAATGCAAAAAAAACAAACAAACAAAAGAATAACAAACCTCATGTGTAACGATTGGAATTACAAAAATATGAAAACAAATTGGCTATTAATTCTATTTTTTTATTGTTCGGCAACCACTTTTGCCCAACAAAAGGCTTTAACAAGTAGCGAAATATTGCATGGAATCCAAAAGTTAAATACCCTTGGCAACGCATTGTATTTGGCGGCTCATCCCGATGATGAAAATACATTATTAATAGCATGGCTTTCAAAAGAAAAAAAAGTCAGAACTGCTTACATGGCAATGACAAGAGGAGACGGCGGTCAGAACCTTATTGGAACTGAGCAAGGGGAATATGTTGGTCTTTTAAGAACTCATGAACTTCTTGAAGCTAGAAAAATAGATGGTGGCGAACAATATTTTTCTAGAGCCGTTGATTTTGGATTTACTAAAAAAACAGAAGAGGCTTTGCTAACATGGGGTAAAGATAAAATTTTAGCGGATGTAGTATATCAAATTAGAAAATTAAAACCCGATGTAATTATTAATCGCTTTCCGCCAGATGAAAGAGCCGGCCACGGACACCATTCGGCATCTGCAATACTTTCAGCCGAAGCTTTTGATGCCGCTGCTGACCCTACAAAATTCCCTGAGCAATTGAAAGAGCTTGAAGTTTGGCAAGCAAAACGATTGGTTTGGAATTCTTATTCTAGAGGTTTCAACAATATTGAACCTGAAACAGGCTCTTTTATAAAATTATCACTTGGAGATTTCAATCCTCTTTTAGGGAAGTCATACCCCGAAATTGCTTCTGAAGCTCGAAGCAAACACCGAAGCCAAGGTTTTGGCTCAGCAGTTTCACGAAATGAAAGGTATGAGTATGCTATTCACGTGAAAGGGGATCCTGCAAAAAATGATCTTTTTGATGGAATAGACATCACTTGGAATAGAATATCGGGAGGTGAAAATATTCATAAGGCATTGAAAGAAATTATATCAAAATATGAAATTCAAAGACCCTCTGCAAGCGTTTCAGGATTGATAAAAGTATTAAATTTAATTGAAAACTTGCCAGTCAGTATATACAAAGAAAATAAGAAAACAGAGTGTTTAAATCTAATAATGGCATGTGCTGGATTGTATTTTGAAGCTAATTCTGCTAGCTTTAGTATTTCACCTGGACAAAAACTTAAACTTTTTTTTACTGCCATAAAAAGATCACAAGTAGAAGTAAAATTAAATGCAATTAAAATCAATGGAGTAGCAGTAAAAGACACTTTATTAAATTCTACTTTAACTTATAACAAAGCATTTGAAAATTCGATAGAAGTTCCAATTTTATTAAATACACCAATTACCCAACCCTATTGGTTGATTGAAAACGCTGAAAAAGGTTTTTATAAGATTTATGACGAGTCAAAAAGAGGATTGCCAATGGCTAAAGATCCACTGATTGCCACTTTTGAATTCGAAATTGCTAGTAATCCTTTAAAATTTTCTGCTCCTGTAAAATTCAAATACACAGAACCCTCCTTCGGCGAAATTTATCGTTATTTAGAAATAAGACCAGAAGTAATGGTCAATTTTGAAGAAAAAGTGTATATTTTTACGAACCAAAAACCAACAAGTGTTGCAATAATGGTAAATTCAAATGTTCTAAACTTAAATGCAAAAGTGGTACTAGAATTACCACAAGGTTGGAAGGTTGAACCTGAATTTATCGATATAAACACAGTAGAAAAAAATAAAGAAAAAAAAGTAACTTTTGTTGTAACACCTCCTACAAATTCGACTGAAATAATAATGAAGGTAAAAGCTATTACACAAAATGGCACTTTTGATCGATCTTTAGAAAACATAAAGTACGAGCATATTCCAGAACTAAATATTTTCCCAACCGCAGTAGCAAAAGCAATTAATCTAAATATACAAAAAAGAGGGCAAAACATAGGATATATTGCTGGGGCTGGCGATGATGTTCCTGATGCTTTAAAACAAATTGGCTATACTATTACTAACTTAAATGAATCAAATATTTCAACTAACTTAAATCTTTTAGATGCCATTATTGTTGGCGTAAGGGCCTATAATACAGAAGATTGGTTAGTGAATTCACAAGATCTTTTATTGAACTATGTAAAAGAAGGCGGCAATTTAATTATTCAATATCAAACGCAGGCATTTTATGGCACAGTAAAAACCAAAGACCTTGGCCCATATCCTTTGTCGATAGGCAGAGGAAGAGTAACTGATGAAAACGCAGAAATGAAAGTCTTAAAGTCAAATCATAGCATTCTAAATTATCCCAATAAAATAGATCCCAAGGATTTTGAAGGTTGGGTACAAGAACGTGGCCTTTATTTTTCTGATAAATATTCAGACAAATACGAGGCCATTTTTTCAATAAAAGATGAAGGAGAAACTGAGCAAGAAGGATCTTTATTGTATGCAAAATATGGAAAAGGAAACTATATATTTACAGGTCTTTCATTTTTTAGACAATTACCAGCAGGCGTGCCAGGTGCTTATAAATTAATGAGTAATTTAATATCAATTGGTAAATAATAATGAATTGGACTAAAGAATTTTCTTCCAATGAATTTTTTATTATTGCAGCGTTTATGCTGATTTACCTAATTTATTTTATCAGGATATTTGTTATAAGCAGAAAACTAAAAACGAGTGCAAACTTCGGACTTGTAAAATTTATTCTTCGAATAGTATATTTTGCATTAATGGTTATAGCATTGTTAGGTCCAAATTTTGGAATAACTGAAATGGAAGCCAGAAGCACTGGAAAAGACATATACATAGGTTTTGATTTATCGGAATCAATGAATGCACAAGACGTGGAGCCATCACGACTCGACAAAGCCAAAAACGAATTAAAAAATTTTGTAGACCAATACAAAACTGATAAAATAGGCCTTATGATTTTTAATTCTGAAGCCAGTTTATTTACTCCTTTAACTTTCGACCATGAAATAATTAAAAGTGATATAAACTCATTAAGCACTTCACTTTTAGGCTCTGGAGGAACTGATTTTAATAGCATTCTTGGATTAGTTTATGAAAAATTCAATACCAATAAATCAGAGGAAACGCAATCTAAAATTTTTGTTCTAGTAACAGATGGTGAAAATTTTGAAAATTTAGATCCTCAATGGAATAAATTATTTAAAACCTTAAAAATCAATTTATTTGTTATTGGAATTGGTACAAATTCGGGCGCAAAAATTCCATCGTTTAATGGTTTTAAAAAAGACAAGGATGGCAATGAAGTTGTTAGCATTTTAGACATAAAACAAATAGCTGAAATTACAAAAAACTTCGAAGGAGAATATTTTGTGATTAATAATCAAACCAACCAAATTGGAAAACTTCAAGAACAAATAAATCTTGAGAAAAAGTCTGAAAATACTGGAAACCAACAAATGGTAACCAATAACAAATATGTATATTTTCTGTTGTTGGCCTTACTCTTTATAAGCATTGATTTTTTAGTCGATATAAATGTTATAAAACTTTAAATGTATCAATATATTTATCATATTATTTTCATTTTAATTAACCCTCAATATTTCACAAACATTGAGCAAAAAAACCTATTAAAAACTTCTTTTAACGAATCATTTTCTCAAAAAAAATATATAGAGGCCCTTGCAACATTTGAAAAAATAGAAAAAATAAGTAAACTTATAGAACCTGAACTTAGAATGGACGTTAGCAATGCATATTATATTTGTAACGATACTTTAAAAGCTAGAATAAACTACGAACATCTTATAAATGTACATAATCCGTTGCAGAGGTCTCAAGCTTTAAATCAATTGGGATTATTGGCAGTTCTACAAAAAGACAGTGCGAAAGCTTTAGAATTATATAGACGTGCCTTGGAAGTTAATAATGAAATGAGAGAGGCACGTTATAATTATGAACTTATTAAGAGCCTTTATAAACCAAAATTTAAGCCCCCTCCTCCTCCTCCAAAATCAGATAATTCAAATCGAAACATACAAGCCTCAGATAAAAAAGAGGAAGAATTTGACCAATATAAATCTAAAAATATTTCCAAAGAAAGGGCTCTTCAGCTATTGGAAGATTTGAAAACATCTGAAATGAAAATTATGATGAACAAAAAAAATAGTCGAATGAAAATAGAAAAAAATTGGTAATAATACTCGAAATTTGCATTCGTATTGACATGGTTCATTAACCAAAAATTAAAAATAGGTCACCTTAAAAAAGAGACTAAATTTTTAACAAACTGAAAAATAATAAATAGCTTATTTTGTGAAATAATGAATAGTATTAAAGAAACAAATTTCAATTTTAAAGGACAAAATGGCTTTTATCGTGGAAAAGTAAGAGATGTTTACAGTATCAATGAGAATTTATTAATGATTGCCTCAGATCGCATTTCAGCTTTTGATGTAGTTCTACCAAGGGCAATTCCATTTAAAGGTCAAGTATTAAATCAAATTGCAGATAAAAACTTAGCAGCAACCTTAGATATTTTACCTAATTGGCTTATTAAATCACCAGACCCAAATGCGTCATATGGTTTAAAATGTGAAACATTTCCTGTGGAGATGGTCGTAAGAGGGTATTTAGCAGGACATGCAGCTAGGGAGTATAAGTCAGGTAAAAGAAAGATTTGCGGAATAGAACTACCTGATGGATTAAAAGAAAACGACAAACTTCCATTTCCAATTATAACCCCAACCACAAAAGCTCATGAAGGACACGATCAAGATATTTCAAGGGAAGAAATATTAGCTAATGGATTGGTATCTAAAGATAAATATGAAGCATTAGAAAAATATGCTTTGGCCTTGTTTGAAAGAGGCACTCAAATGGCTTTAAAAAATGACTTAATTTTAGTGGACACAAAATATGAATTTGGAGAAAGAAATGGAGTTATTTATTTAATTGACGAAGTTCACACGCCCGATTCTTCCAGATATTTTTATGCAGAAACATATTTGTCAAATCAAAATGCCAACATTCCTCAAAAACAACTTTCTAAAGAATTTGTTAGGGAATGGTTAATCGCAAATAATTTTCAAGGAAAAAAAGGGCAAGTTATACCCGAAATGACAGATGAAAAAGTTTTGGAAATAAGTAATCGATATATTGAGTTATACGAATTAGTTACAGGAGAAAAGTTTATTAAGCATGATTCGGAAAATATCATGGATAGAATAAAAAACAATGTAAATGCCTTTTTAGAAGGGCTTTAAAAGCATGTCAAAAGAATTTAAAAAAAGTGATCGACTAAATAATTTAAGCTATGCTATCAGAGGGCCAGTATTTGAAAAAGCACAGCAGTTAGAGGCAATGGGTCAAAAAATAATAAACTTGAATATTGGAAATCCAGCACCTTTTGGTTTTGATGTGCCAGACGAAATAGTTCATGACATGATTCTAAACCTAAGAAATGCTCAAGGCTATTCCCATCATTTAGGTATTTTCTCGGCAAGAAAAGCCATTATGCATTATACCCAGCAAATAGGAATTAAAGACGTAACAATAGAAGATATATTTGTAGGTAATGGAGTAAGCGAACTTATTGTAATGGCAATGCAAGCTCTTTTAAATGATGGTGACGAAATTCTAATTCCCTCTCCAGACTATCCATTATGGACTACGGCAGTAACATTATCCGGCGGAAAACCAGTGCATTATATTTGCGATGAACAATCCGATTGGAATCCAGATGTTGCTGATATGGAATCTAAAATTACCTCAAAAACAAAAGGAATAGTACTTATTAATCCAAATAATCCCACCGGTGCTGTGTATGAAAGCCACGTCTTAAAACAAATTGTTGGTTTAGCCGAAAAATATAATCTAATAGTATTTTCTGACGAGATATATGACAAAATACTTTACGATGGTGTTAAACATGTACCTGCTGCCACTCTTTCAGAAGACGTGTTTTTTATGACTTTTGGTGGCTTATCTAAAAATTATAGAGCCGCAGGTTTTAGAGGTGGATGGGTGATTCCTAGTGGTGCTAAAAATAAAGCCAAGTCCTTTCTAGAAGGCCTAACACTTCTTGCAAGTATGCGTTTATGTGCCAATGTGCCAACTCAATATGCAATTCAAACCGCATTAGGTGGGCATCAATCTATTAATGATTTGGTTGCTGAAGGCGGAAGATTAAAAAAACAAAGAGATTTAATTTATTACAAACTAACGGACATTCCAGGCATTTCATGTGTTAAACCCAAAGGTGCTTTGTATGTTTTTCCAAAAATAGATCTAAAAAAATTCGATATTGTTAACGACGAACAATTTGTATTAGATTTATTAAATGAACAAAAAGTATTTGTAGTATCCGGTAAAGGCTTTAATTATCCTGGAGGGCAGCACTTTAGAGCAGTATTTTTACCAGAAGTTGATACCCTTGATCTAGCCATAAACAGAATAGCACTTTTCTTAAACGATAGAAAGATTAAAACTCCTAAGCTGGTAGAAGCATAATGGACATCGTGCTACTAATATTAGGTTTTATTTTATTACTAGTTGGTCTTGCGGGAGCTGTTTTGCCTTTACCTGGACCTCCCTTAAGTTTTGTTGGCATTTTAGTTTTGAATTATTCCAAATTCGCCAATTTTTCTTCCAATCTTCTATTTATTTTAGGTACACTTACAATTCTTATTACGGTATTAGATTATTTCATTCCAATTTGGGGCACTAAAAAATTTGGCGGAAGTAAATGGGGAACAATTGGAGCTGGCCTAGGACTAGTGGTAGGTATATTTCTAGGCTCTTTTGGGTTGTTTATTGGAGCCTTTATTGGAGCTTTTATCGGTGAATATCTAAATAATAAAAATCACATAATTGCATTAAAAGCTGCATTAGGTAGTTTTTTTGGACTTATTGCTGGAATAATATTTAAACTTACCTTATGTTTAGTGATGCTTTATTATGCATCAATAGAAATGTATAACAACTTTTAAAGGCTATCTATAAAAAGTTAAACGTAAATCTTGGAGTAATTCTAAATTTTTGGTTTAGGTCAGATTTATTACTGTAACTTCCAAAAAACCCCAAACCAACATTGCCACCAAGAAGTTTAAATTTAAAAATATTTATTATAGTTGATGAATATTCTGGATAAAAATCCGAAAAATCTTCCAAATTTATTCCTTCAATTTTGTAATTCTCATCCAATTTAGAATAAGCGATAGATACCCCAATTGAAAGCTCAGGCTGAAACCATTTAATGCTTGATCTATATAGATTTTTTCCAAAATTATGATTAGCAATAATACTTACATATTTATTGTAAGCAAAATTTATTAAACTTGTTGTATTTAAACCACCGGAATTAACTTCAAAATAATTTAATCTCGATGATAAATTATTATAAAGATGACTATAAGGTAAGTCTCCATGAGAATAGCCTGCTTGAATAAAAAAATTCAAAGCACCTACTTTTTTGATTCTAAATTGTTGCTGAATTGCTATACTTGATTGCAAGAAATCATAAGTAGATTCATCAAAACTAATTGACTTTTTTAAGGTGAAATTTATTATTGGATAATATAGGTTTTGAACAATCTCAAAATATCCATTTCTAATAAAAGTTTCTTTAAAGGCAAAACGTGCATTAAATTCTATGTTTCTTAAATTAACTTCATTGTTTTCAACATTGAAAATACGGTATGCAATACCCCTTCTGTTTTCATTATAAAGTCTAAATTGAATCTGTGTAAAATTAAATGGCTTTAAAGCTAAACTTAATCCATACCTATTAATTTTATCTACATAAATAGAATCAAATCTAAAATTAAAGCTGGTAGTTCTAGGAATAATAAAATTAGGCCTTAAAAACTCAACCTGACCCGGCCTGTTTATAAAATCATTGTAAAAAATTTGAAATGAATTATACCTATTTTTTGTAATAAACCAGCTAGAATTCCCTAAAAACTGACCCAATTTTAATGTGCTAGAATAATTTCCGGCTAGTTGCACACCGAATCTTGGATTATTAAGATAATTATTTTGAATTCCAAGTCCAGCCTTAAATCCCTCTAAACGATTAAAGCCAATACCAAAATTAAAAATCGTAAAATTCCTATTATTTATGGTTCCACTTATCACTGTTTTCATAGGTTTATTCATAAAGTTCAAAGTTTTTCTCACTGCAGGGTATTTATCAAACTGCCATTTCTTATAAACTCCTTTTTCTCTTTCAGACAAATCTTCAAATCGATATTGCTGAAAAGAGCTATTCGAAATAGTATCAGCAAACATTGAAATAACTTTAGTTGTGCCGTCAAATACAATTTCCTTATCTGTTATTGGGATTGAAAAATTTCTTAAAAAAGTAGTATAGGTGGCTTCATATTTACCATTAATATTTTTACTTTCAATTGGATAGGCAATCTTAATTTCGCTTTTAGAAGGATACCATTTATCATTATTTTTTTTATATTCTTGCTCAACTTTGAATTTTGTAACTTGAAGCGAATCAAACGGTTCTGCATGAACTTTTACTATTGAAAAATCCACAGTATCAATTTGAATAGAGCCGATCAAACCATCAAATTTTTGCCCCAAAAGAGGCTTAAATTCAACTAAATACCTAACATGAGTATCGAATATAAGTGTATCTTTAATTTCAAAATCATATTGTTTATTAAACTGATTGTTGATAGGATTAACATACAAACGTTCAATATTAGGAGCAGAAGAAGAAAAAGACTGAAATAATCTAAACAAAATAAATGGCTGATAAAATCCAAAAGGATTTACATTTGGGTCAATCAATGAATTTACAGGTAAAAATGAAGGAAGTGTCGAAAAGGAATGGAGTATAACTTCTTTTCGTTTCTTATTTTTTTGATAGAGTTTTCCGTAGTTTTCTAATTGATAAAAATTACTATTAAAAGACTTAGTTTTTATTGTATCAGCTTTTCTATTAATCATTAAAAAATCGCCATTAACTAATACTTTAGAATACAACTCCGCTTGAAATGAATCAAATTTTTGGGGGTCATTTAAAGGTATTTTTTCTAAAACTTTTCGAATTATTTCCCACGCAGGATTTTCTCTAGGTTTAATAAAAATTTCATTTAATTCACTAGATTTTTGAGAAAGCTTAAATACTAAAAATGTAGAGGAAGTAACTGACAAAGTCTGCTTTTCATATCCAAGAGAAGAAATCTCAAAGGTTTTATTAGTAATAGGAACTTTTAAATTAAAATGACCTAAAGAGTCCGTTTTCGTTCCAAAAAAAGTTCCTACTATTTTTATACTTGCATTAGAAATAGGCTTAAAACTAATTTCATCAATTACTTTACCCTCAATAATAATATTTTGAGCGGTTGCTTCACAGACAAAAAAGAAAATTAAAAAACTAAAAGTTAATCTCAAAATATAAATGCAGATTGAAATCGTATAACGAAATTCTGAGCTACAATATTTATCTCAATGGCATAAAATAAGTTAGCCTCAATCAAAGATCGAGGCTAAACCAGCTATCGAGTGAATCTATACTACTTATTACTTATCTTTAATATCGTTTTACAATAATTTTATCTCCTATTTCAATTATATTATTATTCAAATTATTAAGTCTATATAATTGAGCTACACTAACATTATAGTTAATTGAAATTCTGTAAAGTGTCTCCCCTTTTTTAACTTCATGCACTACATACTCTTTATTATTTGTTTTCTTAAAATCTAAATTGTCTTTAAAATCTTCTTCATTTTTTGGAAAAATTTCAATAACTTTAGTCGATATCTCTCTTTTAATTAATGGTTTAGTATCAACTGTATTATTTTTTTCTTTTACCTTTGAATTACCAGATTTTTTTATTGCTATTATATCTTCTAAATCTGATGCCTCATTTAATTTCTTATCTACTTTATTTTCTGAAAAATTCTCTTTTTTGCTTTCTTCCTCTTTAATTAAAGCAGGAGTTTCGATAACTATTTCTTTAGGCTTGTCAATTTTTGTGCCAAAAGTTGAATTCGTTTCAATTTCCGAAATTATTTCATCATCAAATCTTATGTTTTCAGGTTTTACCGATTCTTCTTCTAGCGGAAAATCAATATATTCAATTGGTTTATTCTTAGGTCGCTTCTCTTGCATCCACACTACCCTACCCTTCTGCAATCTTCCAATGGTTTCCATTCTATTGTATTTCAACATACTAGAAAGTTTTACACCATATTGCTGTGAAATATCCCACAAGGTTTCTTCCTCTTTTACAATATGATGAGGAATACTAGCTTTCTCTTTTTTAGAAACAATATAATAAATTTGTCCTACGTTGACAAAGTCCTGCTCTGTCATATCATTACATTCTAAAAAACGAGCAATCGAAAGTTTAGATTTATAAGCTAAAGTTACAATGCCATCGCAAAAGTCTGCTTTGATACCATTCAAGTCATTTATTGTATAAAAAGACCCCCCTTTTCCAAAACTTAAATCAGCATTGTCTTTTATAACTGGAAATCCTAAATCAAATTTTGAAACGCTTGAATTTTTCGACATTTCGGAAAGTATTCTAATATTATGATAGCGAGCTGCGGCTACAACCACCAAAACATTTGCTTCACCTTCTGGTACTCTATTCGATTTAAGCCAAGAATTATTTTCAGCTAACTCTTTTGGCTCTACTTTCAAATCCGCTGCAATCAAATTCAGAGTTTTTCCTTTGCCATTTGTATATTCATACAGTATCTTAGAATTTTCATTCTTAAAACTACTGAACTCCGCTTCCAACACCCATTTAAAGGCTAAAAATTGTATCAAAGAACTATATGCGGGCGAATCAAGAACAATATATCTGCCCGACCACTTTTTATTTAACTCCAAAATATTTAATACCTCTCTACTGGCCAAATGAGCAAACAAAGTAGTGCCCCAATTTTCATATAAAACCTGATTTCTTTTTAAACAAACCAAGGCTCCTTTAGTCGAAAGAATTAAATGCTTCCGTTCGTCAACTTCATAATTTACTCTTAAATCTACATCTAACGCTTTTGACATATCCATACACCAAAACACGCCAGGCTCTAAAAAAGAACTAATCACAGTAGTTTTTTGGTACTTGTTATAAATACTTAAAAACTTAAAATCACTGTGCACTTTTGCCTTTGTAATTATTGGATCCACTAAAGGCAAAATCAAAGAAAGTTTCTTTAAATACTCCTTTTTTAGCTCCGTATTTTTCATTAATGACGCAATTTCTTGAGTCATTAAAAACCTGGAAACATCATTTAACTGAAAGATTACATCAGCAAATTTTATCTCAAATGGCACTTTGGTATCCACAAACTTAGAAACTTGCCCTAAAGTTGAGAGATTGTTGAAGACTAAAAAAAACACAATATGTAATTTTGCTAGTCTATTAAATTTATATAAAAAAGCACGTAAGTTCATTATTAATCGATTCACTCGTATTTAAAATTGCTATAAATATAAACAGTAATTCTAAATGATGTTTCAAATTTAATTTATTGAATTTATATTTCCAAACAAATAACCAAAATTTTTAAAAAATTTTATCTTTTCAATATAAATTGAAAATAAAATCTTAAAAAAAATAGAGAATTCCCTATTTTCGCCATTTTTTATATTGATTAATTAAGCTATTTGTCGAGCTGTCATGAGCGTGAACAAGTTCATTATCTGTAAGCTCAGGATATATTCTATTAGCCAATTGTTTTCCCAACTCTACTCCCCATTGGTCAAAAGAATAAATGTTCCATAGTATTCCTTGAACAAAAATCTTGTGTTCATACATAGCGATTAGACTGCCTAACACTTTTGGAGTTATCTTTTTTACGAGAATCGAATTTGTTGGTCTGTTTCCAGAAAAAACTTTAAAATTGGCTAATTTCTCTATTTCTATTTTGCTTTTTCCTAATTTTTCGAGTTCTGAAACAACCTCTTCCTTAGTTTTACCATTCATTAATGCTTCTGTTTGAGCAAAGAAATTTGATAAAAGCATTTTGTGATGATCTCCAATAGGATTATGACTATTAGCAGGTGCAATAAAATCGCAGGGTATAAGTTTACTTCCCTGATGAATGAGTTGATAGAATGCATGTTGCCCATTGGTTCCAGGCTCTCCCCAAATTATGGGCCCAGTTTGATAATTCACAACCTCACCATCTCTATCCGTAGTTTTTCCATTTGACTCCATATCCCCTTGCTGAAAATAAGCGGCAAAACGATGAAGATATTGATCATATGGCAAAATTGCATGAGATTGAGCATTAAAAAAATTATTATACCATATTCCTAATAATGCCAAAACTACTGGAGCGTTCTTCTTGAATGGAGTGTTCCTAAAATGAGAATCCATTTGAAAAGCACCTTCCAATAACTGTTCAAAATTAGAAAAACCAATATAACAAGCAATAGAAAGTCCAATAGCACTCCATAATGAATACCTTCCTCCTACCCAATCCCAAAACCCAAACATATTCTGGATGTCTATTCCAAATTCAGCTACTCCCTTGGCATTTGTAGAAATAGCAACAAAATGTTTTTTCACAAAATCAAGATTTACCGCTTTTTCTAAAAACCAATTTCTAGCGGAATGAGCATTAGTCATGGTTTCCTGTGTAGTAAAAGTCTTTGAAGCCACCATGAATAAGGTAGTCTCAGGATCCAAGTCTTTTAGAGTTTCCGCAATATGTGTACCGTCAACATTTGAAACAAAATGGATATTGAGCCCTTTTTTGCTGTAACTTTTCAAGCCTTCAGTCACCATAACTGGGCCTAAATCTGAGCCACCAATACCAATATTTACAATATCAATAATTTTTTTTCCAGTATATCCTTTCCATCCACCAGTACGCACTGCTTCTGAAAATGATTTCATTTGATTTAAGACCCCCTGTATATCTGGCATTACATCTTTACCCTCTATAATTACCGGCCTACCACTTCTGTTACGTAGTGCAGTGTGCAAAACAGCCCTTCCTTCGGTAGCATTTATCTTTTCTCCAACAAACATCTTTTCAATTGCATCTCCCAACTTGCATTCTTCCGCTAAATCAATTAAATAAGAGAGAGTGCGTCCATTTATATTATTTTTGGAAAAATCTAACAGAATATCCTGAAACTTAATGTTATATTTTCCAAATCGATTTTTATCTTGTATAAAAAGCTCCTTTAAATTCGTTTTTGAAATTGTTTTATAATGTGATTTTAGCTTCTTATAAGCTTTTGTCTCAACAAATTTTACAGATGTAAGCATAGTTTTTTCTTTGGTAAATAAAAGGAATGAGGTTTTTATAGTAGAAATTTATTCAACTTAAATGGAGTGCCTAAAAAGACATTAAAATCAACATCTTCCTTAATTCCTTCAAGATGTCCAGTATTAGAATGTTGCCAAAGGATAATATTAGCAGTATCAAAGCCATTTAAATCTTTAGCGTTAAAATCTGTTATCCATAATGGATACTCCTCTAAATTCCCTTTAACATAATCTTTAAAGATAGGTCTATTTGTGTAAATTATAGGTTTTTTCCCAAGATGTTTTTCAACTATGTCCAACCAAATTTTTACATTATTGACCATATTCTTTCTTTCTGTCCATGTTTTACCATTTTGTTCAAAATCTAAAACAGGAACAAAATCTCCTTTTTGGTGCTTTACATTTAAAATAAAATTTAATGCTTGAAGTCTAGGATCAGAATACGGAATAAAAAAATGGTAAGCACCTCTTAAAAAGCCGAACTTTTTTGCATTGCTCCAATTGTGCTCAAAATTTATATCAACTAAATCCGAGCCCTCAGTGGCTTTAATAAAAATGAATTGAATTATGGAATTCTCTTCCTTTTTTTGATTTATTTTTTCCCAATCAATATCTCCATTATGTCTAGAAACATCAATACCGTGGATTTTATAATTTAAAGGAATTAATGTCTCATATTTTCTTATAAATTTCCAACTTTGGCCATCACTTACAAAAATTGGATACATGACTAACAAACTACATAGAATTGTATGATACCAAAATCGCCAACCAGTCAAAAAATTGATTTTGATTGAATTAAAAAAATGAACTATAAAATTAGGAAATGTTGGCAATTAAGAATTCTTTTTACAAAAATATAAATTCTCATTCAGCAATTCAAAATATAATTTTGTTTTTTTAAATTATTAAACAAAAAAAACCATTTAAAAAAAATGGTTTTTTTTGAAATTACATATAATTTAAATCATTGTTGGGCTTGAGTTTTATAAGCTTAAACTTTTCCAGAATTTTAATTACAGGAAAAGTAGGATCAAACTCATGCCATTTTATCCCGAAATTAGCCCTTCCACCAAATTTGTGATGATTATTGTGATAAGACTCTCCCATCATCAAAACATCTATAGGCAAAAGATTTCTTGCAGTATCGTCAACATCATAATTTCTGTAACCATATTTATGGGCAAACCAATTAATTATTACGCCATGAACCGGGCCCATTAAAAAGTGAATGGGAAGTAACAAAAATACCCAATAACTATCTGCAAAATAAAAATAAAACAATGTATAGGCTACACCCCATCCAATTCTTGCAATCCAAGTATCTGCCAGTTTCTCCATAAACTCCCAGTTGGGTACATTTTTTTTAAATTTTGCCTCTATTGTATCTACCTTACTAACAATTTGTTGATAAAAATTCTTTGTTTTCCACATCATATCAAATAGGTTTTTGGAAAAACTAGGAGAATGTGGATCTTGTTCTGTATCGGCATGTGCATGATGCAATCGGTGCATTACCCCATAAGCATAAGGACTCAAAAAAGAAGAGCCTTGAAAAATAAATGTTAACCAATAAAAGAATTTCTCAACTCTAACACTCATTGTAAACATTTTATGTGCTGCATACCGATGCAAAAAAAATGTTTGTGTAAATAAAGACAAATACCAATGTGAAATAAAAAAAACGAAGATTACCATTTAAATAAAATTTAGAAATTAATACAAAAGTGACTTTTAAAGAATTTGAAAAATAATGATTTTTGTCATTCTTATAATAAATAAGCAATTTAAAAAATATAACAAAAAATTAAACGCAATGTTTAAAATAAAATTAGCCCCCAGCCACTTTAAATTCAGAAGTGGTATGAAATTCTATTTCTGGATTATTTTCTTTGTTCATTCTTAAAATCCAATCTGTCTCTGCTAAAAATACAGGATTTTGATCTTTATCGAATGCAATGAAGTTTGCTTTAAGACGTATAAATTCTGCTAATTTAACTTGATCTTCACAAGTTAACCAACAAGCTTTTGAATATGGTTTACTTTCAAACTTACAACTAGCTCCATATTCATGTAATAATCTATGCTGAATTACCTCAAACTGGAGTTCCCCTACGGTTCCTATTATTTTCCTATTTCCAGGCTGCATAGTAAATAATTGAGCAACGCCTTCCTCAGCAAGTTGAGATACCCCTTTTTCTAATTGCTTAGATTTTAAGGGGTCAGTATTGATAACTTCACGAAACAATTCTGGCGAAAAACTTGGTATTCCAATAAACTTAAAACTTTCTCCTTCGGTCAGTGTATCACCAATCTTGAAATTTCCAGTGTCATATAAACCAACAACATCGCCAGGAAAACCTTCATCAACAACATTTTTGGAGTCAGCCATAAACATATAAGGATTCGAAAAACGAACATCCTTATTTAACCTCACATGCTTATAAAATTTTCCTCTTTCAAAGATACCAGAGCAAATTCTCAAAAATGCAATTCTATCTCGATGTCTGGGGTCAATATTTGCATGAATTTTAAAAACAAATCCGCTAAATTTCGGCTCATCTGGTTCAACTCGCCGCACATTTGTCATACGAGAAATTGGATTTGGACTAATTGTGCAAAAAGTGTCCAATAACTCTTTTATTCCAAAACTATTTACGGCACTCCCAAAAAAAACAGGTGCTATTTGACCAGACAAATATTCATTTACTTCAAAATTACTATATATAGTATCAATAGTTTCTACATCTTCCCTTAATTGATAGGCATCTTTTTCACCAACGCTTTTATCCAAATCAGGAGAATCTAATGCTATTTTTAATACTTCTTCTTCAAGTTTCGTTTTATTTATTTTAAAGTAGTTCATTTGATGTTCTAACAAATGATAAACCCCTTTAAAATTAGAACCCATATTTACAGGCCATGTGATTGGTCTTACTTTTATCGAAAGTTTTTGCTCCAATTCATCCAACAAATCAAAAGGGTCTTTCCCCTCTCGGTCCATTTTATTTACAAAAACTATAACGGGAGTGTCTCTCATTCTACACACTTCCATAAGTTTTTCAGTTTGCTCCTCCACTCCTTTCACACAGTCTATGACTAATATAACGCTATCCACAGCAGTAAGAGTTCGGTAAGTATCCTCGGCAAAATCCTTATGACCAGGGGTGTCAAGTATATTGATTTTTCTTCCACCATAATCAAATGTCATTACAGATGTAGCAACAGAGATTCCTCTTTGTTTTTCAATCTCCATAAAATCTGAGGTAGCAGTTTTTTTAATTTTGTTGGATTTTACAGCTCCTGCTGTTTGTATAGCACCACCAAAAAGTAAAAGCTTTTCAGTCAAGGTTGTTTTTCCAGCATCCGGGTGAGAAATAATTGCAAAAGTACGCCTACGTTTTAATTCAGAAATAAATGACACTTCGTGAGAAATTTTGTTTGAGCATGCAATTTACGAACATTTTACTTTGAAAGGTACTTTTTATTCCTTTATAAAATACTTACTTAAAATTAATTTAGGCTTTTAAAACGAATAGTATTTAAAATCTAAATTTTAATTATTTCAAAAGGATCTAAATAAATTAATAATAAATGTATGTCTTGGTATCCCATTTCTCGAAACAAATCTCCATAAGACCCTAACTGAGTTTTATGCTTTGCACTTTTTTCTCCACTTTTATAATCTACTATATATACCTTATTGTCAACAATTACCACTCTATCCGCCCTCTGGATTCCAATTTTACTACTTAAAATCTCCACTTCATTTAAAACTGTATTCGCATCTTGAAACAGGAATTTAAGGTCTTTATGTTGGGTGACTTTCAAAATTTGCTCTTTTAAAATTTCAAAATCCTCCATTGAAACCCAACCTTCATTTTTTATTTTATTTAATGTTAAATCCACATCGGCTTCAGTCTTTATAAGTTCAAAAGCAGCATGAGTAAATTTACCCAAAGTAACTTTTTCAGAACCATTCAAATTTAAAATACCAGAGTCAACTTTTATTTTTAAAGATCCATTTTGTGTTTTAAATCCAAAATCTTTTAAAAGAAATGTCTTTTTAACTTTGCTCTCATTACTACTTGTTATATAGGGAATGCCTTCTTGTAATACGTAATTAAAACAATTTGAAGAATACAAATTCATTGATTCCAAATAAGTCTTCAAGAAAATACCAACTCCTTGAATTTTACCTAAATGGTTGAAAGGGCTAAATATATATATGCTATGAATAGGCCGTGTAAAAGAAACATAAAGCATGTTTATATTTTCAATAAAGTGTAACTCTTTTTGAATCAATATTTTTTCGTAAAGTGGAGAATTAGCAAGTTTCTTGGATAATTTAAATGGTGCCGATTTAAGCTTTAAATTATTGTCAATTAATTCAGAATAACCTATTTCTTCAATGTCGAGCCAAAGCTCTTCTTTTGAATTAGGTTCAGTTGACCAATTTACATAAGGCATTATCACAATTGGATACTCTAGCCCTTTAGCTTTATGAATAGTAGTTATGGTAAGTGCATTTTCCTTTTTATTTCGAATAGAAAATGTTTCTTTTATGCTCATCCAATATTCTAAAAAGTCAACTAACATTCTACTTTTATTGTGAAAAAAGTTCAGGACTAAATCTTGAAAAGCATATAAATAAGGCAATGACGCAATATTTATTTTCAAGTTAAACTTATTAATAAAATAGCTCATTAAAGTAAAATAGTCAAAAGAGAGCATTTCATCAACGTCTACTTCTATATCAAATTGCAAAAAATAAGCAAAGAAATCAGAAAATTCAGCCTTAATAAGTTCATCTAAACTTATTTCAGATTTTGATAAATGGGAATTTATTAAGAAGAAAAATTCCAACACTTCGAACTTTTTAAAAGTATCTAAGGGATTATTAAATAACTCAAGCAATACCACTAAAAGATTAACTTCTGAATTGCTTTTTAATTTCAAAGAATCTGTAGAGTTTATTTCGTATCCCAAAAGCTGCAAAAAATTAGCGACCTGAGAGGCTTCTGTGTTTTTTCTACACAAAATTGCTATATCAGAAAGTTTTGAGCCTTCATTTAAAAGATTAAATAAAAGCGTTTCCAATTCTTTTAAAACTAGATCATTATCTTTTTCATAGGGCACAAAAATTATTTCCACATGTCCTCCGCTTGCTGCGTTTCGCGGAAATTCTTGCTTATAATCACTGAAAACTTTAGCAATATAAGGAAACTCCAGACTCTGATTAGAGACTATTGATTCAAAAAAACTATTGTTAAATTCAATTATTCCCTTTTTACTTCTAAAATTTACTTGGAGCGTCTGATTGTCTGTAAATCTATTAACTGTGTCAATTTGATCATGTTGAATTATTGAAGAATCGTTTAATTCTTTAAGTCCACCCGAATTGCGGTTAACCAAATCTATCATTAATTGAACATTTCCTCCACGCCATTTATATACCGATTGTTTTACATCTCCAACTATCAAATTAAAATTGTCGTTTGAAAGCGAGTTTTCAATCAATGGAAGAAGATTGAAAAATTGAGAATTAGAGGTATCTTGAAATTCATCAATTAATAAATGCTTATATTTTTCACCAATTCTTTCATAAATAAAAGGAACAGGTTCTTTCATTACAATATCTAAAATCCAGCGATTAAAATCTGAAAGAAATACTTCTTTTCGCTCTTTCATCATCAAATCCATTTCTTTCTTAACTAAAAATAGTAATGGAATTTTAAAGATGTTATTTTCAATCTCCCTTAAAACAACATATTTTGAGGATACACTTAATTGATCATAAATCTGTCTACCTATTTGAGCCAATTCTCCTTTTATTGAATCAATTATTGAAGCAACCGTTGAATTTTTATTATCTACTTTGTACCATTTGTCATGCTCAAATGCTTCTAAATGCCTATTTTTAGGGTAAGTATCATCGGTAAGTAAATCTTCAGGAAAGCTAGCTAACTTCCAATAAAGGCCAAAAACACCATTTTTCCCTTGAGTAAAATCCTTGTAGCTAAGCCCATTTCTAGTAATCAAATCCAATGCTTTTTGAGCCAAGTTTTGAATACAGCTTAAAACTTCTCTTTTAAACTCATAAATTTGAGATTTAATGACTCTAAAATTTTCATATCCTAAATGTTGATTTTTATTTAATTGAGAAAATTTTTCATCATTAAAGATATGTCCCGAAAACTCACTTAACTCCTCAGCAATTAAGTTCCAGCTGTTACCTTCCACAATTTTATGTGTTGCAAAATCAGAAAGCAAAATACTCAATTCTTCATTAGCATTGGTTCCTGCTTTTTCTAATAATTTATCAACCGCTTCTTTTACAACAACTGCCTGGTCGAGTCTGATTTCATAATTATGAGCTATGTTTAAATCAAAACTAAATGAACTTACCACTTGATTTATAAAACTATCTATCGTTTTTACGGAGAACTCAGTATAATTATGAATAACCTCATGAAAAATCCGTTCAGCTCTTTTCTTAACCTCTTCCTCACTTAAACTAGGGATTTCATCAAGAATTATCTTTACAAGAGAGGAGTTTTCAATAGACTTATTATTAAATTCCTTTAAAGCTTGCAAAATCCTACTTTTCATTTCATTAGCAGCATCATTTGTAAAAGTTAATGCTAAAATATGTCTAAAGTATCTCGGATCTTCTTGATTTAGAACCAACTTTAAATACTCTTTTGTAAGGGTAAAAGTCTTGCCAGAACCCGCAGACGAACCATAAATTTTAAAAACTGCCATAAAATTTATTCTAAAAAATGCTTTTTCAATCAAATATAGGTTTATTCTTATAAAAGGTGCAAAGACCTATTTTAAAAAGTTGAAAAACCCTACATTTACATTTATTTAACCAACATTAATGAAACGTTTTATTTTGCCCTTTTTGATTATTTGTTCTTTTTCAACTTATGCTCAAAAAACACAAACTGTTCGCACAATAATCAAAGAACAGCAGACCAATGCTTCACTACCTTCAGCAACTGTTTATATTAAAAAACACAACCTTAGTGTGATTTCTGACGATAAAGGAGAAGCAATTTTTCTTAACGTTCCCATTGGAAGGTTTGAGATTGAAGTGCACTCGGTTGGTTATGAAACAAAAATAATTAAAGAACTTTTATTAGAATCATCCAGAGAATTGGTTTTAGATATTGATTTAGAGTTCAGTTCAACTAGACTTCCTCAAATTACTGTTTCAGCGGCAACTCAGAATCTCTCCGGAGCTATATCAAATATAAATACTATAACTACAGAGCAGATATTCAGATTTCCAGCCACTTTTTTTGACCCCGCACGCTTAGCTTTTTCCTTTTCTGGAGTAGCAAATACCAATGATCAAGCTAACGGAATGTCTATTAGAGGAAACGCTCCAGATGGTTTACAATGGCGATTAGAAGGAGTCGAAATTGTAAATCCAAACCATTTAAGTAATGCAGGCACATTCTCAGACAATCCTACACAAACTGGAGGCGGAACAAATATTATGTCGGCTCAAATGCTCGGAAACATGAATTTCCTTACTGGTGCATTTCCTGCTGATTATGCAAATGCACTTTCTGGAGTTATGGATTTAAGATTTAGAGTCGGGAATAACAAAAAACATCAACATACTGCTCAAATTGGTTTAATAGGAATTGACCTTTCTTCTGAAGGCCCACTAAATAAGAAAAAAGGAAGCAGTTATTTATTTAACTACAGATATTCTTTTACAGGAATCATGGGATTAATCGGAATAGACTTTGGCGGCGAAAGCATTAAATATCAAGATATTTCACTGAACCTAAATTTCCCAACAAAAAAAATTGGCACATATTCATTTTTTGCAATGGGAGGTAATTCTTCCAACTTATATAAACCAGACGAAAATCAAAAAAATTGGGAATCTGAAAAAGATTTAAATAATATAGATTTTTTTAGCAGAATGGGTGTAATTGGAATGAAGCACAAACTAAATTTAGGAAGAAATTGGTATTTAAATACTGTTATTGCCAATTCAGGCCTAGAAAATTTAAGAAATAGGTATACAAATGAACCAGTAATAAATAACTCTTACAGCTATCATGCAAAAAATATTATTTCTGGTTCATCAATACTAACAGGAAAGCTTGCAGATAATCTAAATTTAAGAACAGGGATAAATGTTTCTCATTATTATAATGAATTTAATAGACTAAATAGCGGAAACTTATTTTACAGTTTCGATGAACTCGTTATACAACCTTTTATTAAACTAAGTAACTTAAGCAATAGCCGAATAAATTACAACATAGGAGCTCAAATTGTAAATTATAGCTTAAGTAATTCTACCTTTATTGAGCCACGTTTAGCAGTTGCCATAAATACTTCAATCCACCATAAAGTTAAGTTTGCTTATGGGTTACATAGTCATCAAAATACAAGCAGAAATGCTTTTAGTTTGCCCATAAAACCACTACGATCTCATCATTTTAGTCTTGGTAATCAATTTAATTTAACAAATAATGATGAAATTTCTATAGAAGTATATTACCAAAATTTATTTAATGCTCCCGTTTTTCAAAATAGAAATGTTTCCGTGTTTAATGGCTTAGAAAATCTGATTTTTACATTAGCTAATGATCAATCAGACAATAAAAATCAGGGTAGAAATTATGGAATAGAACTAAATTATAAAAAACTTCTTTCCAAAGGACTTTTTGCTTTAATTAATACTACCCTTTATCAATCGAAGTTTAGAGGGGTTGATAATAAATATTGGGACACCAGATTTAACGGAAATCATATTGTAAACCTGACACTTGGCAAAGAATGGGAGAAAAATACAGGAAAAGTAATCGGGCTAAATACTAGAATTGTTTGGCTAGGTGGTTTTAGAAATTATGAAATAAATCAGTCTCAATCTGCATCACAAAAAACTACCGTATATAATTACGACAAAGGCCTTATTGTCAAAAATTTCCAATATTTCAGACCCGACTTAAGAATATATTTTAAAAAATCAAAAGAAAAATACGCCAGAACAATCTCTATAGATATTCAAAATTTTACGAGCCATAAAAATTTAGCATTCCAATATTATGACTCCTATTTAAAGAAAGTTGTCGCTAAAAATCAATTAGGTATAATACCAATGTTTAATTACCGATGGGAATTTTAAAATCGAGTAGGAAGTAAGTGATTATTTCACTTACTGTCCTCTCACACCACCCTACGTGCCGTTCGGCATAGGGCGGTTCGTAAAGTTACTAAGTTTTGAATAAGTTTGGCTGAAAGTTCTTAGTGATAACTTCTCGAAATA
>JANOMP010000180.1:0-16312 GCA_031420365.1 Cytophagaceae bacterium
TTTTTTATTGGGGTAACACAAACTTTTTCATGCTGAAAGGTTTTGGTAGGTATTTTGTTGCTTGATATATTTCTAAAGCTTGGGCTATTGGTTCACTACATTTTTTAATTATTATTACTTTTCCTTTGTCGTTTACAAACGAGGTTTTCACTATTTTTTGGGTGTTCATGATGCGTACTATATTTTTCCAGTCGTGGCTTATTCCTGCCTTCTTTAGTTTGTGTCTTATTGTATTGACGACCATATAGGCTATTATTCCTAGTTGAATATGGGCTTTAGTTCTCTCGTCTTTTTGATGGTAAACAGGGCGGATATTGAGGTCTGTTTTCAGTACTCTAAAAGTCGCCTCAATTTCGGTAAGGGTATTGTAGATGTCCCATATTGTTTCTTCGTTTATTTCCAGAATGGACGTTCTGACAAAATACACTCCTTCGGTTTTTGAGGGTTTTGGTAGTTGTTTTTTGGTAAAACTGAGGCTTTGAGCATTGGTGTTATCGTGCTTAATATCAATAGTATAGTGCTTGTTGGCGGTTGGATATCGCTCCTTTATTCTGCCCAGTCGCTCAAATACTTTTTCGATTTTCTTGGTGCCTGATTTGGCTTGAATTGAATCGTTGAGATTGTTGAGTTCGTTTTCAAATCGGGTGGAATAATGGGCGTTCATGGAAGCTTCTTTTAGTGCTTTTTGGTCACTTCTGATGTATAAATATTGGTCTTGGCAATCCGGTTTTTTTACAACTTGCAGGGCTATTTTGTTTCCCCTCCTATCGGTAATTTCTACGGGTTTTTTGTCAGGATTTGCCACGGTATAATCCTTTAGTTTGGCTTTTGAGACACACAAATAATCGTAGCCTTTTTCTTTGAGCATAAGTAAGTTAACCTCGTCGGCTATGCCAGCATCAATCACTACAACGGGCTTGGCAGCTAGGGATGTTTGGCTGGCCAAGCTATCTACTGTAGTCAATAAAGTATGGGCTTCATAAATGTTGCCTTCATATATTTGACTATATTTTACAAATCCTTCGGCATTTACCACAAGAGCCAATGAAACGAGTTTGCAATCGCTTCGTTTCTCTTTACTTCGGCCAAAATGTGCCAGCATGCTGTTTGCTTTTCGACCTTCAAAGTACGTATTAGTAAGGTCATAGAATATGATTTTGTCTTTCAGATCAAAGAGTTCGTTTGTTTTCTGGCAAAGATGTTGTTCTATAAGGTCTTTTTTAGCGTACAGGGCATCACCAGCTAAGTATAATTGCTGATGAGAAAGCTTTTGGTGTTGCCCAAAAACAAGTTCTGTAACAGCCGACGAACTCTGCATCCATTGCGATGTTTTGTGTTCGGAGGCAGGGTATGCTGCCCGGCTAACGACAAGTGCGATGGCTTTATTGACTTGGATTTGATCCATGCCCGAATTAGCCAATAAAGTATCTAGGCCAAGCTCCCTGATGGCCTGAAGACACAGCCACTCCGTTCCTACCTCTCGTACCTCGTCGTGCTTTATGGTCTTCAGGTTAATATTTTCAAAATCAGCCTCAATAGCCTTATCTTCGACACTATCTGTTTTTATTAGTGATGCTTTCTTTTCAATTTTTAGCTTTTCACGGAGCTCATTACAAAATTTCGCTGCCAGTTTTTCCACAGCATCTGAGGTCAACAACAACAGATTATTGACATTTCCGATGTATAGGTCTTCAATACGGTTAGCGAGCATTTTAAGGTCCTGCTCTTGGAGTTCTTCCAGCGTTCCTAAATTGAGCAGGTTGTTGTGGCGGGTTTTGCCTCCAATACGAATGCTTTGGCAAAGTCTATAATAGCTATATACTTTACCACCTTTTGGCCCTTTATCTATCTTTTTTATAAACATGCCGCAAAGATACGAAAAGGAATGGAAATAAAAAACTTTTTGGGGGAACACAAATGAAACTGAAAAAATTAAAGAACTGACTACCAATACTTTAACTTTTTAGAATTTAAAAAAAAGTGAAAAAAAGTGAAAATAGACAAAAATTTATTCCTTTTTGACTACTTTTCGGAGGGCTAAATGCAAGTTGGGTTAGGTCTATTTTAATTATTTATAATTTAAAAATAACTTCTTCATTAGGTACACGCAACCTCGGAGTATAAATACCTTCTGGCAATCCTTTTCCACATGAAACCACCATAGCTATTTCCGCTATTTTTGGTAAGTTCAAAAGTTTCTTTAGTCTAATTTCATCAAAGCCTTCCATTGGGCAGGTATCATAGCCTTCATTTACCATTGATAGCATAAAAGTTTGTGCAGCTAAAGCAATAGTTTTATGAAGAATAGTTCTCAAATCGCTCTGAGAATAATGCCTCATAAAAGGTTTTTTAAATGCTGCAAAAGTAGTAAACAAAAACCTTATTAAAGTAGAAAATCCTAGCAAATCATACTTATAGAAAATGGGCATTTGTTTGCCATAATATTTAATATCTTTTTCAATGCCTTTTGTAAGGTTCAATTTCTTTTTTGATTCTAAATTCCATTGGGCTCTTTCTTTATACTTGTCTTGTCGAGTAACAAAAACGACTAATTCGGAGGCTGTTTTCGCGGTGTTTTGTCCCATGCAAATAGCTGCTACTTTTGTTTTCAAGTGGGGGTCTATAATTCTATAAAACTCCCAGAGTTGCATATTGGAGCTGTTTGGAGCTAAAACCGCCAATTCTAAACTTCTTTGAACTGCTTCATGGTCAAAAACGTGTTTTTTGTCATATTTCCGCATTGAACGACGCTTTTCTATTATTTCCTTAAATGTCATTTTACCATTTATTTATTCCTGTATCAATGTCGTTTAGTTAAGTCAGCGGCAGTTTTTGCAAACGGCAATTTCAGAATAGATAACTTTGTAAAAAGCAGCACATAAAAAACCTATAAATTCTTGGAAGTCTCATTCCTAAGTTAAGTTTGGTTCGAGGTACTTTTTGAAATTTCAATTGGATGTTTAAACACCGTATAGAAGATCAATTTCAGATAATAAGCACCTTTATGTACTGCTTTTAAATAATAATTTAAAAGCAAAATTATGAAAAAAGAGATTGTAAAAAAAGGGATTGTGAAATTTGCCACTGGATTGCCAGTATTTAATCATCATGCTGCGGGTATAGATATTGGCGACACACTTCAATGTGTTGCAATTGGCGATGGCAACGGTGGTCATGAAGTTAAAACAACATCAAGTTTTACCTGTGATTTGAAAGAAATTGTGGAATATTTGCTTAAAAACAAAATCACAACCGTAGCCATGGAAAGTACAGGGGTATATTGGCTACCCTTATATTTGATGCTTGAAGATGCAGAAATTGATGTTTTTTTAGTAAATGCAAAGCATGTAAAAAATGTTACTGGCCGCAAAAAAGATGATACAGATGCAATTTGGATTCAAAAATTACATACCTGTGGTTTATTGCAAAAAAGTTTTCAGCCCGAAGGTGAAATGCGGATTTTAAGGGAATTTACTCGCCAAAGAAGGAATTTAATTCAATTAAATTCGGACACAGTCAGGCGGATGCAAAAAGCCTTAGAACTAATGAACATTAAAATCCATACAGTAATAAGCGATTTATTAGGCAAAACAGGCATGAAAATGGTGCGGTCAATTCTAGATGGGGAAAGAGACCCAATTGTACTAGCCTCACTTTGCGACGTAAGAATCAAAGCCAGTAAAGAAGAAATCATAAAATCATTAACTGGTATTTGGAAAGATGAGCATTTATTTATGCTCGCTCAGGCGGTAGAACATTACGAGTTTCACATGAAGCAAATCAAAAATTGTGATGAGAGAATAGAAGTTCAATTACTTAAACAAGTGGCAATTATAAAAGAAGGGGATATATCTGAGTTGGAAAATGTCACTAAAAAAAAGACCAAACAGAAGCCAAGAAAAAACGAATACAATTTCGAGGCTAACAATTTTTTAATTGCTTTAGTTGGCGTAAACCTTTGTGAATTACCAGGTTTAAATGTTTCGACCGTTTTAGAATTTATCGCAGAAGTAGGAACAGACATGAGTAAATGGAAAAACCACAAGCACTTTTGTGCATGGTTAAACTTAGCACCAAATTCGAAAATATCTGGCGGAAAGGTGCTTTCAAGCAAACGAATGAAAAAGAAAAATCGAGGAGGGCAAATATTAAAACAGGCCGCCTCTACCTTGTCAAACAGCAAAACACCGCTTGGAGATTACTATCGAAAAATGAGAGCAAGACTTGGTGGCAAAGGAGCCGTTACAGCTTCGGCACATAAATTGGCAAGAATTATCTACACAATGTTGTTAAATAAAAAGGAATATAATTTAGAAATATTCATTGGAAATGAGGAAAAATACAAGCAAGACAAGATTAAAAAACTTGAAAAACAAATAGCAAAATTAAAAGCAGCTTAAAAAATTAACTCATAAGCCGCTGGCATTCAAACGATTAAAAAGAGTTATATAGAAGGAATCCGAAGGATTCAAATGTTTATAGAAATGAAATGTATTGTACGTTATTCGACCCCGTTGGGGTCGTAAAAAAAATTAATCTTAATTTTACTATAAACATTTGACCTCTTTGAGGTCATAAAAACTTTCTATATAACTCTTTTTAAATATTTGATAATCAGCAATTTGTAAATCATTTTTTTTAAAAGTTATCTATTCTGAAATTGCCGTTTGCAAAAACTGCCGCTGACTTAACTAAACGACATTGGTTAATGAATTGTGTCTTGATATAGAAATATACTTCTTATCTACTGTTTAGCTCTTAAATCTCTTGCATTTATTGTATAATCCCATTTTTTTGTTCCTTCTCCATCGAAAACATTTATTTTTAATATTCTATCTGTACGCTTTCCTGAAATCTCCATTATTCCAAAAGCTTGGCTGTTATTTAATTCTGTTCCTTCAATGATAGTTTTAGTTTTATATTCTTCTTCTAACGGTTTTCCGGCACTTGATGTCAATGGAGAAATTGTTAAATCATATAATGGATAACTTTCTTTTCTCTCCATTTTTTGTAAATTAGTATGGTGTCTATCTCCAGAAATAAATAGAACCCCTGAAATTTTATTTTCTTCTAGCTTTTTTAATAACTTGTTTCTTTCACCAGGATAATTGGACATATTTTCAAAAACTTTTGCTTCATTAACTATCTGTCCTCCAGTAACAACAAATTTAAATGGAGCCGCTGAGTTTCTTAATGATTCTATAAGCCAATTGAGTTGTTTCTCACCAAAATAATCTTTGTTTTCATCAATTATTTCATTGGGAGCTCTAAAGTAGCGGTTGTCTAGTAAAAAAAATTGGCAATCTTCCCACATAAATGATCCTGTAACTCCTTCATCTTTAAATACATAATTTAAATTTCCCCAAAAATTCTTGAAAATATCAAGAGTTAAATTCTTTCCCCAGAAACTTCTATCCGAGTCATTAGGTCCAAAATCATGATCATCCCAAATAGCATAATGATGTATACTTCCCCAAAGTGGCTGTAACTCTTTTTGTTTTCTAAAATCGGTATAACGATGGTTAATTCCTGTTCTAGTAAACCAATCAACTTCCCTTAAATATATATTATCGCCTCCCCAAACCATAAAATTGGGCTTTTGGTCATAAATTTTATTAAAAATCCCTAAACTTTTACCATAAGGACTTCCAGGCCTATCAAACTCTGGTTCATTGGTATATGTACAACTTCCAACCGCAAATTTGAAATTTGGCGGGTCAGTTCGATATTGCCAAAGCGTTTGTGTTTGAAACTCAAGAGGATAATTTCTTACAATCTTTTTTTTGTTTACGTAAACTTCATATTCATATTTTTTACCTGGATAGACTTGGTCAGCAACTATTTTTGCTATAAAAGCTTGGCTTTTATTTGTTAAAATTTCTTCGGTGAAAAATTTTATTGTTGGTTTATTTTTTTCCCAATACCCAAATTTAACCAAGTCTGCTTTTTCAGTTTGTACCCACAGAAGTACCTCTCGCATTTCTGAATAACCAAGCATAGGCCCAGATTTTATTTGAGCAGAACAAAAAGAATTAAAGTAAATAAATAAAGATATAAGCAAGGTTTTTCTCATATTGATTTTTTTAGAATTTTTGCAATTTAAATCTTTCTTTCTAATTCTGCTCAGTCAAAAATGGATGAAAATAAAAAATAATGATAAAATAATTTAAGGAATAGAATAAAAAGCTAAAATTACGAACGCTTTAATATATTTTTGCACCAAAAAATCTATTTAATGACTCTAAAAGAAAATGGTTATTTTATTCAAGACCTAGATGTACTAGAAATTTGTGAGCAATATGGTACTCCATTATATGTATATGATGGAGAAAAAATAGCCCAACAAGTTGCTTCATTAAAACAAGCATTTTTGGATGTAAATTTGAAAATAAAATATGCCTGTAAAGCCAATACGAATATATCTATTTTAAAACTTATGAATAGGCTGGGAGTAGAGCTAGATGTAGTTTCCCCACAAGAGATGCATTTGGGCCTTCATTCTGGTTTTAATCCCTCGCAAATTACTTTTACCTCAAGTGGCGTTTCATTTGATGAGATTGAAGAAGCAATAAATAATAAAGTATTAGTTAATATTGATAATTTGCCAACATTAAAATTGTTTGGTCAAAAATATGGAAATTCTGTGCCAGTAATGCTCAGAATTAGACCTAATGTGATTGGAGGAGGGAATATAAAAATCATGACAGGCCATAAAGACTCTAAATTTGGCATTGCAATAGAACAAAAAGACCAAATTTTAAGTATTGTTTCTGAATTTGATATTAACGTTATAGGGCTTCATCAGCATACTGGGTCAGACATTAAAGATGGTAATACTTTTGTAAGTGCTGCGACTGTAATGCTTGATTTAGCTTTTTCATTTCCTAATCTTAAATATATGGATTTTGGAGGAGGCTTTAAAGTTGCATACAAAGAAGATGATGTGAGTACAAATATGCAAGATTTGGGTAAAAAGCTTACAAAAAAATTTAAAGATTTCTGTTCAAAATACGGTAAAGATTTAGAGCTTTGGTTTGAGCCAGGCAAATATTTGGTAAGTGAAAGTGGTTACCTTTTTGCTAAAGCCAATTTGGTAAAAGAGAATCCAAATAAAACACTTATTGGCTTAAACACTGGTTTAAATCATTTAATTAGACCAATGATGTATGATGCCTATCATGAAGTTATAAATGTTTCAAAACCGAATAAAGCAGCATCACAAATGTATGATATTGTTGGTTATATGTGCGAAACAGACGATATTGCAAAAGAAAGGAAAATGCCTTCTGCTGATCAAAATGACATTTTATGTATTTTAAATGCAGGTGCTTATGGATTTACTATGGCATCTAATTATAATAGTCGATTTAAGCCTGCAGAAGTTCTCATTTTTGAAAATAAAGCATTCTTGGTTAGAAAAAGAGAAGAGTTTTCTGACATTCTTAATAATCAAATATTAATCGAATTCTAGTATAATGAAAGAGGATTTTTACGAATTTAATAGATCTACAAAAATAGATGATTTTGAATCACCTGACTTTTACCTTTTGGACGATTTATTAACTACAGAGCATTTAATTATTCGCAAAAGTGTTCGAGATTTTGTGAAAAAAGAAATTTCTCCTTTAATTGAGGACGCTGCACAAAAAGCAATTTTCCCCAAACATTTAGTAAAAAAAATGGGGGAATTAGGGGTTTTTGGTCCTACAATTCCTTCCAAATATGGGGGTATAGATGCTGACTATATTTCTTATGGAATTATGATGCAAGAGATAGAACGTGGCGATTCAGGGATGCGTTCGACAGCGTCTGTACAAGGTTCTTTAGTAATGGATCCAATCTATCGATTCGGTTCGGAAGCTCAAAAAAATAAATTCCTTCCTCATTTAGCAAATGGAGAAATGCTGGGATGTTTCGGACTTACAGAGCCAGACCATGGCTCTAATCCATCAGGAATGACTTCTAATTTTGTGGAAAAAGATGATTATATTGTTTTAAATGGCTCAAAAATGTGGATTTCTAATGCACCTTTAGCTGATGTGGCCGTTGTATGGGCAAAAAATGAAGAAGGAAGAATAAAGGGAATGCTAGTTGAAAAAGGCGTGGAGGGTTTTTCAGCACCAGAAATACATAATAAATGGTCTTTAAGAACTAGTATTACAGGTGAATTAGTATTTAATGATGTTAAAATTCCCAAATCCAATATTTTGCCTATTGCCGATGGATTAAAAGCTCCAATGTCATGTTTAGATAGTGCAAGATATGGAATTGCATGGGGTGCAATTGGTGCAGCTATGGATTGCTATGAAACTGCAAGAAAATATGCTTTGGAAAGAATTCAATTTGGAAAGCCTTTAGCAGCTTTTCAGTTAACACAAAAAAAATTAGCTGAAATGCTGACAGAAATTACCAAAGCACAATTAATAAATTGGCGTTTAGGTGTTTTAAAAAACCAAGGAAAAGCAACTACTTCCCAAATCTCATTAGCCAAAAGAAATAATGTTTTAACTGCTATAACAATTGCAAGAGAAGCAAGACAGATTTTAGGTGGCAATGGAATTTCTGGAGAATTTCCAATAATGAGACATTTGATGAATTTGGAGTCTGTCATTACCTACGAGGGTACAAATGATATACATTTATTGATTTTAGGAAATGAAATTACTGGTATTCAGGCTTTTAAATAAGTAAATTATGATTAATGTAGGATTAGTAGGATTTGGATTGTCGGGAAAATATCTTCAAGCTCCATTTTTTCAAGTAAATGAAAAATTTAACTTAAAAAGTATTGTTACCTCTCAAGAAATTCCAAAGCATAACTTCCCAGATACGAAAAGAGTAGATAGTTTTGAAAAGCTTTTAGAGGATCAAAATATTTCTTTAATTTCTATTTGTTCTCCAAGCCATACTCATTTTGAATATGGTAAAAGATGTCTTTTAGCAGGAAAAAATGTTCTTTTAGAAAAACCAATGACTGCAACTTCACAGGAAGCAGAAGAATTAATTAAAATGGCTAAAGATCTTAACTTAGTCCTTTATATTTTTCAAAACAGAAGATTTGATAGTGATTTTATGACGTTAAAGTCTATAATTGAGTCTGGAGTATTAGGAGAAATTCATAGTTATGAAGCTCATTTTGATAGATTTAAGCCAATATTAAATACAAAAAAATGGAAAGAAACCGCTTTACCTGCTAGTGGTATTCTTTATGACCTTGGAGCTCATTTGATTGATCAATCTATATGTCTTTTTGGAAAACCATCAAAAGTTTCTGGTTCTGTATTTACTCAGCGAGATGGCTCAGAAATCGATGATGCTTTTAATTTGTATTTGGATTATGGTAAACTAAAAGTAACCTTAAAATCGAGTTTAATGATTAAAAATCAAGGACCTAAATATACAGTTCATGGTTCAAAAGGTTCTTTTACCAAATTCGGTTTAGATATTCAAGAAGACCATTTGGTTGAAGGATTTTGGCCTAATCAACCTGGTTTTGGTTTTGAAAAAGATGAATTTAAAGGTACTCTTAAAGCCGAGATGAATGGATTAGATTTTATTGGAAAGATTGACACAATTGGAGGAAATTGGGGATTATTATTTGATGACCTTTTTGAGGTTATTCAAAATAATAAACCAGCTATTGTTGAGCATCAACAAATTATAGAGCAGCTAAAAATTATTGAAGCAATTAAAATGTAAAAAAATTCTTTTTATGGCATTACAGGATTTAGAGTGGAGAAATATTCATTTGTCAAATCTTTTAGTAAAAAATAAACATTGTTCCATTAATCACAAAAACGTCCGTATGGAAATTTTTAAGCAAGTTAAATTACTAATAGCTAGATAATTAATTTAAAAATTCATGGCGGACGGCCAGTCAGGATTTTTTTTTGTGAGTGTTTTTTGCGAAACGTCGCACCGGTTACTTTTTTCAATTGGACAGGCATACCTGCGATCCGCCGACGCGGAAAAGTAAGGCTAACAACAAATTCAGTAAACAGCAATCATTAATTAATTTTATAAAATTAAGTGTTTCACTCTAAATCCTGTAAATCCATTTTTTTAAAAGTCTTTTTATTTAAATCGATTATAGTTTGACTGTACAAAATAATATAGATAAAAGTTTACAACTAGTGGAGTTGTGCAAAATGGGCAATAAAAAAGCCCAATTTGACTTGTATAATCTATATGCAAAAGCAATGTATAACACTTGTTTGCGTATAGTTTAGTATTCAGGAAGATGCTGAAGATGTTTTGCAAGTGGCCTTTTTAGAGGCATTTCTAAAATAGACACATTTAGACCCAATCAACGTTTGGTGCTTGGTTAAAGACCATTGTTTTAATAAAGTAATAATAAAGCTTCGAAAAAGAAGATTATTCTTTGAAGATATTAGTTTACATTCTGGAGATTTGGTTGAAGAAAATACGAATGATATGGAAGAGAATTCTTTTATTATTCAGAAGGTGTTTTAGGCAGTATAACAGAAGGAGTTAAGCTTAAATTAAATTACACCAACAAATTAGTAATTGGAGAGATAAACGATAAAATTAAAAATTTAGAATTATTTGTTAATTATTCTGACATTAACCTATCTGTTTCTGAAATATTTTCGGAAAATTTTGATATAAAGACCCCCCCATGGTAGTTTTAAAATCAATTCTGATTTATTAGTAAAATATTTAAGAAATTCTGAAAATGATGTAAAAAACCCCAAAACCTCGAAAATCAACATTTCCAGTTTTTGCCAAGGGAAAATAGGGAAAAATTCAGGAAATTCTAAAATTTCAAATGTTTCCAAGTACGGTGTTGTGGAAATTAAGTAATTTTAATACTGTCCCGTTGATAGCATTACAAGCGTACATGCTTCCAGCACTTCTGTTCCTTGGGCTTTAAGTTTTTCTTGTAGGATAAAATTCTCGGATCCAGGATTAAAAATTACTCTATTTGGCCTCATTTTTATAAGAAAGTCTTCATATTCTATTTGATTATTTTTTCCTAAATAGACAGTAACAGTGTCAATTTTGGTGCTAATTTCTTCTATATTAGTTTTTATCTCTATATTTCCAACTTTTCCTTCTTTTTTGCCAAGAAGTTCAATTTCAATTCCTTTGGATTGTAATTTTTCAGCAGCTAATAAAGCATATCTTCCAGGCTTAGTACTGGCTCCTAAAACCAGCGTTATCTTTTTATTCATAATTAAAATGTGAGCTCTACTTCCTTCTTTTCTTCTTTTCTTTTTAAAAGTACTTTTACAGTTATTCCCTTTTCAAATTTATTTAATGCCTCCATATAACTATACACATCTTTTATCTCAAATGTTCCAATTTTTAAAATTATATCACCCGTCTTTATTCCAGCTATTTCTGCTGGTCTTCCATCAGATACTCCATCTAATCTTAAACCTATACCATCAAAAGAATAATCAGGAATAACTCCCAAAGTGACTTTAAACGAACTTTTACTTGCATTTGAATGTGGATTGGAAGTTTTCTTAAAATCGAGTACTGGCCTTAGATTGATTTGGTTTATTACGTTAATAACATATTCTAAAAGCAAAGCTTCACCTTTTAAGTTAATTAATGCTAGGTCATCACTTGGTTTATGATAATCAGGATGAGCTCCAGTAAAAATAAATAAAACAGGAATATCTTTTAAATAAAATGAGGCATGATCTGAAGGACCAATTCCAGTCGAATCTAAATTAAATTTAATTCCCATATCATTGGCAATTTTTGCAGCATTGTTTTCCCAAAAAGTACTTGTACCAATTCCTCCAATGCTTACTCCTTTTTCTTCTCGATATCTCCCAATCATATCTAAATTTATCATACAATTTATATCTGCCGTTTTTAAACTTGCATTGTCCAGATAAAACTTAGAACCCATCAAACCCAATTCTTCTCCTGAAAAGGCAATGAATAAGAAGTTATAGTTTTCTTTAATTTTATTTCTACTATAATATTTCGCCAATTCAAGCATACCAGCAACTCCAGAAGCATTATCGTCGGCACCATTATGTATCATTCCCATAGAATTGCTTTGTAAAGAACTCCCTTGATCTCCCATTCCCAAATGGTCATAGTGAGCACCAATTACTATTGTTTTGGATTGATTGTTATCCAAAAATCCAATTACATTTGCAGCATTAACGGTTTTGCTATTAGGAGGAATGCCTTTTTTTGCTGGAAATACCTGAAGAAACGTTTCATTTTCACCTTTTGGGTTTAAACCTAATTTTTCAAATTGCTTGATTATATATGCTGCTGCAATTTTTTCTTCTGCTGTGCCTGTGCCTCTTCCTTTTAACTGATCAGAAGCTAAAAAAGATATGTGTTTTTTAATTGATTTTTCCGGAATACTTTGAGCATTTGCATAAAATATACAAAAATAGAATAAAAATAGAAATTTCATTTTTTTGGCATTATAATTACTTATTAAAAATAGTACAATCTATTCCAATATTTCAATCTTTTATAATTATTAAAAATATTTTTTAGAATAATAGGTAGAATTTAAACTAAAGTGAGGAAAATAAATATTGATTAGAGTTTTGGTTCAATAGATAGATATTGTCTTAAAATCTTTGCCATAAATGAAGCTTAGATAAATTAAGAATTAAATTGTTTACAAAAATGAGTTCTTGTGGTTGATGCATCAATTATATTTATAATTTTGTATAAATAAAAATTCAATATTATGTCAATGATGGATATAATGGGTATGATGGGCAAAGTCAAGGAAATGCAATCCAAAATGCAAGAAGCTCAAGAAAAACTTGCTGATATAGTTGCTTCAGGTGAGTCTGGTGGAGGAATGGTAAAAGTTTTAGTAAATGGTAAAAAAGAAATATTGAAAATTGAAATTGAACCAGAATTAGTTAAGCCAGAAGAAGTTAGAATTTTACAAGATTTAATTGTTGCAGCGGCCAATAAAGCATTTTCTGAAGTAGAAATTTTGGCTAAAAACGAAATTAGCAAAGTTACGGAGGGCATTTTGCCCAAGATTCCAGGTTTTGATTTAGCAAGTTTGTTTAACAAATAATGAGTTTTAAAACTGCAGTTGTAATTTTAAACTTTAATGGAAAAGATTTTCTTCAAAAATTTTTGCCCTCAGTAGTAAAATTTTCAGATAGTGCCAAAATATTTGTAGTGGATAATTTTTCTACAGATCTTTCAATTCCTTTTTTAGAAACTTCTTACCCTCAAATACAAATTATTAAGTTATCCCAAAATTTTGGATTTGCTGGTGGTTATAATGAGGCATTAAAACAAATTGACTCAGAATATTATGTTTTATTAAATTCTGATGTGGAAGTTACCAATAATTGGCTTCATTCTTTAGAATTACTGGCAAAGACCGATACTCAAATTGCTGCTATCCAACCGAAGATTTTAGATTTCAATAGAAAAGAGTATTTCGAATATGCAGGGGCAGCAGGAGGTTTTTTAGATATTTTTGGGTATCCATTTTGTAAAGGAAGAATTTTTGAAACGCTTGAAAAAGATTTGGGCCAGTTTGAAGAGGAGTATCCTATATTCTGGGCTTCAGGTGCTTGTTTATTTGTAAAGTCTTCTATTTTTCATGGTATTGGTGGTTTTGATGATAGTTTTTTTGCTCATATGGAAGAAATAGATTTATGTTGGCGAATTCAAAATCATGGTTTTAAAGTGATGTATTGTCCCAAATCTTCCGTATATCATGTTGGTGGCGGTACTTTAAATAAGTCTCATCCTTTCAAAACTTTTTTAAATTACAGAAATAACCTATCCATGCTATTCAAAAACTTACCTTTCAAATTTCTAATTCCAATACTTTTCTTTCGATTAATTTTAGATGGTGTTTCAGCCATTAAATTTATTAAAGAGGGTTCTTTTGTAAATTTATTGGCCATTTTAAAAGCTCATTTTCATTTTTATTGGCTTATACCAAAGCTAAGTACAAAGCGATCTACAAAATTCCTAGGCTTTAATAACTTGTATAAAAAGTCAATTGTATGGAAGTACTTTATTAGAAATAAAAAAGAATTTAAAGAATTATGACATTAAAAGTTGGTCTTACCGGAGGAATAGGCACTGGAAAAAGCACAATTGCAAAAGTTTTTACTATTTTAAGTATTCCGGTTTACAAAGCCGATGCTAAAGCTAAATATTTAATTGAAAACAATCTTGAACTTTCGAAAGACATAAAAACACTTTTGGGCTCAGATTCTTATTTTCCTAACGGTCATTACAATAAATTATTTGTTGGTCAAAAAGTATTTGGAAATCCAGTATTATTAGAAGAACTTAACAATTTGGTTCATCCAAGAGTAAAAGAAGATTTTGAAAAATGGGTTTTTCTTCATTCTGATTCAAAAATGGTAATAAAAGAGGCGGCAATTATGAAAAAAGACAATAAATTAGACAAAATAATTGTAGTTTCGTCTCCAAAGAAAGAAAGAATCGGTAGAATATTAAATAGAGATTCGTTTAGGACAAAAGAAAATATTTATGAAATCATAAATAGACAAAGTAAGGAGAAAGAATATATGGAAATTGCAGATTTTATTATTAAAAATGATAAAGACCATTTAGTACTACCACAAATTCTAAAAATCATAGACACTTTATTTCCAATAAATTAATTCTTACTTTTTGAAAATAATCTTGAGTTCTTTAACTGAATTTGCAATTCCTTTATCGATATCAATCAAATCGTTTGCAGTTTGGATAGCATGAATAACTGTGCTGTGGTCTCTTCCTCCAAAATGGTATCCAATAGCTTTAAGTGAAAGAGGAGTATATTCTTTCGCTAAATACATGGCTATTTGTCTGGGTACTACTACTTCTCTGAGTCTTGTTTTACCCTTGATTTCAGTAACTTTTATTTTGAAAAATTCGGTAACAACATCAATAATTTTGTCAATTGAAATCACCTTTTGACTTTCTTCAACAATACTTTTAACTCTAAACTTAGCCATATCTAAGTCTATTTTACGTCTGGTAAGAGCAGAGTCAGCTATTAATGAAATTACAACTCCCTCTAATTCACGAACATTTGAATCAATACAATATGCTAAATATTCTACCACCTCTTTATCTATGATAGCCTTTTCTTCTTCAATAATATTTGAAATAATTGCAATTCTTGTTTCAAGATCTGGTATTTGAATATCGGCGGTTAGTCCCCATTTAAATCTTGAAAGAAGCCTGTCTTCCATTCCTGAAAGTTCTCTAGGTGGTCTATCAGAAGTCATGACAATTTGCTTTCCCGATTGATGTAAATGATTAAATATATGAAAAAAGGTTTCTTGAGTTTTTTCCTTTCCAGATAAAAATTGCACATCATCTAAAATTAGTACATCCACTTGCATATAAAATGCCATAAAATCTTGTAAACTATTTTCTCTTATGGAATTAATAAATTGGCTTGTGAATTTTTCAGAAGAAACATATAAAACAAATTTTCTCTTTTCAGAATTTTTTTCTATGTAATTCCCTATTGCTTGAACTAAGTGTGTTTTGCCTAAACCTACTCCTCCGTATATCATTAATGGATTAAAAGAAGTGGTGCTTGGTTTTTGAGCAACAGCAAAACTGGCAGCTCGAGCTAATCTATTACAGTCACCTTCCACAAAATTATCGAATGAGTAGCTCGTATTTAAAAAAGAATTAATATTAGCACTCGCCATCTCTCTTACATCAAAAGGATTTTTAATTTTTGCATCCGGATCTTGTTGAGTTCTAAAAAATGAGTTTTTAGATTTTTGCGGTTCTAATTTTTGTGTTGCATTAGCATTGGCAATTGGGTTATTTTTGGCTGGACCTCGATCTATAATTATTGAATATTCCAATTGACCTTCTTTCCCAATAGAAAAATCTAATGCTTTTCTTAAAACTTTTACATAATTATCTTCTAACCATTCATAAAAAAACTGACTTGGTACTTGTATAATTAATCGTTTATTTATCAGTTTGTACGGAATAATAGGTTCAAACCAAGTCTTGAAACTTTGGTCAGTTACATTCTCTCGAATTACTGATATGCAATCTCGCCAAACCAATTCCACACTTTTTTGAACTTGAATTTCCAATCTTTTAACTATTATTAGTACTTAAGTAAGTATTTATTTTTGGGGGAAACAAAAGTAAGAAAAAAAAATTAATCCTCTTCTAATTATTTTAAAAAATAAGGACTAAAAAAGTACAGAATTATTGATTCTTGATTTTGTGTAAACATATCATATTTATTCACTGATGTTTATTTTATTTTGTCTTGAAATAATTCAATATTTATTTTTTATAAATTTTATAAGCTAATTTTACAATCAAA
>JANOMP010000181.1:0-4397 GCA_031420365.1 Cytophagaceae bacterium
ATTTATTAAATAATTTTAAGTTTGAATGTTTTTAATTAGAATTGCCAAAGAATTTAAATAAAATAGTTGCGACACAGCATTAAAATTATTTATATTTGAGTATAATTTAAAAAAAGTTTAATTAATTTTCAAAAACCTTAACAAATTTTCTAATTCAAATGGAAAAAAAGTCGAAAGCAACCGCTGCAAATGCAGCAAAAAAATCATCAGGTATAAATCCTGGAATTGTTATTCCTGTTCTAGCAGTAGTATCTTACTTAATTTTCAAATTCATTCTTGGTTCACCTTCTAATTTTGGCGATCCAGAAAAATTACATGACCCTAAAAACTTCATGGGAATTATTTATTCAGGAGGTATTATTGTTCCATTTTTGATTACATTTATGTTGGTTGTTTTAGTTTTTTCTATTGAAAGATTCATTACTTTAGGAAAAGCAAGTGGATCTGGAGATTTAGATGCATTTGTTCGTAAAGTAAGAGCAAATCTTGACTCTAACAATATAGCCGATGCTATGAAAGAGTGCGAAAAACAAAAAGGAACTGTTGGAAATGTAACTAAAACTGCTTTAGAAAAGTATGCTCAATTACAAAACGAAACAGCACTTAATAAAGAACAAAAATTAGCGGCTCTACAAAAAGAAATCGAAGAAGCTACTTCTTTAGAGCTTCCAATGTTGGAAAAAAATCTTACAATTCTTTCCACTTTAGCATCTGTATCTACACTAGTTGCTCTTTTAGGGACTGTAATTGGTATGATTAAATCATTCTTTGCGCTTGGAGATGGTGGTGGTTCTCCCGATGCTGCTGCTCTTGCTCAAGGTATTGCGGAAGCACTAATCAACACAGGTCTAGGAATTGGTACTTCGGCTATTGCAATTATTTTCTACAACTATTTTACTTCTGCAATTGACACCTTGACTTATAAAATAGATGAGATTGGCATGAGTTTACAACAAAATTTTGCTTCTCATAATTAAGATGAAAAACTATTCTCAAATTAAAAAATATAGTAATAGATGGGAGCAGTAAAACCTAAACGACATGGGCCGGCCATGGACATGACCGCCATGTGTGACGTAGCATTCTTATTATTGACATTCTTTATCATGACTACCCAGTTTAAAAGTCAAGAGACAGTTAAAATCGTTACACCTACTTCAGTTTCAAAATTTATTGCTGAAGAAAAGAATATTGGTACCATCTCAATAGATGGAACAGGTAAATATTACTTTGGAATAACAGACAGCAGAGAACGTACCTCTTTTATTAATGCTTTGAATACAAAATTCAATATGGGTCTTACAACAAAAGATCAAAATGAATATTCTAAAATTGCAGAGATTGGAGTAGGTAAAGAAGGTCTTAAATCTTATTTAGGATTAGCCGCTGGACAAAGAGAAAAAGTAAAATTGAATGGAATCCCATGTGATTCAGTGAATACAGAGTTAATAGATTGGGTAAAAACATATATGGAAACTAACCCTTCAGGTAGCTTAGCTATTAGAGGCGACGTAAAAACTAATTACCCAGCTGTCAAAATTCTTTTTGATGAACTAGGAAAAGCCAAGTTGTATAAGTTTAAATTAATCACAAAAGGCGAATAATTTTCCCATAAAATACCTATAAAATGGCAGAGATACAAGAAAAAGATAGTGGGAAAGGTGGTAAAGTTAGATCCAAGAAAAACTCCGGGAAACCAGATATGACTCCAATGGTGGACTTAGGTTTTCTATTGATTACATTCTTTATGTTTACCACCACGTTTAGCAAACCCAATATGATGAAGCTAAACATGCCCGAGAAGAACGATGAGGATAAACCAGAAACCAGCGAAATTAAATTATCGAATACCATTACTATTGTAATGGGAAAAGAAGATAGGATTTTCTGGCATCAAAAAACAATGGACGAATTAACTCCAGATTTTTTAAATGAATCTGATTATTCTGAAACTGGAATTAGAATGGATATTATGAAACGGAGGGCAGCTGCCATCGATACATCCAAATTTACTATCGTAATAAAACCTTCTGACTTGGCTACTTTCAAAAATACAGTAGATATACTGGACGAAATGGAAATAACAGGAAACAGACTTTTTGCATTAGTAGATTTAACTCCTGTTGAGAAAACAGTTTTAGAAGAAAAAACTAAAACTCCAAAAAAAAGTAATTAAACTAAGGTTAAACTAGAAAACTATGAGTAACAATCAAGAAAAAGTAACCTTAGATGATATGGTATTTGAAAACCGTAACAAAGAATACGGTGCATATTACCTAAGGAAAAATTACAAAAGCTACATAAACCGTGCTATGGTATATGGTATTGGTTTATTTATGTTGGTTTTTGGAGGAGCATACACCTATCAAAACTATATTTTGCCAAATTTAACCAAAGAAGATTTGACAGAAGTGGAAATTGATTTGAGTAAGTTGCAGGAAGAAAAGCCAGAGGATCTACTAGTGATTCCTCCACCGCCTCCTCCACCGCCTGTGGAACCACCACCTGAAGTAGCACAAATCAAATTTCTTCCTCCTGAGCCTAAAAAAGATGAAGAAGTTTTGGTTGAAGAGCCACCACCACCCGCTGAAAAAATTGAAAAAGCGGTAATATCTAACAAAACTGTTGAGGGAGCTGATGTGGTTGAAGCATTTATTCCCCCTCCACCAGAAGAAGTTAAGATAGTGGCAATTGAAAAACCTAAAGAAGAAGAAATCTTCACGGCGGTTGAACAAAACCCGGAGTTTCCAGGAGGAATATCAGAAATGTATAAATTCTTAGGAAATAATATTAAATATCCAGCATCGGCCCAAAGAGCTAACGTGGCTGGAAGGGTTTTTGTGAAATTTGTTGTTGAAAAAGACGGCTCAATTGGTAATGTTGAAGTATTGAAAGGTATAGGGTTTGGTTGTGACGAAGAGGCAATACGAGTTATTAAATCTATGCCAAAATGGAATCCCGGACGCCAAAACGGTAAAAACGTTAGGGTGTTTTACAATATGCCAGTGGTCTATAAATTGGATTAATGAAGAAATATTTAAATATCATAATTGATAAAGTTAAAGACTTTTTATTGATTGCAGTAGGTCTTGCCTACATGGCTTTTGGAGGATTTGTGATTAAAAAAAAATGGTTCTTAACAGTTATTGATGATGAAATTATAGCCTATTCTCTTGGAACATTACTTTTAATATATGGGGCATTCCGAGTTTACAGGGGAATCAAAATTATGAAAAAAAATCATTTTTAGAGTGGTCTTTGAATAAATTCAATAATTACTTCAAAAAAATAAAAAAAAGAGAATAAAACAATTGTTCTATTCTCTTTTTTTTATTTTTTTAGATAGATTAAGAAAGACTTAAAAGATAGTAGCACATCAGAAAAATTTCAGTTTAGTCCCTATTCTAGGATATTTGTTTTGATAGCTCCCCAAGACAATCTGCTTTGAAAAATCAATGGATTAATTGATTTTACTTTCATTTAAGAGGATTTGATAAATAGGTATTGCTAGAAAAATGATTGAACCATGGATTGCCCAATACGAATGTTTAATTATTTGATATTGAAAACGATTTGCATTGTTTCAGATGTTGAAGTGGTCTAGGCTTCGATGTAAAATATGTCCTTCCAATACGCTAGTGAAATACCAATATAGGAAAATGTGATCAATCCGAATTCATTAATAAAAATTCGCAAGTTCAGACTAAAAGATATGTATTTGTTAAATTTATAGATCAACAAAATGTTTTTTTACTATTGAAAAAGGTATTATTAGCACTAAAACTATCATATTTTATACTTTGCATTCCTGCATGAAGGGTCTAATCCATTTTCACCGATTGAATTGTTAAAAGAGCGTTTCAAACAACTTCACAAAGCGGTATGTTCATTGAATGAGGATTTTAAAGAACACAAGCCTAAAAAAAGCATAGGCTATGATTTGGAAAAAGAACTGGCCTATTTTGAGGCACTAGAGAAATCAAATAACTTCCGCCTGGGCCTAAAAAATGAAGAAATTTAAATACAAAATCCGTTACCTTTCACTCATCAAATGGAAAAATACATAATATCAATCAAAACTACGATTGGAGCAGAAGGAATTGAAAGATTCATACACATCCGTTAAATGAAATAATAATTGCGGCAATCAATAAACCAAAAGAAGAAGATATCTTTACTTCTGTGAAATACAAGAATCAGACTTTCCTCTCGGAAAGTTAGAAATATATAAATTGCTATCCAAAACCATAAAATACCATGGGTGCATCCCAAATTGTCGTTTAACAAAAATAAGTTAAATTTGTGAAACTAACTTTCCTATAAAATGACAAAAGAAGAATATCTTTCGATTGCAGCCGAAAAGTACGATGCTTTGCATGCACTTAATAAGCATGATA
>JANOMP010000182.1:0-22078 GCA_031420365.1 Cytophagaceae bacterium
CGCAGGTATGCCTGTCCAATTGAAAAAAGCCGAATGTCGGGCCAACTGGAATGCCAGCTCAGCCAAAAACACTCACAAAAAAAAATCCTAAAGGCCGTCCGCCATGAATTTTTAAATTAATTATCTAGCTATTAGCAACTTAACTTGCTTAAAAAATTTCATACGGACGTTTTTGTGATTAATGGAACAATGTTTATTTGTTTTCTAAAAGATTTTACAAATGAATATTTCTCCACACTAAATCCTGTAATGCCGAAAAAGAAAAAAGAGGAGTACAACTCCTCTTTTTTTCTACTTAACCCTATAAACCCTTATAAACAAACATTTACAATTCAACTATTATTCTAAAATTTTATATTCTACCCTCCTGTTTTGCTTTCTAGCCTCTTCTGAACTGTTTTCAGAAACAGGTTTGGAGTCGCCGTATCCTACAAATTTTATTCTTTTACCTTCTATCCCTTTCTTTATTAAGTACTCCCTCACATTATAAGCTCTATCTAAGGAGAGTTTTTTATTTTGTTTTGAATCGCCTTGATTATCAGTATGACCTTCAATTTGAATATTAAGTGTTCTATTTTCTCTTAAATAATTTGCTAATGCATTTAATTGTTCAAAAGATTCGTCTAAAATCTTATCCTCACCTACATTAAAATAAACCTTATCTAACTTAAATGCCTTTTTTTCATTTTCTACTACTTCTCCGATTCTCGTCTCAGTATTAGCATTTGGTAAATCCTTTAAACCCTCTATTTGAACAACATTTATTTTTGCTTTTTTGTTTGGTTCTAGATAAATATCTTTTTGTAAACTTCCCTTCGATTTAATTGCACTAATACCAAAGCCCTCCTCTAATCCATCATAGCCTTCTGCAAATACTTTATATTCAAAATCATTTCCCATTAACATAAACTCATAAGAACCCGATTTAGAAGTCTGAATAGAATCTAATATGGCTTTGCTTTTGGAATTAAGGCAAATAATTTTTGCCGAAATAGGTTTTTCAGTTATTGCATCTAAGACTTTCCCAAAAAGTCTAAACTCTTCTTGAGATTCTATTTCTAAGTTTTTATCTAAGTTAGAAAAAACCTCCCCCTCAGCTGGATTATTAATAGAAATTCCAGAGAAATTCCAAAAAGTAAATCCCTCGTCTTTATCAGAACTACTTTCAACAAAATCAATTACTTTATAGCCTTTAGGCAATTTTTCAAAATAGACTTTGAAAAAATACTTTTTCCCCTGTTCAATATTTTGCCTTTCAGGCGCTACTGGAATATCTTGAGCTTTTAAAAATTTAAATTTCTTTCCATCTTCAGTTTTTAAATAAGACCCTGATTGAATACTTATGGTGCTTCCTCCAGATTCTTGCATCATTTGTTGAAGTAAAAAATTACGCATCATTACGTTCATTTCATTAAATTTTTCTTTTTCTTTAGGGTTTTCTTCAAAATAATCTTTCAATAATTCTTTCGAAGTCTTTGCTAAAAACTGCATATAAACAACAGTGTTGCTTTCTGTTATTTCTATTTTATTGATAAAAACATCCTTCGTAGACTTCTTATTAATTTTAGGGTTAGGAGTAATCTGTGCGGTTGCTCCAAGCATACTAAAAAAGAATGAAATGAAAAGAAATCGCTTCATTTTATAAAGAAAATTTATGTAGAGTAAGATTTAAAATATTTTACTTAGTAACGAAAGACAAAATAGATTAGTTTTTAATACGTGTTAATAAGTGTTAAATAATTATTTTCTAAAAAATTATGATCAATTTAAAGCTAGACTCACACATTTTTTCATTTTCAAAAGACCAATCTTGGCAACTTCATCAGCATTCATTTTCCAATACTCTTCATTAAAAAGTTCTAAAGACAATACAATAGGAGTATTTTTTTTATTCAAATCTTTTAATATTTGAGTGATGGGGGCCACTCCATCACCAGGCATTATTCTTTTGCCATCCGTTATGTTCTTTCTTTCTATCCCTAAAGGATAATCATTCATATGGAAAATTTGAAGGTGTTGACCGTCTATAAAATTTAAAACGTCACTTTGAGAACCTCCTTTAAACAGATGATATACATCTGCCAAAATACATGCATTTGGCACACCACTTTCAGAAGCAACCAATAAAGTCTCGCCAAAAAGATGCATATTTTCTGAGAATCCCCATAGTTCGAGTTGGGGCTGCACATTCATACTTTTGCCTATTTCACATACGTCATGATATCTTTTTGCCGCCAATTTTAAATCAATTTTCGGAAGTAACGTTGCACCAAATGGAGGGGCTGCTATTCGTTTACATCCAATTTGAGCTAAGATATCCATTTCGCGTTTTATTTGATCTAAAGCAGAATTCCTTTCCACTTCATCATCTACAATCCATTTGGCAAACCCAATAGCATCTTCAATAACAATTCCTAGATCCTTTGCTTTTTGCTTTACATCCGCTAACTTTCCACCAGATTTTATAAAAGCTTCGATTGTTCTTATCCAAATCTCAATTCCATCAAAACCCGTTTTAGCTGCTAATTCTATTTCTGCCATAAGGCCTAAATTTTGCTTGCTTATAGTACTGGTATTCAAACAATAAGAAAAATTTGAGTTTTGTTTTGTGGCAAAAGATACCGAAGGAATAGCAGCTATGGTTGTACCAAAAACTACGGTTGATTTTAGTAGGTTTCTTCTTGAAACCTTAGAATTGTTTTCTTTTGACATTTTGAGAATATTAATTGGTCAAAGTTAAAAAAATGATAAATAAAAGCAAAAATAAAAATATTAAATCTTTTTTCTAATATTAAAAAAATAAAATGCTTAGGAACCACTCGCTTTTAAATTCGTTACTATTTGAGTGCCCTCTGTTAAGAAAGGGAAAATATCACGTTCAAAAACGGGCCAGAGGTTTACTTGTATTCTTTGTGTGATGCTCGATAGAAATTATGAAGTAGCTTATAGTTTATAAAATCACTTGCTAGATTTAATTCCTGAATTAAAGTATTGCCAGCTGTATTGGTATTGATAACATCATGAGAAATAGTGAAAATTTCTTCTAAGTTAGTTTCTGTGTCTATGGAAGTTAGTTTGATGAATGAATAGATATTCCGGACTAAAGTAGGCCAGTAATTCCGGAGCAAAGCAGGCCATTTTTAAGATGATGATTTGTGAACTATTTTGAAGAAAAAAACTTCAAAATGGCAAACATTTTATTATCTATGACAAAGATCAAAAAAGTACTCAGACTATTGGCTGATGGTGTTAAAAAACGAAAAATCAGTCGCCTTGCCAACATTCTCTGGAATATAGCCAACTTTTAACCCCATCCAGAGTACTGCTGTCAATTTTGGCAATCTGGGTATAAGCTGTTTGTATAAAAAACAAAATCAAAAGTAAAAAACAGCTTGTTTTATATTTAAAGGCTTTTAAGTAATGTTTGGATATTTTCTATGGTAAAATTAATGATGTGTTTTATAGATTCTTGAAAATGATTTTGCCTTCCTTTTCCCAGGTACAAATTATTTTATTGTCTTTTGACCTAATGGCCTTCATAAAACTGCCTTCAGCAACCTCTAAAATTTCGCCTTTGTTTAATTCTTTTAGTTTCAGTTTCTTTCCGTCCTGCCAAGTAATGATTGGATTTTTAGCGTCAATTATGCTGCAATTTCGGCCTGTTCCTATTTGTTTTTCCTCTTGGTTTGGTATTGAATAAAATATTCCTCCTTCCCGCTGCCAAACAGTGTTTGTTTTACCTTTTTCATTAACGGTTAAACCTCCGCCATCCATAGGGCAGCCATTTAATTTCCAAGTTCCATTTCCAAGTTTAACAGGGCTGTTAAAAGAGGTACCTTTATTACCTGATTGCATCAAATATAGATCACGTGAGCCTTTTAGCCAATTTCTGAACATAATGGCTACTTTTGACTGACTTACCGAAATAGTTGGTTTGCAGCACTCACAAACAGTTTTGTCTGGTGATATATAAACAATTTTATTTTTTGTCCAGGAAGTACCTTTGTCATTAGTTTTGGCAAAGCAAATTTTATTTTTTTTATCCTCCCTAATATCCAGCCAAACGGCATAGAAATTATCAGACTTGTCAGCAGCAATACTCATTAATCCTTCAGGTGCAGAACCTTCTACATCATTTATGAAACCTCCTTTTGTCCATTTTCCTGTTTGATGATTTAACTGAAAAACATGAATTGCACCTTTTTTATCAATGGCTGAAACCAAGGTGTAATTTTTAGAACTGGCTGCTTGTGGGCCTCTAGACATTCCCAAATGCATTTCTTTTACTTCTCCTACCATTTGCAGATCTGGAAATGTCACTCCATTATCAATTGAAGAGGCACAGTATATTTTATCGTCATTGCCATAGATAATTCGTATGGTTCCCCGGTTGTCAATTGTGATTTGTGGTTGCTTGCCACTATCAATTATAACAGTTGAATTAGGAGCAAATGAAATACTCAATGCTGCTAAAAAAATCAGAAAAGAAGTTTTTAGAAATTGTTTCATGGGATTGTTATTAGTTTAGATTGTTATTTTTTTGTTTTCTTATCATTTACTTGTTTAGAAAGCCAAGCTAAAGCTGCAATAGTGAAATAGCCAGTTACAATATCAAACTTACCTTTTTCGGTATATGATGTAATCCATTCATGGACTTTAAGATTTTCATTTTCGTTATCTAATATCATAATTATTCTTTATCAGTTTTCAATAATTCCTTTACATCAACGCTAAGAATCTTTGCTATTTCAAAAAGAATCTCAAGTCTTGGTTGCTGTCTATTTTGAACATAGCCATTTACCATGTTATAACTTTTGCCAAGTTGCTCTGCAAGCCAAGTCTGTTTAATTCCTTTTTCTTCTAGTACCTCTTTAATTCTATTCATGTGGTGAAAGCATTAAGCCGCTAAAATAGTCTTTTCATTTTTAATATCTTGTTTTTCAATATAAAAAGTGATTGGATTTTTGTCGATGGTCTGTCGGTGCGATGGGAAAATTTTAGCTCTTTTGGTTTCGAAGCGTTCGCCTGTGTGTCGGCAAATATCAAATGTTCCATTTGTGCGGTTGGCTTTCTACACTGAGCGATAACGGCTTTCGGGTTTAAGATTTGGCGATTTCGAAGCACTAAACTGTCTGCCAGCACTGAACTTGATACGAAGCACGAAACTTCATTTAACCACTGAACCGCAAATTTTTTGTAGGTGCTATTATAGGGCGTTTTTTCTAATATAATTATGGTATTCTGAAAAGTTTGTTTGTCTGTGAAAGTGTAATTACTTCGAATTTACTAATGTCAATGTTAGTTGGAACTTTGTCCCTTAAGATTGGCACTATATATTGTCCATTCAAATTATTCGCTACATCAACAATAATGTTGAGTTGGTTGTCGTGAATATTCTCTAATTGATCATGCATTACAAAATGTAAACAGCTTATATCAAGAGAGTCGGCAAATTTAATATACGCAAAATCAAATGCTGCTATTTGTCCTTTTTTCTTGCCAGTGCTTGGATTTCCCTCAATATTTGTAACAATAAGATCATATCCCTTCTCTGTCTTTTGAGGACTTAAAAGGTAATATTCGCTGTATAGTTCATTTGATAAATCCGAGAAAAATGTATTGAAGTGAGTTATTCTGTTTTGTATTAAATCATCTTTTGATCCTATGCCGTCATTGATAGTGTTAAGGTCAGATTCAAAACTCTTTAATTTTTCGTTTGAAGATTCCCAAAGTCTTTTTTGTTCTTCTAAACTTCCTTTTTTTTCAGAAAGTTTATTCAACTCTAAAATGATTGCCTCTAAATCTTCTGTGAAACCAGATTTTTCAATACTTAAAATTAATAACTTTTCTTGTCGCTGAAGTGCTTTTGATTCTGCTTTAGCTGAGTTTATAGAAGTTTCTAAGTCGGGTAGTTCCTTTGTAATATATTTAAGTTTCTCATTAATCAAATCATTATGAAACTTAAGAGTGTCTTCAAATGAGACTTGCAAACTAGGTATTAATGAATTCGCCCTGTCATATAGCAATTTGATTTGCGAAGAATCAATTTTTGAATGTTCTTTTTCCAAATCGTCCTTACTTTCCAAAATCAACTCCCGTCTAATTCCAAGTCTACTAATTAATGTTGATACTGAGTTTAATTTAGCTTTAGTATTATTAAGTTCATCAATGTCATTTCCGTAATTTTCGTTAACAACAAATAAATTTTTCTTTTGGTTAAGTTCATCGAGTTTACCATATATAAATGCCAGTTGCTGAAGAACCAGCGAAAGCTCACCCTCTTTTTTTAATCTTTTTTGAAAATTCTCTTCTTTCTTTTTATTCTCAGAAAGTTTTTGCTTTTGGTCAAGTTCATTCGTGTCTATTCCAAGCCAAAACAAATATAAAGCTTCATAAACTTCTGAAGAGGCAAACGAACTAAGCACTTTGACTATATTAGTCATTTTGTTTTTTTCGTCTCTAATATTTTTAGAAATTATTTGTCTAAAAGTAGGTTTATCAACATCAGAATTTAAAATGATTTCTTTTAGCCTTTTATCAAAATCATTGTTATTTGAAATATTCTCCCCATTAACCTCTTGAATCTTTTTACTTCTTTGTAAAAAATTCCTCCTAATAATAACAGTTTCTGAACTTTGATTATCTATGTCTGCAATTAACTCAACTTCTACAACAATATTATTGTCTTTTAAAAACTTCTCAACCGTAGTATTTGGCTGTTTTTTGAATTCAGTGTCCTGATAAATATTCTTGCCATCGCCTCCAAAACAATAATCTACAAGCCTTAATACTGTAGTTTTACCAACATTATTACCAGTTGTTGTTTTTGATGAATCATTAGGAGTTTCATCCACAATTAAGTTAATTCCCTTGTGAAAAGAAATTTCATTTATAATGGAATTACCATTTAATATCTTTAACGATTTTAGAAACATTTTTTTATCAATCCGTTTTCAGCATTATTAATTACTCCAATAATAAACAGCCAATCCAAAACCAACGTATACAGGTTTAGACTAATGTTTAATTCTGTGTTCACTTTTTGAAAAAGGTCAAAATAGTCAACCTCTTTTTCTTCATTAGAAACCAATACTTCAATCACCTTTCCTCCTAGGTAATACAAATCTCTGTCAGGTGTAATATTGCTGTTAATTATCATTACTTTATTGGTTCTTCAAGTATTTTACATCTCATAAAAGCATCAACCATAACAATCAATATAGCGATATTAAGTATTTCAACAGGTAATTCGCTATTAAGATTCGAGCTTCTTTCAAGAATTCCCCAAATCTCATTTTCAATATTTTCAAATATCAAATCTGCGTTGGCTCTGATATCTTTAATGTCTTTATATTTTCCTTTTTCTTTTAAATACAGCGTTTTAATATTTTGTAAAAGAAAAGCTTTTTTAGTCGAACCTTGGTTTTCAATTTCTTCATAAATATTGTTTAGCTTACCTTGATAAATGCTATATTCTTCAATTGTCGGCTTATTATTAATTATATTATTGTATAAGATTTTCTCTTCAGTACTTGGTGCAGTCTTGGTATTGTCATCCAAGTCATTTTCGATTAGAGTTTCACCAATTTGATTTATTACGATGCTAAGAATAGATGGATGCTTTGCAATAATATTTTTTCCAGCTTGAAGTAGTGCCATTTTGTTTTCATGGTCTCGCTTCATTTTCTGAAGTACTTTTACAGAGTATTTAGCTGGGTCATTGGTTTCTATATGATGGTTCGGACAAAGCAAAATCAGATTTTTATAATCTGCCCTTTGCTTATTCGTCATATTGGGATTATATCTGTCAGATTTATGAGTAGTTGAATTAGCGTCTTCTATGTGGCAGATATTTGCGAAATTTGTGTCATCATCCCAATTTAAAAAGATCACAGGGCAATCAGGAAAAACACAGCAGTTTCCAGATAAAGAGAAGAGTCTCTTTAAAGTTAAATCACTATACTGTCTTGGACTTCCTTTTGCAATTTGTTTTATCGGTCAAAGTTAATTATTTATATCTATTCTTTTTAAGTTTTGTTGTATCGTCCTAAAATGCCCTATAACGGATGGGGCTTGTGGCAGGTGGGGGTTTTGAAACTCGTCTGCTGGAACGTCTGCTGATATAAATTACTTATGTTCAATTACTTATAAATGCTCAATAGCTTTCCGTCCGCCGAAACAAAAGTACAATAAAGTTTCTAATGTTCAATAACTTCCATCAGCCCCCACTTGCCACAAACCCATGTTGAACACCATGTAGCAAAAAGCCCCAAAAGTAGATTGCGATTAGGGGCTTTCTTCTACATTGCTAAATGTTATAGGGCGTTTTTCTTTTCATCTATGTTCAATGTCAGTTCGTTAGGTTTTGGAAAATTTGTCGGCAAAAGGTCAATTCTAAATGGCAGTTCCATTTCCGATAATTCGTCAATTTGTTTGTCTATTAGTCCGTTGTCGTTGCAGTAGTTAAAAGTCAGCTTTAAATAACGTCTGATAATCATTAACGGTAAAAACTGTCCCCGAAAAGCCATCCATTCCATTAAGTCCTTTTTCCCTTTTGAACTGTTACAAGTCCTACAAGCAAAAATTAGGTTTTCAGCATCGTCCTTGCCACCAAGTTTTTGAGGGAAAATGTGGTCTAACGCTAACTTGTCTCCAGAACCGCAATAATTACAAATTTGTCCTGTCTGCAATTTGATTTTTTCATCGTCAAAAATTGTCCGCATATTCATTGTTCCGTCTTTTAGTCCTTTGAATAATTTGGCTCTAATCATAAAATTAAACATCTCATATTTTTCTTGTTTTTTATCAATAGCCGTATGAGCCATAGCCAAGTTTGCATATGAATAATAAATTTGATGTCTAACTGTTTCAATTTTTTGTTTCGCCATTGTCCGCTTTTGTCGTTGGTTTCGGTGTCGTCCTAAAATGCCCTATAACATTTGTATACCCACTACTTTTTACGCTATTGCGGATATATCGCATTAGTCTGAGTTCAAGTATTTTTCGAAACTTTAAAATTATTATCAAAAATATTAAAATTGTGCAGAAGATTCAAAGGGCTTTTTACTGTTTTATTATTTATGGCCAAAACATGCCACAAAGGTAATGCTAAGCAGTCCAATAAGTCAAACCCCTGTGTACTATAAATGAAAAAACGAAAAACTTAAAATGTTAACAATCAATGATATAGAAATTCTATAAATCGAAAAAGACTGATATTTGTCAAAAAAACATCAATATCTCATGAAAATATTTTTTTTGACCGACCATTTCGAACGTTCTGAGCAATGTGGGTTAATGTGTACATAAATTTTAGTATTTAATAGAAATAAATTTTAATTAATTCTTATTAAAAGATTTTCAATCTCTCAAATCTTTACCTATCATTTTTTCAAAATTCTTAACTTCACCCATCATTACTAAGATATCTTTAGTTGTTAAAACATGATTTGGTTTTATATGCATATCTACATAAGACTTTTGCACCTTCATTCCTAAAAAGTTTTTCCTTTCCTCAAAATATTTAATAGCTATTAACTTTAAGTCATACTTTACAGAAAAGTCTACACTTTCAATGATTCTACCCAAATATCTTTCCGGCACCTCAATTTCAATAATGCTGCAATTGTCTGATAAGTCAAAAGATTCCACAACCCCTTGCATTTCAAGTTGTTTAGCAAACATTTCTGCGGCTATTTCTTCCGGATTAAAAATATTTTCAATACCAATAGACTCTAAAACTGTTCGGTGAATGGGGTTAATTGCTCTTCCAATAATCTGTTTAGCATTAAATTGCTTCATTAATGCCGTAGTAATTATAGAAGCACCTACGTCTTCCCCAATTGCAATTACAACTATATCAACATCATTAATTGGCAATGAACTAAAAGACTTTGCTTTAGAAGAATCAAGACTTATAACATGGGTTATCTTATCTTTAAATTGCTCAACTACATCTAAACGGCTATCTACGCCAAAAACTTCGTGTCCAAGTTCAGTTAGTCTAACTGCTAAAGTAGACCCAAAATTCCCTAAACCAACTACTATATATTTCATTATATTTCGAAAAATAATTACAAAACTTGAATACTATCTTTTGGATATTTATATCCATGACAATCTACTTTCTTAAAAATTCCAAACAGCAATGTAAACAACCCTACTCTTCCTAAAAACATAGTAAAAATTAAAACTAATTTACTATTATCTGAAATTTTAGGAGTTAAATTTAAGGATAAGCCGACGGTTCCATAGGCTGAAAAGCATTCAAAAGCTATAGAATCTAAGGGCAATTGAGGATCAAAAATGGCAATAAAAAAAATGGCAAGTGCAATAATCATTAAAGATAGAAAAATAATGGCAAATGCTCTTGAGGAAGAACTTGCAGAGATTTCTCTTTTAAAAATTTCAATTCGCTCTTTTCCTCTTGCAAGGGCTATAATATTTGAAAAAGCTAAAGCAAATGTAGTTACTTTAATACCTCCACCTGTGGAACTTGGAGCCGCACCAATCCACATTAGTAATATATAAATCAAAACGGTTCCTTGCATAAGCTTACCCATATCCACCGTATTAAAGCCAGCTGTTCGAGGAGTTACAGCCCCAAAAAATGACTGAACTAATTTCCCATAAAAGCTTTGATGTTCGATTAAAACGTTTTGCTGTTCAATAAAAAAATAAAATACAGTTCCAAATACCAAAAGAACTAGAGTACTGGATAAAACAATTTTAGAATGGATATTCAATTTTATTACATGAAAATTAAATCTTTCTTTGAAAAAAAAAGTCCTTATGGCACTCTTTATTAATTTTTTTAAAGAAAAATAAACATCAATTACAACTGGAAAACCTATTCCTCCTAATACAATAAGTGAAGCTATTACTAATTGCAACTCATAATTATATCTTAACTTAATATTAAAAAGTCCATCAGGTGCAATAGAAAAACCGGCATTACAAAACGCTGACACTGCATGAAAAACTGAGAAAAAAACTGTTTCTCCAAATGTGCCTGGGTAAGAATTTAAAGTAAATACTAAAATCAAAATAGCTCCCAATACTTCTATAAAAAAAGTATAAAACAATATTTTTATTAAAATGGAAAATAAGGTATTTGGCTTATCTGTTTCTATAATATTACTTAATATCAAATGGTTACGAAGTGACATTCCTCCCCTAAATAGAATAGCGAAAAAGTTCGTAAAGGTCATCAAACCTAATCCCCCAATTTGAATAAGTACCATCAAAATGCTTTTCCCTAGTCCCGTAAACTTTGTGGGTACATCTACAGTGCTTAAACCTGTAACACAAACAGCGCTTGTGGCCGTGAAAAGAGAATCTATAAAAGATAGGTTTCCATTAGTTGCATCAGGAATTAACAAAGTAGCGGTACCTCCTAAAATCACCAAAATAAAACTGAAAGTAAACAATAAAGAAGGGCTTAATAATGTATTTTTTATTTCGGCTGAAACGGCCATAAATCTTATAATAAAAAATACAGAAAGTAAAATATACAAAAACCACTCGCTTTTAAATTCGTTGCTATAATTTTTAAGAAAATTGAAAAGAAATAATGAGAGGAAAATAATAAAGTCTGTGATATGCTTTCGATTAAAAATAAATTTATCTTTAGAGACTACTATTTTTATAAACCATTTAATTAAAAACAGCACCATTAATAAGCGAGGTATTTGTCGCATTAAATTATTTGCCCCACTTGTGATATAGGGTTCTTTTGGGAAACCAATTTGATAAATTACCATCAAAAAACCCAAAGTCAATAATAAAAAAATACCTCGATTCAGCCTTTTTATTATTGATTGTTGAATGGTGGTTATCTTGTCTGAATAATCCACCAAATGATCTTTAAAATCCAAATTTAAAATTTTTAAATTCCTAAATTTACAAAATTTACATAAAAGTAATTAAAGGCTTTTTATTTATCAAATCTTTGGACTTCGAATTGTTTGATATCTAAACTTGGTATTGAATTATGAATCATTTCAGCAACTATTTTTCCAGAACCTGAAGCCAGACTAATGCCCATCATTGCATGCCCAGAATTTACAATTAAATTTTTAAGCTTATTGATTCTTCCTATATAAGGCAATCCATCCGGTGAACAAGGACGCAAACCGTACCAAATTTTGTCTAAAGAAGGTAATGCAACGGTATAATCTGGATAATACTCAGGAATTGCCTTTAAAATACCCTTTACTCTATTTAAATTTATTTTATCATTTAAGCCTCCAATTTCCATTGTACCTCCAAAGCGGACCAAAGTATTGTCCATTGGAGTAATAGCGACACGAGCTTCTACAAATATACTAGGTATTTTAATATTCTTCCCGACTTTCTGTTCTTCTGTCATGCTGTACCCTTTACCAGCTTGAACTGGCAAATTAAGAGACAACTTTTTTGCCAATAGCTCAGACCAAGATCCTGCTGCAATTACCACTTCACTACACGTAATAATTTCAAACTTATGCTCTTTTTTAATTTTTATTTTAGTTATCCTATTTCCTTCTATTTCAAAGTCAACAACTTCGGAATTGTAAATAAATCCTGTTCCGTTATCCAATAGATATTTCTTCAAGTTTTTCACCAATTTATTTGGATACAAATGGGCATCACCTGTAAAAAATACCCCTCCAGACACATTTGGGCTAACTTCTGGCTCCAGCTTATTTATTTGGTCAGAGTTTAGCACTTTAGCCTCAATACCAATTCTATTTGCTATTTCTGCAACGTGGGCCTCTTCGTCTAGCACTTCTTGGCTTTTACAATACATTAAAAGTCCTTTTTCTTCAAAATTAAAATCAAACAAATTTTCATCGTGTAAATCTTTATACAATTTCTTAGAAAGCATACCTAAATCTCTTAATGCGGGTATGGCGAGATTAACTTTTTTGGAATTGGCGGATTTATAAAAATTTATTCCCCACTTTAATAATGACAAAGACAACCTTGGTTTTACATAAAATGGACTTTGGCTATCCATCATCCATTTCAAACCCTTTTCTATCATACCGGGTGCTGCTAGAGGCATAAAATGACTTGGAACCACCATTCCAGCATTTCCAAATGAGCAGCCATCGCTTCCATCCGAACTATCAATAAGAACTACATTCCTGCCAGATTTTAAAATATAATATGCTGAAAATAAACCTATTATACCAGATCCAATTATTATTATTGGCTTTTCTATATTATTTTTCATTTTTTATATCACTTGAAAACCAAAAGCATAAGGATCATCCTGCTCATTAATATTTATAATATTTTCTCCATAAATTCTAGCCCATCCTTCAATGCTAGGATAAATAGCCTCATAATCTCCAACTTTGGTTGTGCCTTCTATCCTACCAATAAATTTACTTCCAATAATACTTTCATGTATGAAATCTTCTCCCATTTTTAACATTCCTTTTGCAGCCCATTGAGCCATTCTGGCGGATGTTCCTGTGCCGCAAGGCGAGCGGTCTATCGCTTTATCGCCATAAAAAACTGCATTTCTTGCAGAAGATGTAGAATCAATTACTGATCCTGTCCAAAGGATATGGCTGAGTCCATTAATTGTCTTGTTTTCTGGATGCACAAAAGTATGATCTTCGTTTAATCTTTTTCTTAAAATCCTAGCCCAAGAAATAAGTTGATCTGCAGTATAGTGTTCTAAACCAGGGAAGTTATTTTGAACATCAACAATTGCGTAGAAATTACCTCCATAGGCTACATCAACTTTTAATAATCCCAAATCTGGACATTCAACTAAAAGGTTTTCGTTTGCCAAAAAAGAAGCAACATTCCTTAATTTTACCGTTTTAACTTTTCCATTTTCTTGTACATAATCTATTTCAACTAACCCTGCTGGAGCTTCCATTCTCACTTTTCCAGGTACTTTTGGAATGATTAACCCCTTCTCTATTCCCAAAGTAATGGTACCTATTGTTCCGTGACCACACATGGGCAAGCATCCGCTGGTTTCAATAAAAAGAACTCCCACATCATTTTTTGGATCAGAAGGAGGGTATAAAATACTTCCAGACATCATGTCATGACCCCTTGGCTCAAACATAAGACCTTTTCTAATCCAATCAAATTCGTTCAAAAAATGTTGCCTTTTTTCAGACATGGAATTACCATTCAAAATAGGCCCACCTTTAGCTACTAAACGAACCGGATTGCCACAAGTATGTGCATCAAAACAATGAAATGTTTGATCTATTAACATAAAAAATTAAATTTGAGGTAGAATGGGTCTAACTTTTAAAGCATCTTCAATGATTTTCAAAACCTGGCTTCTTTCCTCCCCAATTAAAGGAAGACGAGGCTCACGCACCCACTCTGTGCCCAAACCTGTAGCTACTTCAGCCAATTTTATATTTTGAACAAATTTTGTGCTTACATCTAAATGCATTAATGGGAAAAACCATCGGTAAATTTCCCTAGCCTCTTTATATCTACCTTGCTGAATTAATTCATAAATTACTACTGTTTCTCTAGGAAATGCATCCACCAAACCAGCCACCCAGCCATGTGCACCCATTACCAAACTTTCATAAGCGAGGTCATCCACTCCGCTTAAAATTTTAAATCTGTCCCCAAATACATTAATTATATCTGTCATGTATCTTATGTCTCCAGTAGATTCTTTCATAGATTCAAAATGTTGATTTTGAGCCAATTCCTTAAACATACGAATAGAAATAAAAGTTTTATAAGCCAAGGGATTGTTATAAGCCATTACTGGAAGATCTGTAGCGTCTGCCACTTTATTTAAAAAATGGAGTGTTTCTCTATCGTCAGCAGGGTAACGCATAGGAGGTAACATCATTAATCCGTTTGCACCTCCTGCCTCTGAATTCTTAACAAAAGCAATTGCTTCTTTTGTAATACATTCTGCCACTGTCATAATTAAGGGAACTCTGCCTTTTATTGTTTCTTTGGCGGCATCTAACAAAGTGAATTTCTCTTCATTTGATAAAACGCCATTTTCGCCTAAGGAACCACAAACAATAATTCCATGTACACCAGCCTGTAGCTGTGCTTCAATATTTGTTTTAAAAGTTTCGACATCTAAAGCCTGGTCTTCAAAAAAATTTGTTGTTACTGCAGGATAAACTCCTAACCAAGAAGGTTTCATATTTTACTATTATTTTTTTTACAAAATTAATTAAGAAGTAGTAAACAAAAAACGCAAGATTTATTCAAAAAATATACTATTTTATCCAAAATTTAAATAATAGGAAGTAAATATGAATAATTTGTTAAAGAAAATACATTACTTAGCCATTTTTAAACGATATTTCTCAAAACAGAAATAAACCTTTGATCAGATTAAAATAGAAAAAAGGTTAAAAACTAGTTTTTAATAGCTGAATTTCAGATTTTGTTTTTTACTCGTCATTTTTAATTTTCTCCAAATTTTAATTTTGCCAAGCCTTCCTTTGATTTTAAAACATTGGCTAAGAACCTTTTATATTCATTTATTAAAGCTTTAGAGCTCTTTTATTTGGATGCCTTATTCAGTTTGCAAATATTCAAATTAGGTTGTGAACCAAAAAAAATGAAAGGTTTTTATTTTTGATACATTCAAATTAAAAAAATATTTAAAAAATATTTTGAATATCACTTTTCATCAACAACAATGTGGCATCAATAGTCTCTAAGCTTTTTGAATCTTGGTTCTGAAGAATAAACCTTGCCGATTCTTTTGCGGAATTTGAAAATTTATTTTCACTTAAAATTCTATTCAATTCTAATTTCAAATTGTTAACACTTAAAATTATAGCGTCCCAGGTTGCAGGATAAATATAAATTTGTTGGGCAATATTGTGATTCAATTCGCTGCTAATCTCAGTAAGCAATTGGCTATAAAACTCTTGAGAAGATATGTTTTCATAATCAACCCTTAATAATAAATTTTGAGGCTTAATTCTTTCCAAAAATAATGTTAAACGCTCATATGCTTGTAATTTTAATGGGTAAATAATTTCTTGTTGAGATTTAACTTTGGCAAACTCAAATTGCTGATTCAAATAGTTTTTGAATAACAATAACAAAACTAAAATCAAAAATACACTTGGCAATAACACTAACAATATTTCTTTTATCATTCTATATTAATAATTTAGGTTAAAAATTACTGGCGTCCGAGAAAAAATATAAACAAAATAAATTCCTTTGATCACAAAATCGGTACGCCGAATCGTGACCATTTTAAAAATTTGAAATGGAGAATTTTTATCATAGCTTAAATAGCTAATTATCAAATTTTAAAGGGGAACGCCCTTTAGGTTTATTCGATTCGGCGTACCGATTTGTGAATGTTTTTTGGCTTGGGTCCGACCGTTCGGCTTTTTTTCGATTGGACTGGCAAACAGGCGGTGCGTCGAAACGCAAAAGTAAGGCCGTCCGCAGGACACACAAAGAATAAAACTGAGGGGGTCTTTTTTTAAAATCAGAAAAATGGTCCCGATTCGGCGACCCGATTGAATAGTCATTTGATTAAGATTTTTAATAAATTTTAAATTTAGTCGGATGCCAGTAGTTAAAAATCATAAAAATATAAGTCTGTTTACCATTTAATCAATTTCATCAATACAATTTAAAAAAAAGCTTAGTATCTTTTTTACCTAATGAGCGATTAGTTTAAATTTAAACACAAGCCTTTAAAACAAAATTAATGCATAATGACCAATTTTTAAACAATTAATTAAAAAGCCATTTCTATTTTTATAAATGTATAAAAATGGAATGTCATAAAATTCATATCACTCTGAAAATAAATAATAATACTGAATCCTACTAATTGATTATTTAAAATCATATTTGTTTGGCATGATTTTTAGTCTTTTTATATGATTATTTTGCTAAAAGCAATAATAATCTTGACATCAAATTTATCAGAAATATAATCTTAAAACAAAGGTTTATTAATATATGGGGATTCTTACTTCCGTACTTAAAAAATATCTTTTTTTAGCATTAGCAATTATTTCGCTATTGACAGGAATTGCCTATTTTTATGTATTTGAGTTTAATAGCCCCAATGCCGCCGAATCCTATTACATTTCAAATCTTCAGCACACAATAACTAAAGAAGTTTCCGAATCAGACAATGATTTATCCAACATAGAAAAGCAGTATAATGCCGTAAATCCTAAAACCTTTAATCAGATAAAAGTAAAAACAAAGTATCCGTACTTTTTATTCAAAAATGGAAAATTGTGGTATTGGTCAGATTATAGATATGTGCCTGGCTATGAAAAAATAAAAGATATTGAAGACTTCAAAGTTTTAAAATATAACCTAGAATACGGCATCTTTAATAAAAGGAACTTTACTTTTAAAAAAGATACAATTTGTGTTATTTCCTTAATAAATTTATATAAACACTACAAAAATGAAAACGATTATTTACAGTCGGGTTATGCTGATAAAATCTTTCATCCGTCTCCAAAGAAGATATCAATTGAAAGATTTGCCGAATCTAAAACAATAAATGGGAAAAACGGAAAAATATTATTTTATTTTGAAAATCCTGGTAATGAAAAGATTTTAAATTCAAATATCCCAAAAACTACACTTTGGATACTTTGTTTATCAGTTTTATTTTTTAGTATTCATATTCTATTTATACTAAACAATTACAGAAGAAATCATAGTTTTGGTAAGGCCTTCCTTTTATTATTAGTTTTTGGAGTTTGTTTAAGGTTTATCATGTTAAAAACAGGTATGCCATTAATTTTATCGAATAAAGATTATTTTAATCCTTCCTTTTATACAGGAGACTTATTTGCTCCCACATTTGGAGATACTATAATGAATGCCTTATTTTTATTAGTATTTTTAACAATTGTAGCTGCTTTTTATTTTAGATCTCGTTTGTTTTTGGATATAATCAAAACCAATAAAAAAATTCAAAGCATTGTCTCCATTTTATGTGTATTTGGTGTATTATATATAGCTTTTCTTCTTGGCGAAAAAATAGAAAACATATATGAAAACTCGCTTTACAAATTAGGCTTTTCGCTCTCTTTGAGCTTTAATATATTTATGTTTTTTACATTATTATATTATTTATTGCTTTTAGGTATTTTCTTTATTTCCTCTCACATTTTAATATTTGTTTTTTTAAGAATTCAAAAGAACATAAAATCTGGGTTTCTACATTGGCTTTATGCTTTTGTTATGGGCATTTTTATTTTTATATTATTAGATGAACAAAGAAATTGCTATTTATATGCAGGCATTTATTTCTTAATTGTATATTTGAACCGATTGCCTCGTTATTTTTATTCCTTCAGATTTCAAACTTTACTGTATTTTATAATTGCTGGTTTTTGTTTTACTTTAATTGCCATTGAGGTAATTCAATATAAAGAGAACCAGAAAAATCTACTAGAAAAACAAATTTTTGGACATAGATATTTGGCTGACAACGATCTTTTAGGCGAAGGTTTGTTAGAACGTTTTTCACAAACAATAAAAAATGAAGAAACAATTGTAAATGCATTTTCTAGAAATACTCTTGCTTCAGAAGCCATAAAGCAAATAGTAAAAGACGACTTTTTAGACATTTATTTTGACAAATACGAAGTAGAAGTTATAGCATTTGATTCCATTGGCAACAACTTGGACAAAGAGAAAGAAAGCAAAAACTTGGAATTTTATGAATCAAAATTCAAGAACACTAAATATAAAACCGAAATAAATAATTTATTCTTTTTTAACGAAACAGGAAATAGTTTTATAAAAGAATACATTTCATTCAACGAAATTTTAAATGGAAAATCCAAAATTGGCAATATAGTTTTGGATTTAAAGCTAAAAGATGGTAATTCAGATAGTGTTTATCCAGAGTTACTATTAGATAAGAAATTCGTTCAGAATCCTGAATCAAAAAATTATAGTTATGGTATTTTTGAAAATAACAGTAAAATTTTATTCAATTCAGGAAGTTACAACTACTTAATGAATTTTTCGAAAGAAGAATTAAAAAATAATGAAATCTATCGGAAAGGCATTTCTAAAAATGGTTTTTCTCATTTTGCTATTAAAGGGCAAAATCATAGAACAATTGTGGTTTCTCAAAATGAAAATTATTGGAAGAATATTCTTTCCAACTTTTCATTTTTATTCCTTCTCTCTATTTTAAGTATCTCTATTTTACTGTTGGCATTTGGAGGAATTTATGGAATAAGAAAGTTTTCAATGAATTTTTCTACAAAAATCCAACTATATCTTAATGCAGCATTTCTTTTGCCTCTTATTATTATCATTGTTTTAACGCTTAGTGTAGTAAGAGGTACCTTGATTTCTATTCAAGAAAAGTCTTTTATTGACAACACGAAAAATATAGCAGGAACTTTTCAAGTTCACCTAGAAAACTACCTTGCTGGTAAAACCAGTCGCCCATTTTTTGAGATGGAGATTAACCAATTGGCAAGAAATACTAAAGTAGATATTAATTTTTTTGATAGTAATGGCAAAATAAATTTCTCCACAAGACCCTTAGTATATCAATATAAACTATTATCTGGTTATCTAAATCCACTAAGTTATAACAAAATCATAGAAGAAAAAGAAAATGAGTTAATCACAAATGAATCCTTAGGGTCATTAAATTACAAAACTGTTTATATAGCTTTAAAAGGAAATTCAAATAAAAAATATGGAGTAATAGGTATCCCTTTCTTTGACTCAAAAACCCTTTTAGAGATGCAAGTACGGGAAGTGGTAACTATTATTCTAATTATCTTCTTGGCCATGTTTTTACTTCTTTTAGTATTATCCTATTTTGCCAGTAATCATTTAACTTCCCCTTTAAAAATTATAGCTTCCAGATTAAAAAAGACCCATTTAGATAAAGTAAATGAAACTATTGAATGGAAGTCAAACGATGAGATAGGACTCTTAACTCAGGCCTACAATAAAATGATAAAGAAGTTAGAAGAAAGTAAAATAGCATTATCACAAAGTGAAAAACAAACTGCTTGGAGAGAAATGGCCAAACAAGTTGCTCATGAGATAAAAAATCCTCTTACTCCCATGAAACTATCTATTCAGCAACTCCAAAGAACCTTGCCAATGGACGACCCAAAATCAAAAGATAGAATACAAAGGGCATTAAATTCCTTGACAGAGCAAATAGATAATATTAGTGAAATAGCCAATTCATTTTCAGAATTTGCAAAAATGCCTGTACCTAGAAACGAACCCTTTGATTTAATTCCAGTTGCACAAAAAACGACCGATTTATACTCCCAAAACAATAATATTAAAATTGATTTTGAAACAGAGTATAAAGAAATGATTATTTTGGGAGATAGATTATTGGTAAGTAGAGTAATTACTAACTTAATTTTAAATGGAATTCAATCTGTGCCACCTATTCGTCAGCCAGAGATAAAAGTTCGAATTTATAAAAATCCCGAAGAAAATTTTTGCATAATTGAAGTTAGTGACAATGGTGCAGGAATACCTGAAAACGTAAGAAAAAAAGTTTTTATTCCCAATTTTAGCACAAAAGTTGGAGGCTCAGGTTTAGGCCTAGCTATGGCAAAAAGAGGAATTGAACATGCCGGCGGCAACATTTGGTTCGAAACTGAAGAAAATATAGGCACAACATTCTTTGTAGATCTTCCAATTTCAGAAATACAATAATTATTTTTGTTCATTCTCCAATTCTTTAAAGGTAGTTTCTGATTATCTTTGCCATTTGATTTTTCAATCTAAATTTCTATGATTCAAATTAAGTCATTTGATTTTTCGCCTTTTTCAGAAAACACGTATGTTGTATTTGATGAAACTAAAGAGGGCGTAATAATTGACCCAGGATGTTTGGCTCAGACTGAAAAAAACGAATTAAAAGCTTTTGTAGAAGAAAACAAAATAATTATTAAGGCCTTGCTCCAAACCCACACTCATCTAGACCATGTGTTTGGCTCAGCTTTTGTAAAAAGAAATTTTGGTGTAGAAATGTATATGCACAAAAAAGATTTACCGATCTTAAATGATGTGGAACTAAGATGCAAAACATGGGGTATTCAAGGATTTGAGCCAGTTAATGCGGATAAGTTCTTGGAAGAAGGAGATCAATATAAATTTGGCAATACTATTCTCGATATAGTTTTTGTGCCTGGACACTCTCCGGGCCATATTGCATTTGTTAACCATGAAAGCAAAGTTATTTTTGGTGGAGATTGTCTATTTTTTAGGAGTATTGGCAGAACTGATTTTCCACTTTGTAGTCATTTAGAACTCATAAATAGTATTAAAACAAAGTTTTTCACTTTGCCAGATGAATACATAGTATATGCTGGACACATGCAGCCTACTACTATAGGAGATGAAAAAAAACAAAACCCTTTTTTAAAATGAGATTATTTACAATTCCTAACTTTATTACCCTCGGAAATTTAATTTGTGGTTGTTTGGGAATAATTTCAGTATTCAACTCAGATTTTAAAACTGCAGGTTTACTAATATTTCTTGCTTTACTATTAGACTTTGCTGATGGATTTGTGGCACGATTATTAAAAATAAGTTCTGAAATAGGCAAAGAGCTGGATTCTTTGGCTGATGTGGTTACTTTTGGTGTTCTGCCCTCTTTAATTATTTATCGCTATTTAGAAAATAGCTCCGAAGACCATAGTTATTTGAAATATATTGTGTTTTTAATGTGTGCATTTTCAGCGCTTAGGCTGGCTAAATTTAACTTGGACACTAGGCAATCTGATTCATTTATTGGCTTACCAACTCCAGCGAACGGAATGGTAGTTGCAACTTTTCCATTCTTAATAGATAATAACTCTATTTTTTCAGATTTAGTCACAAACCCCTATTTTTTAGTGGCATACACTATTTTATTTAGCATTTTGCTTCTAATTGAAATTCCTTTAATTGCTTTAAAGTTTAAGAATTTTTCTTGGAAAACTAATAGAATTAAGTTTATTTTTTTAATAATCTGTTTTATTCTATTGGTGTTTTTAAAAGTAACGGCTATTCCCCTAATAGTAATATTATATCTTTTAATTTCATTTTTAATTCATATTTCTTGGATAAAACCTTAAAG
>JANOMP010000183.1:0-2998 GCA_031420365.1 Cytophagaceae bacterium
TGTTTTTTTGTTACTTTTTTTCAAAAAAAAGTAAGGCTAACAACAGATTCAGTAAACAGCAATCATTAATTAAAGTTTATAAAATTCAGGGTTTCACTCTAAATCCTGTAAATCCATAATTTTAGCAAAAAATAACTGCAATCTGAATGGTAAATACGAATAATTAAAATGATTTTAGAACATTTTTGAATAATTCTAATTGATTCTTCTTTCTGTTTTGTCACATACAAAATCAAAGAAAAATGGTGAATTTATAATAATTTTTTAATCAAATTTAATAAAATCCAAAACTTTTTCTAATTGATTTTATTTTTAGAAAAAATATTTCTACCTTTGCACTCCCTTTTTAGGGAAGTATATAATATTTTATTAATTTTTAACAGTTTACAATGCCTACTATACAGCAGTTAGTAAGAAAAGGAAGAGAGACACTCAATTACAAGTCGAAATCTCCGGCATTGGATTCTTGCCCTCAGCGCCGTGGGGTGTGCACAAGAGTTTATACTACAACGCCAAAGAAGCCAAATTCAGCTTTGCGTAAAGTTGCTCGTGTTCGTCTTACTAATCAGAAGGAGGTGAATGCATACATTCCTGGTGAAGGTCACAACTTACAAGAACACTCTATCGTATTGATAAGAGGCGGTCGTGTAAAAGATCTTCCAGGTGTACGTTACCACATCGTTCGTGGGGCATTAGATACCGCCGGTGTAAACAACCGTAAACAGAGTCGTTCAAAGTATGGAGCTAAGCGTCCGAAGCCAGGCCAAGTAGCAGCAGCTCCAACAAAAGGTAAGAAAAAATAACAAGAAAATCTTTTATAACGTTTTAAATTTAGTTTTAACCAAGTTTATACGTTAGCAATAAGGGAAGTAATGTTCAGGTATTACCGAATGTGAATTAGTTTAAATCATTAAACGAAACCTTCTTAAAAAAATTAAGAAATGAGAAAAGCAAAACCAAAAAAGCGTTACGTGTTACCAGATCCTAAATTTAGGGATGTAACAGTAACAAAATTTGTCAACAACATGATGTTTGATGGCAAAAAATCGCTGTCTTACAGTATTTTTTACGGGGCATTAGAGATTGTAGAAAAGCGTACAAGCGAAAATGGTTTAGAGATATGGAAAAAAGCTCTAAACAATGTTATGCCTTCAGTTGAAGTTAAAAGTCGTAGAGTAGGAGGAGCAACGTTCCAAGTACCTATGGAAGTAAGAGCTGAGCGTAAGCAATCTTTGGGTATGAAATGGATGATTAATTATGCTCGTAAGCGTGGTGAAAAAACCATTACTGAACGTCTTGCTGGTGAAATTATCGCTGCTTCAAAAGGCGAAGGCGCATCTGTTAAGAAAAAGGACGACACCCACAGAATGGCTGATGCTAACAAAGCATTCTCGCATTTTAGAATGTAATTGTTCTTAAATCGAATTATTAAAGGCTTGCAATTTAGATTGCAGGTCTTTTTTGTTGTGTGCCCAGCATGGGTAATAGCTATGTGGTGAAAGTCCACTATGAGCTTGGTAGTAGGAATCATTAGCTGAAAGCAAGGGTGTTGCGGGCGACTGCGAATCTGAAAGAAGCTCTAGGCAAAGTCTTGGCCTGACGAACAGAAACTACATGAGGCTCACTAAAGGCGGACGAATTTGCAACACAAAACGAAGTCCAATACTATCCAAATCTTTAGGAGTAGATGTAGCAGGTAGATGAGATGAAAGTTATTACCCTTGCCTGGGGAGGTCTCTCACATAGTTGTGGATATTTTGTTTACTAGAAGCAACAACCCTTGTAGTGATATAAGACTAAGGTCAGAGAAGTCAGCAGACGTCATAGTACCTCAATTTTTTTTTATGAGGGAAGGACTGAACGTAAAGAGTCTATACATTTTGTTTTACTCATGGAAGAGCATAGAAAGCAGTCAAACTTATTAGGAACAGATAAGAACTACCAGCATGAAGTAGAGGTGGAACCTGAAGGTATTGCAGGAGAGCGGAGCTATACCAAGGCGGAAACAGAACGAGGAGACGAGTTGAATGAGCATGATAAATTACTTGAGCAAATTTTTAGCAAAGCTAATGAATCTGGCTTATGAGCAAGTTACGAGGAATGCTGGCAGTGCAGGAATTGACAAGATGAAAACAGAAGAACTTCTTAAATATCTTAGACGCACGGCGAGCAATACTTGAGGATTTATTAGCAGGCCGGCATATCCCCCAAGCAGTAAAACGAGTGGAGATACCAAAACCAGATGGGGGCAAACTAAACTTAGATATTCCTACGGTAGTTGACCGTTTGATACAGCAAGCTATCGCCCAAACTCTTACACCAATATTCGATGAAGGGTTTTCTTTAAACAGCTCCGGCTTTAGACCCAACAAGAATGCACACCAAGCGATAATAAAAGCTACGGAGTACATAAACGAAGGCTATAAAGTAGTAGTTGACATAGACTTGGAAAAGTACTTTGAACGAGTAAATCACGACAAGCTAATGTACCTTGTTTCGAAGAAGGTTCATGATAAGCGAGTTTTGAAATTAATTAATTCGGAAATTCTTAGAATCGGGAATAATGGAGAAAGGTATGTTTGTGAAATCAACAGAATGTACACCACAAGAAGGTCCATTGAGTCCTTTACTTTCCAACATCATGTTAGACGAACTGGATAAAGAACTTGAAAGTCGAGGTCATAGATTTTGTCGCTATGCCGCTGATTGCAACATTTACGTCCGAAGCGAGCGAAGTGCCGAGCGAGTAATGTCAAGCATCAGCAAGTTCATAGAAGAAGAGTTAAAACTAAAGGTCAACCAGTCCAAAAGTGAAGTAGGAAGCCCTAAAAAGAGGAAGTTCTTAGGTTTTAGTTTTTATCAAAAGAAGAAAGAGGTTGCGGTTCGAATTCATCCTAAGTCACTTGAAAGGCTAAAAGCTAAAGTAAAGAAACTCACCAGTAGGAGCAATGCAATGAGTATGGAGCAACGAATAAATAAGTTAAATCAACTAACAATA
>JANOMP010000184.1:0-36425 GCA_031420365.1 Cytophagaceae bacterium
AAAAGGAAACCTCATTTTTTGATAAAAATAGCAATAAAAGTAGCCAATAAACATAAATAGATAACCAATAAAATAACAGGTAACAGAAAACGGATAACAGATAACGGAGAACAGAGAACAGATAACGGATAACGGATAACAGATAACAGATAACAGATAACCGATATGGAATTAAAAGAATTAACTAAAGCAGAAGAAGAAATTATGCAAATTTTGTGGGATTTGAAAGTGGCATTTGTAAAAGATGTCATTGAAAAATTACCCATTCCTAAGCCCGCCTACAACACAGTTTCCACCTTTATCAGAATCTTAGAGCAAAAAGGGTTTGTGTCATTTAAGGCATTTGGGAAAACCCACCAGTATTTTCCGGTGGTTTCAAAAGAAGATTACAGGAGTTTTGTAACTGGAAAGTTAAAAGCGGGCTATTTCGGAAATTCTGTAGGGGCTATGATGTCATTTTTTGTTGAAAACGAGCAAATAAATTTAAAAGAAGCGGACGAAATTTTGAGATTAATAGAAACAATGAAAAATAAAAAGTAATACTATGAATAAGCTAATCACATTTCTTCAAATAAACCTTTTTTTGGTGGTTTTCTTTGGTTTTTACTGGCTAGTTTTACGCAGGGAAACCTTTTATCAGCTTAACAGACTGTACCTTTGGTTGTCTGTGCTATTTTCTTTTTTACTGCCATTTTTAAAGATAGAAACCATTAAATCTTGGTTTGTGACTGAACGAATTCAAGAAGTGGTTTATACTGCTTCTTTGCCAGAAGCATTTGTTAAAACCTCTACAGTAGTTCCTGTTTTTGAATGGTACGATTTTTTGGAATATAGCTATCTTTTTGTTGTCTTTATTCTGAGCCTTCGATTGATTTTTAATATTTATAGGTCTTATTCAGTTACTAAATCTTCAGATTTTATAGAAAATAATGCGTTTTCTTTTTTTGGAAACATTTGTGTCGATTCTTCACTGATTGAATCTGAAACCATTCAATATCACGAAGAGATTCATAGCAAACAAATGCATTATTTAGATTTATTGTTAATCGAAATGGTAGCAATAGTGCTTTGGATAAATCCTGTAGTTTATATTTTAAAGAAACAAATGAGTTTTCTTCATGAATTTATTGCCGATTTTCATGCTAGTCAAATTTCAAATTCAAAAACCGATTATGCCAAACTTCTTTTTAGTCATCAATTTAAATCTTATCCAGACAACATTTTTGTACAAACTTTCTTTAAACAATCCACCTTGAAGTTAAGAATTATGATGTTATTCAAGAAACCCTCTGCATCTTCAGCTATTTTTAGATATTTTATTATAGCTCCAATTTTTATTGGAATGACTATCTTCAGTTCAATTACTTGGGCAAAAAATACAGAGATAGCTAAGTGGGCAGATTCTGATTCAGAAAAGGTCATTAGTTTCTCAAAATCTCAACTAAAAATTACATCAAAATCTTTTGACGATACCTATTTTAAAGCTAAAAATGATACTTTGATTAAAGTAGAAAGTACCTCAAAAGACGCTGTATTTACTGCTGTGGAGCAAAATCCTGATTTCCCAGGGGGCATGTCTGAATTATACAAATTTTTAGGAATCAACATCCGATATCCAAAAGAGGCTCAGGTTAATAATATTCAAGGACGCGTTTTTGTAAAATTTATTGTAGAAAAAGATGGATCTATAAACAATGTAGAGATACTGAAGGGCATAGGTGGAGGTTGTGACGAGGAAGCCAAAAGAGTGGTAAATAGTATGCCAAAATGGAATCCAGGGTATCAAAATGGTAAACCCGTTCGAGTTTATTTTAATATGCCTATAGTTTTTAAATTAGAGAATCCAGATTTTCAAGATTTAAATAATGGAATAGATCTAAAAGAAGTAGTAATTGTTGGATATGGGGCAAAAAAGGTGTCAACTAAAATTGAAAATGATCCCCAAGATGTTGTCATTACTGCTTTGGGTGTTTCTAAGGGTCTTAACAATAACCCAAAACCAATAGAATCTAAATTAAAAAATAGCTTTGGCGAAGCTTTGATTTTTATTAATGGAATGGAAGTTGAAGATAAAAAAATTTCGGATTTAGATGTTAACAATATTGAAAATGTTCGTTTAATAAAAAGCCAAGAAGCCATAAAAACGTATGGAGAAAGAGCAAAAAAGGGGGTAATTTTAATAGAAACGAAAAAAAACTAAATCTATGGAAAAGCTAATTTCATTTCTTCAAATAAATTTATTTTTGGTAGTGTTTTATTGCTTTTATTGGTTGTTTCTTCGTAAAGAAACCTTCCATAAATTGAATCGTTTTTATTTGGTTGTTGGTAGTATTTTGGCAATAATCCTACCCATTATTAAATTCGATTTTTCGAAGGAAATAAAGTCTTCAAATACTGAATTTGAGACAAATGCTGTTCAATATTTTTATGATGTAGAGGAGGTGATACTGCAAGATTTAACTACTTCCTTTACCTATTTGGAGTTCTTTCAATATGTGTATTTTTGTGGAGTTGTTATTAGCTTCTTAATTTTTGTACTAAAATTAAAGAAATCGGTTTTAGTGATAAAAACCATTAAAAACGAACGCGGGACCGCTTTTTCATTCTTTGGTAAGATTTTCATCGATAAAGATTTAGATAATCAAGACACGATTTTTTCTCAGAAAAGGCTCATAATAACCAATTTCATTGCTTTGATTTGGTATTATTTGAAGTATTAAAAATTGTGTTTTGGATGAATCCTGCTATTTATTTTTATTACAAATCTGTGCTTTTGGTACATGAGTATTTAGCCGATGATTCTGCCTCTGAATTCATTGAAGACAAAAAACTTTATGCTACTATTTTGGTTGGTAGTCAATTTAATGTTCAACCTGAAACAATTTTCACACACCATTTTTTCAATGACTCCAACCTTAAAAAAAGAGTAATTATGTTAATAAAAAATCCTTCAAAAAGAGTTGCGTTCTTAAAATTTGGACTTTTAGCCCCTTTGTTTTTTGGTATGGTTCTGATGTGTTCATTTACTATTGCTAAAAAAAGTAATCTCAAGGTTTTGCTTGAAAAAATTGAAACTCCGATTGCAAGAATAACCCCGAAAGTAAAATTAAGTCAGGTGGAATATATTAATGATCAAAATAAAAAAGTTTTTGTTGAAGAACCCACAGAAGAAACAGTAAACCCAATTACCAATGAGCATTTAGATTTTTCACCAAGTCCTGATAACGAAAGCTTTGACTTGGATTTTCCTCTTGTTCAAAAAGACACTGTTCCGAAAAATGTACGTCAGGTTTTTAATGTTGCCGATAAAAACCCAGAGTTTTTGGGTGGCATCGTAGAATTGTATCGATATGTTAGTAAAAATCTAGTATATCCTGAATTGGCCTACGAATCAAAAATGGGCGGCAGAGTTTATTTGCGATTTGTAGTAGAAAAAGATGGAAGTATTAGTAATGTTGAAGTTTTAAAGGGAATCGGAATGGGTTGCGATGAAGAAGCTACCCGAGTAATAAAAAATATGCCAAGATGGAATCCAGGATATACAAATGGAGAAGCGGTGGCTGTTCGTTATAATATGCCTGTGGTTTTCACCTATAAAAAAAGGAAAAAAAGCAAACGCGTTGCAATGGTAGAATCCAACAAAACAAAGAATTTGGAAGAAGAAAAAATGGATTTTACTCAGTTAAAGTTGAAGAAGGCAGATGATTTTTCAATTGGGCAGCCTAATACCACAACACAAAATAAAGTTGCAAATGGTTTTGTTGGAAACCCTTATGTTCTTCAAAATAATTTGTATTTCAAGGATTTTAGAATGAATCCTTCAAAAAATTATCCATTGTTTATTGTTGATGGGAAAGAACAGTTAGATATTTCTGCTATAAATCCAAGGAATATTTTAGAGTTATCTGTTTCTAAAAATCCGGATTTGCTTAAACCACTTGGTGAAAAAGCAAAATATGGAATTGTATACATAACTACTAAAAAGAATTGAATTTATGAATACGGTAATCACATTTCTTCAAATAAATTTATTTTTAGTAGTTTTCTTTGGGTTTTACTGGCTGATATTACGCAGAGAAACCTTTTACCAACTTAACAGACTTTACCTTTGGATGGCTGTTCTATTTTCTTTTTTACTGCCTTTTTTAAAGATAGAAACCATTAAGTCTTGGTTTGTGACGGAACGAATTCAAGAAGTGGTTTATACGGCTTCTTTGCCAGAAGCATTTGTAATAACCTCTAAAGTAGTTCCTGTTTTTGAATGGTATGAGATTTTGGAATATGGCTATATTTTTGTTGTCTTTATTCTGAGCCTTCGGTTGATTTTCAATATTTATACGTCTTATTCGGTTACTAAATCGTCAGATTTTATAGAAAATAATGCGTTTTCTTTTTTTGGAAACACCTGTGTCGATTCTTCCTTGATTGAATCTGAAACCATTCAATATCATGAAGAAATTCATAGCAAACAAATGCATTATTTGGATTTATTGTTAATCGAAATGGTGGCAATTGTACTTTGGATCAACCCTATTGTTTATTATTTAAAAAAGCAAATAAGCTTATTACACGAATTTATCGCTGATTACCACGCAAGTCAAGTTTCAAATTCAAAAACCGATTACGTCACACTTCTTTTTAATCATCAATTTAAATCCTCTCCAAACCATCTTTTTGTGCAGCCATTTTACAAGCCTTCTTCATTAAAACTTAGAATTATGATGTTATTTAAAAAACCTTCTTTCAATTTTGCTATTTTAAAATACTGCATTATTGCCCCAATTTTTATTGGTATTACAGTCATAAGTTCGCTCACTTTCGCAAAAAAATCGAATATTATTGATTTGGTCGAGCCTGTTTCCGAAAAAGTGATTAGTTTTTCAAATCCTCAATTAAAAATTACTTCTGAGCCATTGGATGTCGCAAATCAAAAAATGGCAAAAGATACATTGATTAAGTCAACAGTCGAAAGTAAAGAAACTATTTTCACAGCAGCAGAGCAAAACCCACAATTTCCTGGAGGTATGCCTGCAATGTATCGATTTTTAGGAAATAATATTAAATATCCAAATGAGGCTCAAAGAGCAAGTGTATCTGGTAGGGTTTATTTGAAATTTGTTGTTGAAAAAGATGGTTCGATAAGTAGTGTTGAAGTATTAAAGGGTATAGGTTTTGGATGTGATGCAGAAGCAATTCGAGTTATTAAGTCTATGCCAAAATGGATTCCTGGACGCCAAAATGGAAAACCAGTACGGGTTTATTACAATATGCCTATTGTTTTTAAGATAGACAATCCTGGATTTCGAAAGAAAAGGAGATTTTTTAATCCCAAACTTGAAAAAAATAAAAGCTTAGGTTTTTTTAAAACAGAAGAAAAAATAGATTGGAAATCTAAAAGAGAGGTTTATTTAAGTAGTTATAATTCTCATACCCATAAAACATTAATTTCGAACAACAAGAATTTTTATAGTAGCCGAGTCGAATTAAATCCTGCAAATGTAGTAGAATCTCAAAATTCAAAACAAGTAATAGGTGTCATAGATTTTTAATTTTTTTTTTAACGAGGTGTTTTATTATTTTTGGACTATTAAAACATTTTTTTAAATTTTACTAATTATGCAAACAAAAACAAGTATCCAAAGATTTAAGTTTTTTCAATTAAGAGCCCTGATTCTAATCGGTATCTTACTTTCTACAATCATCTCCTATTCTAAATCTTATACCGCAGTATTCATTGAAGTTAAAAATCCAGATAAAAAAGATCAAACTAAAATTAACGACAATCTAAAAATACAAGAATTTAAACCTCACACTGTTTATTTGTTCAAAAGTAAAGAAATTCAAGAACAAAATGAGGACCAAATATTTGAATCAGTTGAACATAATCCCGAATTTAAAGGGGGTAAAATAAGTATGTACAAATTTCTTGGGTCAAATATTATCTACCCAAAAGCGGCACAAAAAGCAAAAAAATCAGGAAGAGTTTTTGTTCGCTTTGTAGTGGAAAAAGACGGTTCTTTAAGTAATTTTGAGCTGTTAGAAAGTCTTGGATATGGGTGCGACGAGGAGGCAATCCGAGTTATAAAATCCATGCCAAAATGGATTCCGGGAACTCAAAACGGAAAGCCCGTTAGGGTTTATTATAAAATGCCAATAGTTTATAAGTTGAATTAAATTACCCAAGTAAATCGAAAAAAGCTCATTTTAATTTATCTTGAGAATATAATAAAGATTAGCAAAAGTAGAATTTAAAGTTTCTACTCTTTTTACCATAAAATTAAATTTTTCTGGTTTGAAAACAATTTTAATTCAGGTGCTATTTTTTTCAATTCTAGAAAACTATATTTACAGATATTTAATGGTGGTCTCTTATTTTTTAAGTTTTAACAATTTTTTGCATGTATTTCAAAGGAATCTATAGACTATTCGCTATTCATTATTTTTTCATCATTACCTTTTCATGTGCTGATAGTAAGGATTCTAAATCAACTGCCAAAGTTGTGGAAAAATCTGAATTTTCAGATGCCAATGTTTACCAACAAGAAGAAAAAGGCGAAGAGATTTTCCAAGCTGTAAAAGATACTCCCAAGTTTATAGGTGGAAAGAAAAAAATGTATGAATTTATAAATGCTAACATCAGACACCCGCGTGAAGCCGCAGAAAAAGGGGTTTCTGGTCTGGTGTATGTGCGTTTTGTAATAGAAAAAAATGGCGAAATCACAAATCCAAAGCTATTGAAAGGAATTGGTTATGGCTGTGACGATGAAGCCATAAGGGTAATAGCAATGATGCCGAAATGGCAACCCGGTGCTCATAATGGTAAAGTGGTAAGATGTTATCATACCTTACCAGTGGCTTTTCAGAAGATAAAATTATAATTTTTAAACTATTGAAAATCCTATTTTCATTTTACCTCCTCTTCAGCATATATTGCACTCCAGTATTTGGAAATATACAGTGCTTTAAATCTAAATTTAGCCAATTACAAGATTCCTTGCTTAAAAATACACTATTGGTATATCGAACAGATATTTTTACAGTCACTGAAAGCATGCCTAGATTTTCAGGGGGCACAATTGCTTTAAATAAGTATTTAGTAGAAAATATGAAGTATCCAATTTATATTGATTCTAATAATAAAAAAGAAAAGATTTTTTTGAAGTTTGTGGTAGAAAGTGATGGAAGTTTAAACTATGTGACAATTCTTAAAGGCTTAAACAAACAATTTGAAGATGAAGCTCTTCGAGTAGTTAAATCTATGCCAAAATGGGTGCCAGCCAGACAATCCTCCAGAAATGTTGCATTTTATTCTCTTCTATCAATTGCATTTAAGTAAGCGTGCATACAATTCTGTAAAATTATATTTTTTTTTCTTCATGACTTTTGGGTTTTAATTTGGGCTGATTTTAATAAGAAATTTTAACTGAATTATCTTTTTTATGCTCATAATTCCATTCAAACTTTGTTCCTTTCTAAATTGTTAAATCAAAAATTTTAGTATATTTACCTTAAAATCTATATAAAAAATCTTTTGTACCAGAGATGAAATCAATACTTTTTTATGGTTTTTATTTGACGGTTTTTTTGGTTTTCCTAAAATGGATTGACTTTAATTTATTCGTAAAAAATCATGTTGTTGATGTTTATTTAGGCTTAGCCGCTTTGCTATTTATGCTTTTAGGGGCATGGTTATTTTCTGAGATTAAAAACAAGAAAAGTATAGTTTATTCAAATACAAAACCAAGTAATTTTAAAATTGAGGCATTAAGTAAAAGAGAATCTGAGGTCTTAGAATTAATGATTTTGGGCCATACCAACCAAGAAATTGCAGATATTTTGTTTGTGTCAATTCATACCGTTAAGACTCATCTGTCGAATATTTTTGTCAAATTAGATGTAAAAACCCGCACCCAAGCTGTATTAAAGGCCAAAGAGTTTGAGATTTTAAGCAAGTAAAAGATAAATTCATACTTTAGTATGAGTATTTTATAATTGATTTTTTTGAAAATTGCCCTATAATTAAATATATAACCAATGAAACAGATTATTATTAAAAATGGATTGCTTTCGGGCCTATTGGTGTCAACTTTCATGGTTTGCTCCATGGCGTATTTGTACAAGTCTGAAGGTGCAGAAGGTAGCATGCTATTGGGTTATGCCTCTATGTTGGCTGCATTTTCGTTTGTGTTTTTAGGTATCAAAAAATACAGAGATTCAGAAGCTGAAGGCAAAATTACTTTTTTCACGGCTTTTAAAATAGGTATTGCTATTAGTTCCATTGCCAGCATAGTGTATACCTTGGCCTGGGCTATAGAATACCACTTTTTTATCCCCGATTTTATGGAGAAATATTCTTCTGTGGCTATTGAAAAACTTCAGAAATCTAACTTAAGTACTATAGATCTTGAAGCAAAAATAAAAGAAATAAATGAAGGCAAAGTATGGTATGACAATATTTTTTTGTTTTTAGCCATAACTTTTGCTGAGATTTTCCCTGTTGGGCTATTAGTAACTATAGTTAGTGCCTTGATTTTGAAGAAGAAGTAAGAATGAATCACATTTTCACTCCTCCTCATCATGCCTTTTGTCAGAAGTGGCCACTAATCCATTTATTACGGACATTTCTTTAGCGGTCAAGTCTCGCCATTTGCCAACGGGCAAATCTAACAAAATATTCATTATTCGTATTCGTTTCAACTGTACTACTTCATAGCCTAAATACTGGCACATTCTTCGTATTTGCCTGTTTAGCCCTTGGGTTAAAACTATCCGAAACGTAATTTTGTTGATGGCCTCTACTTCGCATATTCGGGTTACGGTGTCTAGAATTGGTACCCCATTACTCATTTTCGAAATAAAATCTCTGCCAAAAGGTTTATTAAGACTTACTATATATTCTTTTTCGTGGAAATTTCGTGCTCGTAAAATTTTATTGACAATATCACCATCGCTTGTCAATAAAATTAAACCCTCACTGGGTTTATCTAGTCTTCCTATATGGAAAATACGTTTAGGATGATTTATGTAGTCTATAATATTATCTTTTTCTACTTTGGTGTCGGTAGTACAAACTATTCCCACGGGTTTATTAAAAGCAATATATACATGTTCCTCGCTTGAGGATGAAATCAGAACCCCTTTTACTCGTACTTCGTCTTCAGGGTCAACTTTTGTGCCCATTTCAGGTATTTTGCCATTTATTGTAACGCTGCCTTCCTCTATAAGCCGGTCGGCTGCCCTTCTGGAACAATAGCCAACTTCGCTAAGGTATTTGTTTATTCTTGTGCTTTGAGGTTCATCCATGGTTTCAAAATCAAAATGTAAATTTCTTTCTATTTGTATGTAAATTACTGTTTTTTATAAAAAATATTTTTTTAAGTTTAATAACTTAAGTTTGTGTGTTAAAATTGGAGTAAAATTACAAATATTGTTTGCCTTGCCAGGCTGGCATATTTTTTTCCAGCTTGCCGGCCCAGTCGAAAAAAAGTATCAAAAAAACACTTTCTGAACCGCATCGGCCCATAAAGATCCTCTGTAAAATTTTAGATTTAGTATTTTCGTTCTAAAATAAACTATGAGTTTTAAAATTTTCCAAAGGACTGTTCAGAAAAATAAGAAACAATTCATTTTTAATTAGAAAAAATGGATTTACAGGATTTAGAGTGGAGAAATATTCATTTGTGAAATCTTTTAGAAAACAAATAAACATTGTTCCATTAATCACAAAAACGTCCGTATGGAAATTTTTTTAAGCAAGTTAAATTGCTAATAGCTAGATAATTAATTTAAAAATTCATGGCGGACGGCTTTTAGGATTTTTTTTTGTGAGTGTTTTTGGCTGAGCTGGCATTCCAGTTGGTCCGACATTCGGCTTTTTTTGACTGGGCCCGGCAACCCGGAAAAGTAAGGCTAACAACAAATTCAGTAAACAGCAATCATTAATTAAAGTTTATAAAATTCAGGGTTTCACTCTAAATCCTGTAATGCCGAAAAAATTAATATGTAAGTTGCTAATCAAATAAAAAAATAATTTTTTTCATAAGTTGTTGATATAAAATGACTTAAATTTAGTCCGAAATTTGTGTTAATAATACAAATGCAACTTCTGATAATAATTTCTATATTTTTTCGATATTTGTTTAAAATTCAAAAGTAGAATTGATAGCTAAAAAAATCACGAAAAAATACAGTAGAATAAAGAATAAATCAAAACAAATAGTACTATTTCTTTTACTTATTTCTAGTCCATTATGGCTGTATTTGGTGTATTATTTCTTTAAAGAAATTAAGGCTGGATATATAAAGCATCAAGCTTTTGGTATTTATATTCCCAAAAAATATTCTGTTCATGGCATAGATGTGTCTAAATATCAAAACATTATAAATTGGAAGTCGGTAAAGAAAATGAATGTGGAAAGAGTAAATGTGGACTTTGCTTTTATTAAAGCCACAGAAGGCACTCGACTAGTTGATAGTAATTTCCCCCAGAATTGGATCAGAATAAAGAATGCGAAAATTCCTCGAGGGGCTTATCACTTTTTTTTACCGCATAAAGATGCTGCCCTTCAAGCCAACCATTTTTGTAAGTTAGTTAGACTCTCAAAAGGCGATTTGCCGCCAGTGGTAGACATAGAAACAGAAAATGGAATGACTTCTGAAAAAATTCAAAAAAGCCTAAAAATTTTTTTACGAAAAGTAGAAAAATTTTATGAAATGAAACCCATTATTTATTCGAATGCAAATTTTTACCAACAACACTTAACAGGCTATTTTGATTCGTACCCCATTTGGATAGCCCATTATTCGAATGAAAATTCCCCAAAAATAGATAAGGAGTGGGCTTTTTGGCAAATAAGTGAAACTGCTCAAGTAAATGGTATAAATTCAAAAGTTGATTTTAATGTTTTTAGAGGTTCAGAGAAAGAATTTAATGAATTGAGAAAAAAATAGATTGTATGATAACAGTTGCAGACATAAAAGATGCAGAAGAAATTAATGCCTTAGTAAATTCAGCATATAGAGGCGAGTCTTCAAAAAAAGGATGGACTTCAGAAGCTGATTTATTGGGTGGAGTTAGAACTACTTCAGAAGGCTTAAAAGAAACTTTGAGCAATCCGGCCATAATTTTTTTAAAATATGTGGAACAAGGCCAGATAAAAGCTTGCGTTTTACTTGAAAACCAAAAAGAGGCTTTGTATTTAGGTATGTTAACAGTTTCACCACTTTTACAGGGAGGTGGTATAGGTAAAAAACTATTGAGAGCGGCAGAAGAGAAAGCCAAAGAATATGGTTTGTCTAAAATTTCCATGACAGTTATTTCAATTCGAGCTGAACTAATTGCTTGGTATGAGCGTAAAGGATATAAATCTACAGGTGAAATAAAGCCTTTTCCTAAAGAAGACATTTCCTTCGGTTTGCCGAAGCAACATTTAGAATTTATTGTGATGGAAAAAGAAATTAAATGACTTTTTTTTGGTCATAAAAGTAGATTATATAATATTTCTTAAATTATATTTTATAGGTCGAATTTGTATTTTTATGGAAATTGGTATAGATAGTTTTGCTTCCGCATCGGTAGATTCCAACTTTGATAGTGGGAAAAACAATTCAAAATCATTGAATCAACTCATTGAAAGAATTGAATTTGCCGATAAAATGGGTTTAGATGTTTTTGGAATTGGCGAACATTATAGAAAAGAATTTTTAGATTCTGCTCCGTCTTTAATTTTAGCGGCCGCAGCAGCAAGAACAAAAAGAATTATTTTAACCAGTGCTGTTACTGTATTAAGTGCCGCTGATCCTGTGAGAGTTTTTCAAAACTTTGCTACATTAGATTTAATTAGCCAAGGCCGAGCAGAAATGGTGGTGGGGCGTGGCTCTTTTACCGAATCATTTCCACTATTTGGTTTAAATCTTCATGATTACGATGATTTGTTTACCGAAAAATTAGATTTATTGTTGAATATCCAAAACAATGAAATTGTAAATTGGTCGGGAAAATTTAGACCACCACTTAAAAACCAGGCCATTTATCCACGACCTTTGCAAGACAAATTACCCATTTGGATTGGAGTTGGGGGGACGCCAGCCTCTTTTGCAAGAGCAGGAAAACTAGGTTTGCCGCTTATGGTTGCTGTCATTGGTGGCGACACCCATAGGTTTCGACCTTTGATAGATTTATACAGAGAAGCAGGTAGAAAAGCTGGTCATTCACCAGAAAGCTTGAAAGTAGGTTTACATTCCTTAGGTTTTGTAGCCATTAGCACAGAGGAAGCCGTTAATACTTATTTCCCAGGTTACGCCGCTATGTTTACTAAAATAGGAAAAGAAAGAGGCTTTGCCCCAGTTACAAAAGCAGGATTTGACGCTCAAAATGGGAAATTAGGAGCCTTGGTGGTTGGAAATCCCGAAGAGGTGGCTCATAAAATTATCAGGCATAGCGAGGCTCTGGGAGGAATTTCCAGATTTACATTTCAAATGGATGCGGGTTTACCTCATGAAAAATTAATGGAGGCCATTGAGCTTATTGGAACTAAAGTTTCACCGATAGTAAATGCAAATTCTTGAGTGTAATTGATATACTTTTTAATAAAAAATTCGCTCTATTCAATAAAAAATTTCAAAGCCGAAAGTGCCACCACCAGTACTAAAAGTCTGTAGATCCAAATATTGGCATTAGGTATTTTCATAATGTATTTAACGCCTATCCAGGCCCCAAATGATTGGAAAATACCCATGAGTAAACCGTATCCGTAATGCACCTTACCATAATACATAAAAAGGGCTAGTGCCGGAGCAGTAAATGCTAAAACTAGTGCTAATTTAAGTCCATTACTTTGATTCAAACTATATTTTGAAATTAAAACAAGCCCTCCTAGAAGAAAAAATCCAACACCTGCTTGAATAAATCCTCCATAAATTCCTATGAAAAAAAAAGTAATAAATGTCTTTAAGTTTTTGTTTTCTGCTTTTTCTGCTTTATCTGCAATTAACCACCGCTCAGGTTTAAACAATAATATGATTAACATAAAGACCATTAGGCCTCCAAGCGTATAGTTCATCGTTTTTTCATCAATATCCACTGCTACTTTTGAACCAATAATAGAACCCAACACTGAAGGAATAATTAACCAAGTGGCATCTTTAAAAATATCTGGTTTGTCTTTTGCAAATTTTGAAGTGGCCACTAAGGATTGCATGAAAACACCCACTCTGTTGCTTCCATTGGCCATTGATGGCGAAAGCCCACAAATAAAGACAAAAACAGGAAGAGTAATTAATGAGCCACTCCCTGTTAAAGTATTTATAATTCCAGTGAGTATTCCTACCACCACAAAAATACAAAACTCCCAAAAATTTATATCTATTTCGAATAACTCATGCATTCTTTACGAGTAAATTATCTTTATTTTTTTCTATAAATTAAGCCATTATTCCTTTAGCCTGTTTATTTCTCTACAAAGATAAAATTATAAAAGCAATTTCTAAATCAAAAAAAAGTACTTCAAAATATTACTGGTTAAGCCTATAGCTCAAAGTTAGATTAATCTGCCTAGGTCTGGCTTGTCTATTACTTTCAGTATAAAAACTAGAACCTTGGGTAACTGTTCGTAACCAACGTGTATTAAAGATATCTAATACGCTAAAATTTATTGCTCCTTTTTTATTTAAAATATCTTTTTTAACCGAATAGTCGAAAAAATAGATGGGTTCTCGGCTTCCCTGTGCGGTTTTTTGGGCAGCTTCATAATTAAAACGCAACTGCATATCCCATCCTTTAGGGAGTGTAAATCGAGAAGTTTGTCTTAAAAACCATGTGGTGGTTTTAGCTACAAATTGTTGATCAATATTACTACCATCTATATTTGCATTGAATAAATTAAAATTAAAGTCCAATTTCCACCATTTAGCTATTTTATAATTGCTCGTTAAATCTATTCCGTATGCTTTTTCTCCATTTAGGTTTTCAGGCAAAAAAGTTGAAAAACCTTGGCTATTTACTCTTCTAATTCCAAAAATTAAATCTTGGGTATTTCTGAAATATATAGAAGAAGTGATTGCACCTTTTTCAAAATTCTTTAAATATCCCATTTCTATCACATCACTAAATTCCGGATTAAGGTTTGGGTTTCCAGAAAAGAAATTTCGGTTATCAGCAAGAGTCATAAAAGGGCTTAAATCATTATAAACGGGCCTTTTTATTCTCCTGCTGTAACTTAATTGGATAGAATTGTCTGGATTTACCGCATAGCTAATATGTGCACTCGGAAATAGGTTTCCATATTTTCTAGGATTCACTTCGTTGGTTTTTCGGAGTGTAGTGCTTACGTCGGTCCATTCAGATCTAAGCCCAAACTGATATCCTATTTTTTTGGTTTTATTGGCTATAATTCCATACGCAGCACTTATGTTTTCATTGTAAATAAAATAATTGTTCAACCACGAAATCGGTACTTCTTTCCCGTCTACAATGTCGTTGACTATAAAATCATTTACCATATCTCTTAACGAAGACCTCGCTCCGAACTCCATTTTTCCGTCTTTGGCAAAGGGATGTACATAATCCAATTGGAAAAGATATTGTTTCTCAAGTTCATCATTTACAGAAGTTTGAATAAAAGTATTTTTATTGTCAATACTTCCGTTTGGCAACTTACCATTTTGCGTAAAAGTTTGGGCTGAGTTTTCAAAATGATCTAAAAATCTAAATTGAGCATTTAATTCCTGACCTTTTCTATTAAATGTTTTTTTATAACTCAAAACATATTCAGAAAGGGGTTCACTTTCTACTTCATTTTGAATTCTAGAAATTTCGCCTAATGGTGTATTACTATTATTTAAAAAATCATTATAAGTATTTAATGTATGCCGAATGCCTCCTGCTCTGCTGTAAAAATAAGATGCAGTAAGTATGCTTTTTTCCGAAAAATAGTAATCTAATCCACCCCGAATATTATTATCAAAGCCCGAAACATCTCCTTCGTTTTTCTGCTTTAAAATTTTTAAGGTATCAGAAGCTCTCACTTCCTGATATATTTCGCCTTGAAACGGATTCCATCTGTAGGCTAATCCATAATTTATGAAAAAATTTACTTTTCGGTGTCGGTAATTTACGTTTGCGGCAAAACCATAGTTAGCAGGAACACCAGAAATAATTTCAAAAGTGCCATTAAATCCTTTTTGTGAGTCTTTTTTTAAAATTATGTTGATGATTCCAGATTGGCCTTCCGCCTCATATCTTGCAGATGGGTTGGTTATTATTTCCACCTTGTCTATCATACTTGCTTGTAATTGTCGTAATCCTGCTCCACCTTTAAATGAGACCATTCCTGATGGTTTTCCATCGATTAGTATTCTTACCTCGCTACTTCCCCTAAGTTTAATGCCTCCGTCGGGATCTACCGTTACTGATGGAATATTCATTAAAACATCAGAAGCGGTTCCACCTGCGTTAGCTAAATCTTTACCTACATTAAATACACGCTTGTCTAAATTAAGCTCCATTGAGCTTTTTTCGCCTTGCACAACTAATTCAGAAAGATTCATATCTGAGGCAGACATTGAAATCTCACCTAAATTTACAGGATTTTCTTTTATATCGAAAACGATTGTTTTGATTGAGGTATATCCAATAGATTCAAGATTCAGGTAATAGGAGCCCATTTTTAGGTCAATACTAAATTCACCAGTTTCTGAACTAATACTCCCCGATACAAGCTTATTGGCTGGAGAAGACATTACTTTAACGCTAATAAAACTTAAAGGAGCTTTAGTTTTTTTATCAATTATTCTGCCTTGTACTTTGTTTTGACCAAATGCCAGATTTGAAAGAAAAAAATAGAATAAAAATAGCCCAATTTTGGGATGACTAGTTAGCATATATTTAGGATTAGATAGGTTTCCACTGCAAATATAGAGGAATCTATTTTTTATTGTTGGATTGTAAAAATGATTTGACCTATTTTTAGACCAAATGCCTAATAATTTAGACCAACTAAAGCTTATTGAATTTAAAAAAAAACATTAAGCATTTACTTAAAATAACTAGATGCTTTAAATACTTTTCCTCCATCATCTTCAGCTGTAACAGAATAGCTAAATCCGGGATTTATAGAAAATGCACCATATTCACCAGCTTTATTTATGGCTATAAAACCTACTTGAAAATCTTTGGCTTTTTCTGGATTTATTTTAATCAGCCTTTCAATAGCAATTTTGCATGCGTCTTCTGGAGATTTTCCCATTCGCATCATTTCTACAACCAAATGTGTTCCTGCTATTCGGATTACCTCCTCTCCTTGCCCCGAGGATGTTGAAGCACCTATCTCATTATCAACAAAAAGTCCTGCACCTATAATAGGAGAATCTCCTAATCTACCATGCATTTTAAATCCCATGCCAGAGGTAGTACAAGCACCGGAAAGATTTCCAGAAAAATCCAAAGCTATTGTTCCCATTGTATCATGATTAAAGCTTCCATCTTCCAGTAAATTTGGAGCAAATGGCCCATGCCCATTTTTTTTACCTTGTGTTTGTTCAATATTGACAGTTGGTTTATATTCAGAGGTTTTTAGCCAATTTTTATACGATTTTTCAGCATCTGACGAAAGTTTTTCAGGCTCTTTTCTAAATCCGTTTGCCAATGCAAATTTTAAAGCACCATCTCCCACTAAAAATACATGAGGAGTTAGTTCCATTACTTTTCTAGCTACTGAAATAGGATTTTTTATGTGTTGAAGAAAGGCCACTGCGCCGCAATTTGCTTTTTCGTCCATAATGCAAGCGTCTAAAGTTACTTTTCCTTCTCTATCTGGATTTCCACCTAATCCAACACAACAGTTTATGGTATTTTCAATTGAATTTGCGGCTTTTTCAACAGCATCTATTGCTTTTCCATTTTGATTTTTTAGAATTTTCCATGCTTCGGCATTTACTGCAAGTCCGCTATCCCATGTTGAAACCACAATAGGTTTTTTTATTGTTTTTTGGTTTTTCCCAAAAGATGTGAATGATGAAAATGCAGGAAAAGTAAGCAGTGATTTTAATAAAAAGTTTCTTCTTGATTTCATTCGTTTAAAAATTTAAGTTTAATAGATGAGGTCTTTCTTTTTTAAGTTTCAAAATTAACTCTCCAAATAGCGTATTGGCCCAGGCAAACCATTTTCTGGTAAATTTTGATGCATCGTCTTTATTGAATGATTCATGCACAAAACCAGTTTTGGCTTGCGTATTTTTTAGATATCTAATTTGATTTATTATTTCAGATTCAGTCGTTGAGGTCATTGCTCTCATGATCAAGCTCATAGGTCAAATCTGATTAATCCAGGTATGTGGACTGCCTATTCCTTCTGCTGCTTTTCCTTTAAAAAAGTAAGGATTGTTTTCGCATAATATAAATTTTCGGGTGTTTATATAAATTGGATTTTGAGCTTTCACAGCTCCTAAATAAGGTAAACCTAGTAAGTTCGGAACAATTGTATCGTCTTGCAACAAATGATTTCCAAAGCCATCTACTTCCAAAGCATACATTTTTCCATATATTGGATGAGTTATGACACCGTGTTTTTGAATAGCATTTTCTACTTCCAAAGCCAGTTTGGTACAATCGTAAGTAAATTCTCTTCTTTTCATACCACTGAATTATTTTTGAATAAACGGCTTACCACGAATGCATTCATTCCTAAAATTTTTGCATTTTCACCTAAATTTGTTACTTCTATTTTTAAGTCTTCTTTAAAATCTGGTAAACAATACTTGTTTATTGCGTGTTCCACTGGATTTACTATTAATTTTCCAGCTTGCGACAAAACACCGTCAATAACTATAATTTGTGGGTTAAATAAGTGAACCGCTACCGAAAGCCCTTTTCCAAGTTCAATTCCAATGTTGTAAATTACATCAATGGCAAACCCATCTCCATTTTTGGCAGCCTCTATTACCATTTCTAAATTTATTTCGTTTAACTGGTCTTTAAATTTAGAAAGACTTGAAACTTGACCGTCTTTAAGTTTTTCCTTAATTCTTTTTAATAAAGATGAGGCTGAGGTTACGGTATCTAAACACCCTATTTTACCACAAGAGCACAAGTCGCCGACTGGATTTACTTGTATATGCCCGAGTTCTCCCGCAAATCCAGAAGCCCCATTGAATATTTGACCATTCAAAACAACTCCAAGACCTACTCCCCAGTCGACATTAATTGATAAAACATGGGATAGATTTTTTCCAAAACCATAGATAGATTCTCCGTAAGCGGCAGATTTAGAATCGTTTAAAATAAATACGTGCAACTTAAAAAACTCACTTATTTTTTTGCCTAAAGATTTATTGTCAATATTTAAATTTTTATAGGTAGTATTAAAACCTGTACGTTTGTTTACCAAACCTGGAATTGTAACTCCTACTGCAATTATCTCTCTAGATAGTAAGGTCTGTGCTTCAATAGTCTTTGAAATAATTTCGAACAGATTATCAATGAAATGAGCATCGTCTTTAAGTTTTAAATCATAAATTTCAGTAAATACTATTTCATTTTTAAAGTTTAATACAAGCAATTTAGTGTCGTGTGTGGTAATATCTAAAATAATGTTGTGTTTTAGTTTTGGATTTAAAGAGTAAATATTCGGTCTTCTTCCTTGTTTTCTATTATTAATTTCTTCTCCCAATAACCATTTTTCATCAACTAACTCCTCAACCAGTGCCGCAAGTGTTGGAATACTAATAAAAAGAGTTTCAGATAGATCTGTAATAGTCTTTTTCTCATTTTTATAAAGTGTTTCTAAAATGCTATTCTTTTGTTTTACTTTCTTTATCTCTACTGCGGATTCTTTTATGGTTGCATCCTCGACCGTTTCATAAAAATTATCAACTTGCTTCATAAAATATTTTTTTAATGCTAATCGTACTTTTTGTCCTACTTTACAAAAATAATAAATAAAGTGAAAAATACTTTAATTGGTATAATAAAAATGAGTTTTAATGGATTTTTAATAAAAAATATTTTTAAAATATGTTTTATTAAAAAAAAATATTATTTTTGAATACTGATTTAAAAAGTAGATAGAAAATTTAAAAAAGTTGCTTACTAAATAGTTTTTTTTAATCACCTTTTTGTTTAAAAGTGCATAGAAATAGGTTAATTGATAATTTTTTTAAAAAGCCCTTGTTTTTAGGGCTTTTTATTTTTACATGCTCCAATTGGATGGATTTATACTGAAAAATCTTCAGAGTTCGCATACAATTTTAAAATTTTAGAGGAAATATGATTATAATGCAAATAAAAAAAACTAAATTATTTACAACACTTTTTTAATAAAAAAAATTAATATTTATTTTAATGTAAAAAATTGTGTTATTTTAAGAATCAAAGATGTTTTGAGAAGAAATTAGTTAATTGCATAACTAAAGAATAACACCCCATGATTTCAAAGATTTCTTTATTTTTCGTTTTTGCTTTCATGATATTAATGAATACTTTAGCTAATTCTTTACCGCTCAATGGTAAAACAACAGGACAGCTATCCGATCAATACCCTAATTTGTTTGTGCCTGTTGGTGTAACTTTCTCTATATAGGGGATTGATCTATCTATTGCTATTACTTTTTGTCATAAAAAAAGGGCTAGAGATTTTCAATGATCGAAATTCCAATGTTTCACTTTTAGTGATTATCAACTTTATTTTGAATGGCTTGTGGATCGTTTTTTGGCATTATGAATTTTTGATACTTTCTCTAGTAGTTATGTTTTCTTTGGTAACTACTCTAATTTTACATAATTATTCTTTACGTGCGATGAAACATAATTATTTAGAGAAAATGTCATTTGGAATATATTTAGGTTGGATTTGCGTAGCAACAATTGCAAATTTTACTACAGTTTTGATTAACTTTAAATGGGATGTATTTGGATTTTCTGAATCTGTTTGGACAATTATAATGATAACAATTGGTATAATGATTGGTGCCTTGGTAACAAATGTCTTGAAAAATCCATTTGTAGCATTAGTGATTATTTGGGCATTTTTAGGTATTTTTTTAAAAAGATCCTTGGATGAAATCCCCATTACAAATATAATTTACGCACTTTATTTTGGAATTGGGTTTTTGTTTTTGATTTTTGTTTTTACGTTAAAGCAATTTGTCTTAAGTATTGGAAAATTAAACAATTTAAAAGATATTTATTAATAAGTTTTCGAATGAAAGCTAAGTATTTCATCATTAAATCAAAATTAAGAAATGGCTAGGTTTTTACTATTCTTTTTATTGCCTTTTTCCGTTTTCTCTCAAAAAACAGTAGCGTCAGAATTGCTAAGATGGCAAAAAACGGCTAAAAATGTAGTTATTACACGCGATATTTGGGGAATACCACATATTGAAGGCAAAACAGATGCGGATGCAGTTTTTGGGTTACTTTACGCACAATGTGAAGATGATTTTCAGCGTGTGGAAATGAATTATATTGAGAAGTTGGGGCGGTTGTCTGAAGTTAATGGTGAAAAATATTTATATAACGATTTGCAAATAAGGTTATTAATAAATGAAACAGAAGCTAAAAAAGAATTCTTAAAAGCTGAACCTTGGTTTAAAAAACTATTAATAGCCTATGCTGATGGTATTAATTATTTTTTACATAAAAACACAAAAATAAAACCCATCCTTTTAAATAAATTTGAGCCTTGGTACCCGTTATTGTGGACCGACGGTAGTATAGGAGCTATAAGCACTGCAGATTTGGAAATTAGTGAATTGCAAAATCTATACGGTGAAGGAAGCCAGAAAGTTGGTTTTGTAAATCATAAAAGTGAAGAGTATCAACAAACCGGCTCAAATGGATTTGCTATTGCACCTAAACTTTCCTCTTCTGGTAAAGCTATGCTATACATAAATCCTCATACTACTTATTATTTCCGTCCAGAAGTGCATGTGAAAAGTCTAGAAGGCTTAAATGTATATGGTGCAGTAACTTGGGGTCAATTTTTTGTTTATCAAGGGTTTAATGAATATTGTGGATGGATGCACACCTCATCAAATGCGGATGTTTCTGACACGTACAAAGAAAAAATTATTCAAAAAAATGGAAAATATTTTTATGAATATGATGGTAAATGGAGCCCATTAATAGAAAAAATAATAACTATCAAATTTAAAGATAGCAATAGTGTAAAATCTATATCAATTACTACTTTTAGCACCCATCATGGACCAATTATGGCAAAAAGAGGGGAGGAGTGGCTAAGTTTAAAATCTTACAATCGGTCGGAATTGGGTTTAAAACAAAGTTGGATTCGAACTAAAGCTAAAGGTTTTGAAGACTATAAAAAAGCAATGGATTTGAAAGCTAACACTTCTAACAATACTGTTTTTGCTGATCATAAAGGAAATATAGCTTATTGGCATGGTAACTATATGCCTAAACGTAATCCAGAATTGAATTGGTCAAAAGCTCAAGATGGAAGCATAAAAGCTAATGAATATCAAGGGCTCCATACTGTTGAAGAAATTGTACACGTTTATAATCCTATAAATGGGTGGTTACAAAATTGCAACTCTACTCCCTTTACTGCAGCTGGAGAAAATAGTCCATCTAAAATGTCATATCCACCATATATGGCTCCTGATGGAGAAAATTTTAGAGGGATAAATGCAGTGAGGCTTTTGAAAGATGCGAAGGAACTGGATATTGATAAATTAATAAAATTAGGTTATGATAACTATTTGCCTGCATTTGAAATATTAATTCCAGGATTGGTTTTATCCGCTAAAAATATTGAAAATTCTGACTTAAAAGAAGCAGTCGCATACTTAGCAAAATGGGATTATAGAGTAAATGAAAACTCCGTAGAAGCCACTTTAGCAATTGAATGGGCTCAAAAATTAAGTACTGCTATTAGAAAAGTTTATATAGATGAAGGGGAATCTGATCAAATTCAAAGCACAAAAATGTATATTCAAAAAGCCACACCAGATGAACTTTTAAAACCCTTAGCGGAAGTAATTTACATGTTGAAAAATAATTTTGGTACTTGGAAAATAGCATGGGGAGATATAAATAGATTTCAAAGATTAAATAATAAAATGCTATCTGAATATGATGATGTTTTACCAAGTCTACCAGTAGGGAATGCCTCAGCCCTTTGGGGATGTTTACCTTCTTTTAATAGTAGTTATTTTAAAGGTTCCAAAAAACGATATGGCTATAGCGGGAATAGTTTTGTGTGTGCAGTAGAGTTTGGAGAAAAAGTAAAAGCCAAGTCCATTTTAGCAGGAGGCAATAGTGGAGATGTAAACTCAAAAGATTTTAATAATCAGGGTGAAATGTTTACGAAAGGGAAGTTTAAAGATGTACTTTTTTATGATGAAGATATAAAAAAAAATGCATTTAAGACCTATAATCCCGGAGAGTGATAGTATGAATGATTGAATAAATGGAAATTTTAAAATGGGAATATTCCAATTTTTTTAACCACTTTTTTTTTAATTACAAATGGAAATTCTAAAAAAGATAAACTTCTTTGTCTTTTTTTATTTACTATCGACATGCAGTTTTTGTCAATTAATAATTGCAAGTAAGACTTTGGTTTGTCCGAACGGGCCTACTGTTTTAAAAATAAATGATAATGCTTTGCAACAAGATAAATTTTGTGTTACCAAAATTGGCGAAAGGTTTGGATTACATTATTTTAAAACCTGCAATCAAGTAACAGTTGACGAAGCCATTTTAATGGCTAAAATTATGAATGGTTTTTTAGCTACAGGAAATGATGAAAGTAAAAATGATTATCTTTTCAATCGGTTACCTAATGATATTCACTGGATTGGCTATTATCAAAACCCTAAATCTAAAAGCTTTAAAGATCCTCCTGACCCAAACTCTGGCTTTGAATGGATGAGTAAAGAGTCCCTTACTAAACCTTTTTGGGTAGATGGAGAACCCAACAATTTTGAAGATGTGTCTCCTGGAAGATATGTAATTCAGGGATGTAGAAGAGATCCAAGATGGTGCGACGAAAACGGAGATAAGAAATATGTAGGGCTGATCGAAAGTAAATCTGCAAATATTCCTGTTTTAAATGCCCCTAGGATAGTTTGGGAAACAGGAGAAACCACCCAAAGTATAATCGTTAGACCTCTAAAGTCAAGATACTATAGCGTAACAATTTTTTATAACTCACGCTCAGTCACTGATTCCATATTAATTGAAACTCCAGAAATAAATGCTCAATTTTCTAAACCAGGCGGATGTAATCCCTATAAATGGAAACCAGAAATAATTACAAATGCACCTATCAATTCGCTTGATATTACTTGGAGTTTTGGAGATTCTTTGAAAAATGGAATGATTACACCTGAATTTTTGACTAAATCAGAGGGTTTTATTACTGGAAAAGTGAAAGTGAATTCTAATCAATGTGGTTTATTGCTGCTTGAAAAAACCGAAAGATTTGAGCTTTTTCCAATGAAAACACAAAAATTAATATCCAAAGAGGTAAGGCTAAATCAAGAAGTTCAAATCAAACCGTTTAATGAAGGACCTTTTACATATTCATGGTCACAAGAAAAGGGCTTATCGGATCCCAAAGTTTTTAACCCATTTTTTAATGCCCAAGAAAATATTATTTATAAAGTAAATATTTCAGATGATTTTGGCTGTTCGGTTACAGAAGAATTTGAATTTACAATTGATCCTAATTTATTGATTTTTGTTCCTGAAATATTTACACCTAATAACGATGGCAAAAATGATTTTTTTGAATTTAAATTAATTGATGGCTTTTATGGAAAAATACTTTCGTTAGAGATTTACAATAAATGGGGGGAATTGATTTTTCAAAGCATACTTGATAATTTTAAATGGGATGGCTTTAAAAGTGGGAAAGTATTACCCACAGACCAATATTCCTATAAAATTTCTTATGAAATATTAAATAAGAAATACAGTAAAATGGGGAATGTTTTTCTTTTAAGATAATTTTTGATTTGCAAATTCCAAAACTACTTCTACAAACTCCAAAGGTGAACTTGCGTGTATCCAATGGTTTGCTCCTTGAACTGTAACTAACTCAGAATTAATAAAATAGTATTTAAAATCAGCAAAGTCTTGCTCATTTACATAACTAGATTCAGAACCTCTAAGTAGTAATGCTGGACTTATAATCTTTTTTGTAAATTTAATTTCAGAGCCAATTTGAAATATTTCGCAGCTTATCACTGGAATGTTTATTCTCCAGTCAAATAACCCGTCTTCATTTCTATACAAGTTTTTTAAAATAAATTGCCTTTCGCCAAAATCTGAAACATAATTAGAAAAGATATCTTCAGCATCTTTTCGGTTTTTTATTTTTTTTAAGTCTATTGCGGCTAAACCTTCTAAAATATGAGAATGATGGGTAGGGTAAAATCTCTGAGCGATATCAACAACAATAATTTTTGAATAATTCGTAAATTTCTCTGCAAAATTCATCACTGTTTTTCCACCCATCGAGTGACCCAAAAGAATAGGCTTTTTTATGGTATGGTCTGATAAGTATTGATTTAAATCCTCAGCCATTACATCATAGTTGAATTCTGCTGAATGTGGCGACTGTCCATGGTTTCTAGCATCAAGAATATGCACCTCATATCCGTTTTCTGCAATTTTTTTACAAACAGTAAATAAATTATCTGAAGAACCAAAAATGCCATGGAGTACCACAAATGGCTTACCTTCTCCTAAAATTCTAGAAAATAATTTCATATTTTAAATTTTAACAAAAATACAGTATGAATTCAAAATGAAATTATTTTTTTGACTTTTAAAACGGTAAAATCCTTAAACGTAAACAAATGTTTGTCCGTTTATCACATATTCTTAGAATTGTATATAATTTTTTCTTCTTTTTGTGGTTAGTATGAAAAAACTTAAAATTTCCTTAAAATGGATGTTTTTAATTGGCTCAAAATCCTTTTACGCAGCAAGAAACAAAATGATTCAGAAATGAATTTGAATTTCTCTCCTCAAATAGTTAATAGCCAGATTCCAGAGCCAACACAAGTGTTTGTGCAAAGTGAATATATCCCTTTTCCACATTGGTTGAGCAACGAAGATGCACTGCGAGACGAGGGTGTAATTTTTGGTCTTTCAGAAGCTAAACCCGATGAAAAAGTGAAAATTATCACTTCAATATTCGAGCAAAAATTATCTTTTTATCAAAAGAAAAGAGAAGAATTGTCAGAAAAGATTAGCGAAATAAATCTTTTTATTGAAAAAAATCATGAAGATTTAACTGCTCTACAACTCAAGTCTGCTTCTACAATGAACAAAGAGCTATTGGAAGAAAACTTAATCAGAGTAGGAGTGGGTTTGGCTATCTCAATTGGAATGTGTTTTGGAAACTATTTTTTAATTGATTTTAGTTTATCCCAAGGGTTACCTCAAAACCACCAATGGATTTCATATGGTGTTTTTCTAACAGGAATGTTTAGCTTATTTAATCCACTATCTGTTTTGCACAGTGAAGTTTCAAAAGTGACTTGGAAAACCGCCTTAGAAGAATTTGGAGTACCCTTTTCTGCTTCATTATTTGTTTTTGTGCAAGTTGTTGAAAATCAGCCCATTTTTAAATCTATTGCCTTGCTTTTGTTTGTCTTTTTTATGTTTTTGGTTTCTGGAAAAATTCTTTTGAGCAGTATTTCAAAATTGAAATCAGAAATAAGAATTTTAGCTAAAAATTTAGAAATGAAAGCAAATAAAAAATTAGTTACTACTACTTGGAGAGAAGAAAAAGTAGATTTTGAAAAGAAAATTGAAGATTTGAGAATAGATAAATGGAGGATTCTGCCAGAATTAAATCATACCGAGGCAGAAATAGATAAAATAAATAGTGAAAAAGAAGCTTTAATTAATGTTTTCTATAGTGAATACAATCTTGCAAAATCTTACAAGAATAAAATGAATGGAAATCAAATTAAAAATATTTTGGGATAATGAAAATAGAAAATAGCACAGAAGATTTCGACAAAGGGTTTGATAACGGACTGGACAATATAGAAAGAGGAAACTATGAGAGCTTCCTTTCTAGTCGAGTAAATTTGGACTGGTTGCTTACAAACAAAGAGCAAATTACTTCAGATTTGGCTGAAACCAAAAAAGAATTGGAGCTTACCAAATCAAACAAATTAGAGGTATTTAAGCAACAACAAGATTTAAAATCTCAATTTGAAGAGCAAAGTCACTTAATAGCACAAATTGAGGATATAATTGAATCGAAAAAACAAAAAATTGAGAGGATTCAAATTGAAAAAAAAGACAATAGTACTTTTTATCCTTTTTTGGCCGGAATATTGTATTTGGCCGCTGGAATTACTTTTATTTTAGGTGATTTAATAATATCTCATGAAATAGTCGCTTATGCCTTAAATATTAGAAATACATACGAAGCTTGGGCTTTTGCTTGCGGTTTGGCTGGCGTATCAATTTTGTTAAAGCCTGCTTATGAAAGATTGGTTGAGCAGCCATATTTAAAAGAATATGGGCCTAAAACTAAAAAATTGTATGGTTATTTTCAGATGTCATTGGTTGTAATTTCAATAGGTACTCTTTCTATTTTAGGTTGGTTTAGATATGAGGCTTATAAAACGGATAAACTGAAAGAAGGCATAAATAGACAGATAAAATCTCTTCAATTAGAGTCTACTCCTTTGGTTCAAACAGGCCAAATTTTTGAAAATCCAGCATTAAATTTAAAAATTGAACAAAAATTAAAAGAATATGACGTTTTAAACCAAAAGTTGGTTAATAGCCCTTGGGCATTGCTTTCATTTGTTTTAAGTGGTGTGCTTTTTGCAATTGCTGGTGCTATATGTTTGGGTATTTCATTTCCTATTTTACATGTATATTGGAAACGATGGTTTCAACAAAATCCATCTAACTTCTTTGATAAAAGAGTTATAAAAAAACAAACAAAAGCTTTGAATCTAGCAAAAAAACCTTGGTTTGTTGCAAAATTCGCACTAGAGTTTGAAGAAAATAAATTAAGTCTATTTTCTGATATTGCTGACCTTACAAATAAAATTGCTAGACTTGAAATTGAATTATTAGCCATAAACGAGAAAATAAAGTTAGCTATAGAGTCTGCTAGAGTAAGTTCCTATAGTGAAGGGTACGAAAGTGGATATAATAATAGAAATCAAATGAGCAATGAAGAATTTGAAGCCTACAGGACAAGGAATGTTGAAAATCAACAGGCTAATAAGCTAGAAGGGAATGAAAAAACTATTAGGAGTTACAGAACTAATGGATTAAGGCCACATCAAGCTCTTCGAAAAGCTATTTCTGAAGGATTCAATGAAAATTAAGCCTAAAAATATCAATTCTTTTTGCCAATTTTGTGTTTTTAAATATCCTTTTGCTTCGTAACGAAATTCAATTGAGCAAAATATAAAGGAAATTTTAATTAAACTTTCTAGAAAATTTGAAAGAATGCGATTAAATATTATAAAAATTGGTGGCAACGTAATTGATAATCCTAAAAAGCTTTCTTCATTTTTAGACGACTTTTCAAATTTAAGTGGATTAAAAATTTTGGTTCATGGTGGAGGAAAAATAGCTACAAAGGTTGCTGAAAAATTGGGTATTGAAACCGTTATGGTAGAAGGTCGTAGGGTTACAGATGCTTCTATGATTGAGGTAGTTACAATGGTTTATGGTGGTTTAGTGAATAAACAAATAGTAGCAATGCTTCAATCAAAAAATTGTAATGCCATAGGGCTTACAGGTGCTGATGGGAAATCTGTTGTGGCTGAAACAAGACCCATAAGCCAAATAGATTATGGTTTTGTTGGAGATATAAAATCTGTCAATTTTGATTTTATTAAATCGCTTTTAAAACAATATATTACTCCTGTTTTTGCTCCTTTAACATTTAATATGAACGGGGAAATTTTAAATACAAACGCCGATACTATTGCGTCTGCTTTGGCTGTCAGTTTATCCTCTTTTTATGATGTAAATTTAGTTTATTGTTTTGAAAAAAAAGGAGTTTTAGCTAATTCTAAGGATGAAAATTCCGTTATTTCAAGTTTAAATAAGCAATCATACAAGCAATATAAGGAGGAAGGCATAATTAAAGACGGGATGATCCCAAAGCTAGAAAATGCTTTTCAGGCCTTACAAAATGGAGTAACACAAGTCATTATTTGTCACTCTGAGGAGTTTAAGGAAGGCATAGAAAAAGGAACAGCAGGTACCCTAATAAAATTGTAATTTTGGAAAATGAAAGACTGATAAAATCAGAAATCGCCAACGCTTTTTCACACGGATTGGGAATTATTTTAACGATGTCTTTTGGTCCTTTGTTAATTACCAAGGCTCAAAATAACGGGATAAATGGCTTGGGATTTGGGGTGGCTATTTATTGTTTCGGATTATTAATGGTTTTTACCTTTTCTACTCTTTATCATGCATTTTCTAATCCATTAGCAAAACGTGTATTACGAGTTTTTGACCACATCAGCATTTTCTTTTTAATCGGAGGTAGTTATATTCCATTTGTAATTCTATTTACAGAACCCAATATCGCTCAATCTTTTTTTATTGTCCAATGGTCACTCATTGCACTTGGGATCATAAAAAAGGTGTTTTATACAGGCAGATTTCGATTGCTTTCTAGTTTGATTTATATTTTTATTGGATGTTTGATTTTCTTTTATGATTCTGATTTTTTGAAACGAATTCCTATTATTCCATTTTATTTTGTTTTAGCAGGCGGATTAAGTTATTTATTGGGTGTGATTTTTTATCAAAATCAAAAAATTACATATAATCATTTCGTATGGCATTTATTTGTTCTTTTTGCTGCAATATGCCATTTTGTAGGAGTATATTTGGTTTTGTAAATTTATTTTCTTTAAACTACTTCTTATTCATTAACCCTTGTAAAAATCCGCCTAAAGCTTTTAGCCCATTTTCTATTAATTCTTCATTGTCTATAGGTATTTGAATATAGGTTTTGCCATTTTCATCTTTTTTTGTGATAGATTTCACAAAATCTTTTGTGGCCTCTGGGCTTTGCAAAGTTTGAAATAATGACCCAAAAAATGAAATCCCTTGATGCACTAAATCTACCTGCGGGGAAGCTGAGGGGTTTTGGTTTTTCGTTTGATCAATTTTTTCTTCCATTTCTTCCATGTCGTCATCACCAATAATACCCTCATCTGATAATTTTGGCAATGCTAATTGTTCAGATTCTTCTTCATAAACAGTCTGCTCTGTAACATCTGTCGAGGTTTCCACCACTTCACTGATAGATTCCATAAATTCTTTGAACCTGTCTTCTGCTAAGAAAATTGTATCATCACCCCCATCTAAAATTCCTTCGGCCAAAGCAGATTTAAATTTAAGAGTTGAAAGCATTCTATGCTCTATAGTGCCTGTAGAAATTAAGTTTATGACCGAAACATTGCTGTTTTGTCCGAGCCTATACACACGAGCTATTCTTTGTTCTAATACCGCTGGATTCCAAGGAATGTCTAAATTAATGACCATATTCGCCGACTGTAGATTAAGTCCTACCCCTCCAGCATCGGTCGATAAGAATACCTTAGATCTAGGGTTTTCTCTAAAATTGTCTAATAATGATTTTCTTTTTTCACTTGGAATGCCACCATGCAAATATTCAAATTCTATGTTTCTTTCTTCCAATTCTGAAGCTACAAGTCTAGTCATACGTTCCCATTGGCTAAAGACCACAACTTTTCCCGAGTCACTTTCAAAATATTCATCCAAAATACTCATTAACTCATCTATTTTGGTGTCATTCCTTGTTTTTTGGTCTAAAATATACGTGCTATCACACACCATTCTCATTTTACTGAGCGACAAAATTAAACGCCGACGATCGGCCTCCGACAAGTATCCTTGATTCCTCCACTTCGTTACTACTCTAGAAACAATTGACTGAAATTCATCATGAAATTCTTTCTGTTCTTTGGTCATCGGAACAAAAAGATTTTTGTCTGTTCGCTCTGGAAGCTGCTTTAGTACCTCTTTTTTTGTCCTTCTTAACAAAGTGTCTTCTAAAGTTTTACTAATTTCATTTAAGTTTTTGTAGCCAATAATTTTTCCATTTGAATCATTTTTTATTTGATGATAATCTAAAAACGAGTACATTGGACCTAATTTATAGACATCAATAAACTGCATGATAGAATACAACTCTTCAAGCTTGTTCTCTAAGGGTGTGCCAGTTAATACTATAGCATACTCAGAATTTAGCTTTTTTATGGCTTTTGAAACTTTCGTTTTCCAGTTTTTTATACGTTGCGCCTCATCCAATATCACCATGTCTAATTCTATACTTTCATTTAAGAAATTTATATCATTGGCCATGGTATGGTAGCTTGTTACCAAATAATATGCATCAGAATTTAAATATTGTTCTCTTCGTTTTGTGACCGAGCCTTCAATAACTTCTACCTTAGATTTGGAAAATTTTTCTATTTCAGATTTCCATTGATATTTTAAGGAGGTGGGGGCCACAATGAGTACTTTTGAAGTTTTTAAAAACTTTTTGTATAACTCTGCCACTCCAATCGCTTGAATGGTTTTACCTAATCCCATATCATCAGCTATAAGGCTTCGACCCGCTTTTGAGGCAAATTTTATTCCTTCTACCTGATAAGGGAAAAGATTTATTTTCATTAGATCGTTTATTCCCATTAGCTTTGGATCCTCATTAAAGAGTTTTTCAAAGCTTTCCCTATTTTTTAATCTATTTCTCGTAGAAATTACCAAATCCAATGCATCTTCATAACATCTAAAATCAGCATCTATACTTCTTGCTTCTTGTAGCAGGTTTTCAATATCTAAAAATGAAGAGGCTTGCAATGAATTATCTTCATCAAAATATTTTTTAGAAAGCTTTAGAAAATCCGATGTTTTTTCAGTACCTATTCTTATTTTAACTTCTCTTCCTTTCGAATAATCAATGTAAATGGAAGTGTAGGTAGATACAAAATTTTTGCTAAAAGCTTCATTGTAGCCTATTTGTTCACTGAGATGTTTTGTAACCGCTGCTACATGTTTGCAAATCCCTAGTCGATTAGTCTTAAAATCGAGACAGGTACAGAAATTTTTGGAAGTGTTTAAACTCCTGATAGCCACTTTGTAACTATTGAATGTAACTGGATTATAAACCTGAAAATCAGAGAAAATTTGATTAGTCCCTAAGTTTCTTATTTTGAAAGGATTATCTTCTCCAAACTGCTTTCGCAAAAGATATTGCCACTGATCTAGTGTTAAGTCCTCTGGTTTTTTGTAGTATGAAATTCTTTTTGGTACCGCTAATTTGTCTTTTTTCATTATCTTTTATTGAATCCGTGCAAAAATAGAAAATAATATAGAGTTTTAAAAAGAAATAGTTACCAAAAGAAATTAATCGATATTTATATCAATTTAAAATTTTTTAGGCAATATGTTTTTGAAGCATTTTATAATTAAAAGTTGTTTACTAGCATTATCTTAAGTCAAAATAACCAATCCAACTTAACTTAGCACCCAGCTTTAATTTCCTGTAAATTCAGGAATATTATCTTGGTTTTCGAAAGCTATTGTTAGGAAAATAATTAAAAATATGAAAATACATATTTCAATTAAATTCTTTTATTTTATTTTAACCATGTCACTATTCCCAATCTGAATAATAGGTTGGAAAAGATTGAAATTATAACTTTGTAAAAAAAAGGCAAGTTATGAGCAACGAAAAAATAACGTTTTTAAATCAACAAGCCATTCATTTTCTCCAAAAATTAATTGAAACTCCATCATTTAGCAAAGAGGAAAATTCAAGTGCGCAGCTATTCGCTGATTTTTTCAAAAATAACAATATTCCATTCCAAAGAGTCCAAAACAATATTTGGGTAAAAAACAAATATTTTGACACAGAGAAACCTTCCATTTTATTAAATTCTCATCACGATACTGTAAAGCCCAATTCTAGTTATTCTAAAAATCCTTTTAATGCTGAAATTTCGGATGGAAAGCTCTATGGTTTAGGAAGCAATGATGCTGGAGCGTCTTTAGTAGCATTATTAGCCACTTTTTTGTATTTTTATGAAAATCAGAACCTCAAGTTTAACCTAATTTTTGGGGCAAGTGCAGAAGAAGAAATTTCTGGAAAAAATGGAATTGAATTGCTGATTTCTGAGCTTCCGAAAATAGAATTGGCTATAGTGGGTGAACCTACTCAAATGCAAATGGCAATTGCTGAAAAAGGTCTGATGGTTTTAGATTGTAAAGCAAAAGGGGTTTCAGGTCATTCAGCAGGTCATGAAGGATTAAATGCTATTTATGAAGCCATTACAGATATAAATTGGTTTAAGTCATTTAAATTTTCAAAAACTTCAGATACCTTAGGTCCCATTAAAATGTCAGTAACAATGATAAACAGTGGGACCCAACATAATGTGGTTCCTGATGAATGTACATTTGTAGTGGATGTAAGAGCAAATGAAGCTTATAGTTTGGAAGAAACGTTAGAAATTATTAAGAAAAATGTAAAATCCGAAGTTGTACCAAGGTCAATGAGATTAAAACCTTCCTGCATTTCTTTTAATCACCCTATTGTTAAAAAAGGGTTGGAAATAGGAATGAATACGTATGGCTCTCCTACACTATCTGATCAAGCCTTAATGCCATTTCTTTCTGTAAAAATTGGCCCTGGTAATTCTTCGCGGTCACATGCAGCGAATGAATATATATATGTTTCTGAAATTGAACAAGGAATTTATGGCTATATTAATCTTTTATCAGGGTATATTGATTAATTTTTTTAGTATATTCTTTCTGATTCTAATTTGTTTTTCAAAAAAATATTCTGTTAAACTGTTTTAAAATAAGGTTTTGTTATTTTACATTTAATTACCCTATCTTGGATATAGTAGTTTTAAAAAAAATTTGTAGCTTTTGTACTTATCAAGAGCGTACCCAAGACGAAGTGAGAAAAAAACTTTCAGAATGGAAAGTGTTTTCAGAAGAAGCAGAAGAAATTATTGCTTGGTTGATTTTAGAGAATTTTATTAACGAAGAGAGATTTGCAAAAATTTTTGCAGGCGGAAAGTTCAGAATTAAAAATTGGGGAAAAAGAAAAATAATTTTTGAGTTAAAGTCACGGAAGTTAAGCCCATATTGTATTCAATCTGCTTTGCGTGAAATTTCAGATGAAGATTATAAAGAAAAGATAGGTGTATTAATTAAGAAAAAATCAATAGGTCTTATTGAGTCAAATAGTTTAATTAAAAAACAAAAGATTGCTAACTATCTTATAACTAAGGGTTATGAATCAGAATTAATTTGGAGTCATTTAAATAAAATCCTTTAGTTATTAAATTGAAAAAAATAGGCTGGTTTTGACAATTAATGATTCCTAAGATTTAAAAACCTATAAATATAATAATTAACTTTAGAGCTTTCATAGTAGGAGTTCTTTTGTCATTCCTTCCCTTTATTTTTCTTAAAAAATCGTATTATTTCGCCAAAATCCATTTTTTCACTTAAACCACTAACACACATATACATTCTTTTCGATTTTGTTTCAATAGTTTTAGCTTCGCTTATCCAATTGCTAAAATATCTTTGGTGTCCTTTAGATAAACTATTGAAAAATGAAAGAGCCTTAGGTTCTAATTCTAAGGAGTCTATTAAAGTAAAGTCAATAACTAATTCTGAATTGTCTTTTTCTATCAATATTGTCACTTCTTCTCCTAATTTCTTTTTTCCTCATTTCCAAATTTAAGGGTAGGATAAAATTGCCATTTCCCATAGGGATTAAAGCCACCTGATTTATTAAAAAATCATTTATTGTTCTTTTTACTCTAAATGAAGTTTTTGTGTTTGGATTTATTAAATTTGCTATTGTCTTTTCAATTTCTAAATACGTCCATCCTGTTTTTTCTCCTTTTTTTGCAAATTTCTTGATTAATGTTTTAAATTCCACCATTTGATATACTCATTTTTTCATAATTAATAAAGCATCTTCAAATTTCCAATAAATTTAAATATTACCTTTTAAATTCTCAATTTTCCATTTAATAAATATTTGAAAGGTAAATTTAGTTAGACTTTTAACTTTGTATCGTAATTTTGGTTTAAATACAATAAATAAATACTAATTAAGATGTTACAGTTTTTGAAATATGTTTTGGCCACGCTCATAGGATTGTTCTTATTTTTTGTGGTTTCGTTTTTTATTATTGCTGGAATCGGCTCTATGCTTTCCTCCGGGTCGGATGTGACTGAAGTTAAACCTAATTCTGTTTTAAGTATCGACCTCAACAGCTCCATAACAGAAATGGCTACAAAAGATAGTCCTTTTTCAGAAATACTTGGTGACAGGGTAAAAAAAATTGGTTTAAATCAGCTTAAAAGCACCATTGCAAATGCAAAATTAGATCCCAACATAAAAGCTATAAGCCTAAAATTGGAATATCCAATGGCTGGATTTGCAACAATCGAAGAACTTAGAAATGCCTTGATAGATTTCAAAAAGTCTGGAAAGCCAGTATTTACATATGCTGAAATTATGACAGAAAAAGCTGTTTACCTTGCTTCAGTGGCAACAAAAAGTTTCATTAATCCAACTGGAGGGATAGAATTTAACGGCCTTGATGCAGAGATTCCATTTTTAAAAGGTATGTTTGATAAATTGGGAGTAAAACCATTGATTTTTAAAGTGGGGAATTTTAAAAGTGCAGTGGAACCGTTTGTCAGAACAGACATGAGCCCTGAAAATAGATTACAAGTAAACGAATATTTAAATTCTATTGCCAACCATATTTATTCTGAAATTGCAAAAACTAAAGGAATTTCTAAAGTCGAAATAGATGTAATTTTGAATAAGGCCCTCATTCAATCTCCAGAAGATGCTGTTAAATATAAACTACTTACTAATGTTGGTTACGAAGATCAATTCGAATCTGCAATAAAATCTGCTCTTGGTTTAAAAGAAGCTTCAAGAATCTCATACGCAAAATATGGAGTGTATAAAAATGCCAAATCATATTTAAAAGAAGGTTCTCTAGACAATAGAATTGCTGTTATCGTTTCAGAAGGAGACATTATTTCTGGAGAAGGAGACAATGAAACTATAGGTTCAGAATCATTTTTGAAAGAAATTAGAAGAGCCAGAAAAGATAGTAAAGTTAAAGCTATTGTATTAAGAATTAATTCCCCTGGTGGTAGTGCATTGGCTTCTGATGTAATGTGGAGGGAAATAGAATTAGCAAAAGCAGAAAAACCTGTTATTGCTTCAATGGGAGATGTGGCCGCTTCTGGTGGATATTATATGGCCATGGGTTGTGATAAAATTGTAGCACAACCAACTACTATTACGGGTTCAATTGGTATATTTGGTATGCTTTTTAATACTAAAGAGCTTATGAACAATAAATTAGGAATTACTTTTGATGGTGTAAAAACTCACGAATTTGCTAATTCACCTTCACTTACACGAGACATGTCTGATGCTGAAAAAATGATGATTCAAAATTCGGTAAATAAAGGGTATGAAAAATTTACTTCAAAAGCAGCTCAAGGGCGTAAAATGTCAATTGAGAAATTAAAATCAGTGGCTAGTGGACGAGTTTGGACTGGTAATCAAGCAAAAGAAGTTGGGCTTGTCGATGAATTAGGTGGATTAGATCAAGCCATTGCAATTGCGGCTTCAAAAGCAAAGCTTAAATCTGGAGATTATCAAGTGAAATATTATCCTTATGCAAAATCAGAATTTGAGCAAATCATAAATAAATTTGGGAAAAGCCAAGAGGATGCTAAGCTTAATGAGTATTTAGGCATTTTTGCACCATTAGCTAAGGAATTTAAATCTTTGCAAAGGATGGAAAACCTTCAGGCGAGACTACCTTATAGTATAGAGATTAAATAAAAGTTTCTCAAAAAATGTATTTAATGCCTTAACTCTCTGCTTGGAGTTAAGGCATTTTAGCATAGATCAATATAATATCGTTCAATTTAGCAGTCCTAGTACCTATTGAATGACACTTCTTCTAAAATTTATCTTTTAAAGTTCATTTGTTATTTAATACCTCAATTTTAAAGCTTTAAACTAGGAATTTAAAACCGTTTTATTTCAATATTTCCGTTTCATTGTCTTTCAAATAGTAAGTGTTTAATGTTTTGATATTGAATTTTTCAGTGTTATAATAGATGAAAGGCTTATTAATTAAATCTTCTTTTGAAGGACTTTAATAATTATTTTTTATTTCTAAGAAAGAGCACTTCGCCTCCAAAATTTAATTGCATTTAAATTCAAGTATAAGGATATTATTAACAAGTAGCACAAAACTAGGAATATTAAAATGGTGTTGTTTATGAATTGGCTGATGTGCAATGAATTATGGAGAATGGCAAAAAATACTTTAAAATAAAATTTGGAAAT
>JANOMP010000185.1:0-2469 GCA_031420365.1 Cytophagaceae bacterium
TGCAGTATGTCTAGAAAATGGTGAGCTGATAGATGTGTTCAATCCTTTTAGAGAAGATTTTATTTCTTAATATTCAATAAATACTATGAAATAAGCAAGTTTGTTTTTGGGCTTTATAGTTCCGCTGTTCGACATGTTCCGATAGTCAATGGAGTACGACAGTTCGAACATTGCGAGCGTAGCGCTGTCGAAGCTAGCTAAATTAGGATTTGTAATCCGGAAGGGGGTAAATTTAATTTTAAATTTGAGCATTGAAAAATGCCTATTTTGAATGTTGAAAAAAGAAGGAATCGGAAGGCGACCCAGATTTGGTTTTGGGAAGAAGGCTAGTATGGAGAAGAAATTTATTCGGAGGAGGTTTTTATGACTAAACTCAAATATATTCACATGAATCCAGAGAGGGTTGGTATAGTTTTGAAAGAAGAACAATATTTAAACAGCAGCTGTGGTGCTTATTAGGATACAAGAATTGGATCCATTTTATTGGAAAAGCTATTAAGCAGATTGAAAATCCTTATTATCTAGCTTGGACATCGGGAAGATGTCGTAGAGCGGATTTGTCTACATTTTATTGTAAACTTATTTTAGGACGAGACAATTTTAGAAAAAAATCTTCGGAAGAAAATTTAGCTATTTCAAATTGAAGATGTAAATTTGTTACATGATTACGATAGAAGAAAAAAAAAGAAAATCACTCCAAAAGTATAAGTTTATAGACCTATTTGCTGGAATCGGTGGCTTTCATTTAGCATTGGAATCACTTGGAGGAGAATGTGTTTTTGCATCTGAATGGGACAAGTTTGCATCAAAAACTTATGAAGAAAATTTTGGATTAAAACCCAACGGCGATATAACAAAAATTGAGGAAGAAAAAATACCACAACATGATATCTTGTGCAGTGGTTTCCCATGTCAAGCATTTTCAATTTCAGGAAAACAGAAAGGTTTTGATGATATTCGTGGAACATTATTTTTTGATATTGCCAGAATTGTTGAGCATCACAAACCAAAAGTTTTATTTTTAGAAAATGTAAAAAATCTATCAAAACATGATGATGGAAAAACCTTAAAAACAATTTTAACAACATTAGAAACTCTTGAATATAATGTTTTTACTAAAATATTTAATGCAAGTAATTTTGGATTACCACAGAATAGAGAAAGAATTTACATTGTTGCGTTTAGAAAAACAATAGACTCTAATAAATTTAAATTTCCAAAACCAACAAATGAACAAATTTGTTTGGAAAATATCCTTGAGGAAAATCCTGCTGATGCAAAAATTATTGAAAGAAATGATATTGAAATTTATAAAAACTATAAAATAGAAAACTCTTTGTTTGGCGACTTACAATTATTGAATAAACCAATTCAAATCGGAAAAGTTAACAAAGGCGGTCAAGGAGAACGAATTTATCATCCGCTTGGTCATGCAATTACGCTATCCGCCTATGGCGGAGGTGTTGGCTCAAAAACTGGATTATATTTAGTTAAAAACAAAATAAGAAAGTTATCTCCCCGAGAATGTGCACGTGTTCAAGGATTTCCTGATTCATTTAAAATTAACGAAACTGCAACCCAAGCATACAAACAATTTGGAAATAGTGTTTCAATTAATGTTTTACAAAATATAGTTTTAGAAATTCAAAAAATACTAGAAATAAATGACTAAAAAGGAATTATTAGGCTCACAAACTGCAAAAAAAGGTTTCTTAAATGAAGACGATATTGTTACCAAATTCAACAATTGGCAAAAAGATTTAGATGCACAAAAGTGGTTAATCATAATGGATTATAAACTAGAAGAAATTCAATATGTTGAAGCTATTAAAATTAGTGGCTATAAAACAGATGTGCAAGCACAAGTTACAATAAAATTAAAAAAAGCAATTGATGTACAAAATTTACAGGTGAAGGTTGTAAGTAATCCAAAAGGATTCAATCAAATTGACAAAAGATGGGTAGATAATTATCAAGAAATGTGGGAAGTACCAAAAGTGATTTTATCAATATTAAAGCGTTACACTGGTGAAGAAAAACCTAATATTAAGAATCCAAAAGACAAAAGAAGAATGTTTGCCGATGAATTTGAGGAAGCGGAACAAAAGAAAATTTTGAATTGGTTGAAGAAAAACAAATCATTAATGGTTTCTGATATATTAAAAGGTCGAGGGAAATTTGCAGCTGAATGGTTGTTGGTTGCACAAAAAGACAGTAAAAATTCAAGATGGATTTTAAAACCTATGAATTATTGTATGAATCATTTTGGAAACGGCGAAATAGAGATAACCAAAAGAGGAAATTTTAAAATTGGTGCAATTACAATGCAACGAAAAGGTGGAGATGCAGGACGACCAACTGCAAATATGTTGCAATTTAAAATTAATCCAGCTGAATTATTCGATGCTTAAAAAAACATCCGATAATATTAGCGGAGTAGAAGAAAGTCGAAATGTCGCATCACCCTGA
>JANOMP010000186.1:0-2926 GCA_031420365.1 Cytophagaceae bacterium
GGGAATAATTGGGCAAGGCAAAACACGATATGGACTAAATCGTATAAAAGCAAGGCTTGACATAACCAGCAAATCATGGATTGCATGTACCTTGATGGTGCTTAACCTTATTAAATTAATAAGGGAGGCATCCCTTTGGCTCGTAGTTTCAGTAATAAATAATGAAAACGCTATCGGAAAACTGTTAATAGTCCAAAGGGTTACTAAATTCAAACTGAAAATGGCAGCTTAATCGCTGGGACTTAATCAGCAGACCCTAATTATCTAGCTATTAGTAATTTACTAGTGCTTAAAAATTTTCATACGGACGGTCCGAATATATTCGGAATGAGATTAATGGAACAATGTTTATTTTTTACAAAAAGATTTGACAAATGAATATTTCTCCACTCTAAATCCTGTAATGCCTTAAAAATTGGTGGGAAAATCATATTTTCATAGAAATATGGTTAGCCACTATAATCTTCTTTAAAATGAAAAGATATTAGGGTTGTAAAGAAATGACAATCTTTAATAGAGGATTTGACTTTTTAGTTCTATAAGGAAAAATTATTTACTACCGAAAAACCAGCTTTTGAAATATCTGATTCATAATTGGAATTATTTTAAACATTTTATGGTAGTTTTAGCTGCATTATTGCATAAATATAAATTTTGTAAAGTAAATCATGGAATCCTTAAGATTGAAGCCTTAGATTTACAAGCCATTGCATAAATGAACTAAAATGATGGCAGCTATTCTTAAGATAAATATGATTAATTTTTTTAAGCCAGTTCTACTATCACTTTTACTTTTTGGAAATGTTTCTGCTCAAACCAAATACAAATATTTGCTGATACTAAAAGATAAAAGCAACTCTCCTTTTTACATAAACTCTCCTTTAGTTTATCTCTCCCAAAAAGCAATTGATCGTCGTTTTAAACAAGGTATTCCTATTAATATCAGCGATTTGCCTCCAAATCCCAACTATATTTTGGCTGTTAAAGAGACGGGTGCTACTGTAATTTATCGGTCTAGGTGGATGAACGCCCTATTAATCGAAGCTACCGAAATACAAAAAAATGCTATTTTAAATTTGTCTTTTGTAAAAAAAATTGAATTTAATCGTCCTTTGAAACAGGCTAGAAAGCAAGCGGTTTCTGATAAATTTGCAATAGAAAATACATGGAGTTTAAACTATGGAGATGCCTTAGCTCAGATACAATTATTAGGTGCAGATGCTATGCACAATCTTGGATATCACGGGGAAGGAATCTTGGTGGCTTTGTTAGACGATGGATTTTTAAACGCAAACACGAGTGCCTGTTTGAGCCATTTGGTTTCTAATAATAGAATAGTTAAAGTGTATGATTTTGTAGATAATGACCAATCAGTCTATTCACAAGGTGGGCATGGAACAGCTGTACTTAGCATTATGTCGGGTTATATTGCTAATCAAATGATTAGCCCTGCATTTAATGCTTCAGTGGCACTATTTCGAACAGAAGATACTCCTACCGAGACGCTTTTAGAAGAAGCAAATTGGCTTTTTGCTGCTGAAATGGCCGATAGCTTGGGGGCAGATATTATTTCTTCCTCTTTAGGATATAGTACATTTGACAATCCTGCAGATAATTATTCACCTGCTATGATGGATGGAAAAACAAGCCTGAGCACAAGAGCCGCAGATTTAGCAACAGAAAGAGGAATGGTAGTGGTGATATCTGCAGGAAATGCTGGAAATTCTTCGTGGGGAATCATTACCGCTCCGGCTGATGCAGATTCTGTGTTGGCAGTAGGGGCAGTAGATAGGGCAGGTGCGTATGCATTTTTTAGTTCAAAAGGAAATTCGGCGGACGGAAGAATAAAACCAGATGTGGTGGCTGTTGGAAGTTATACGGCGTTGTGTAATACTACAGGAAATGTTTCGACAAATAGCGGCACTTCGTTTTCTGCTCCTTTAGTGGCGGGCTTAATCGCAGGATTTTGGCAAGCGTTTCCCTATTTAACAGCCCAAGAAGTAACAAAGAGTATTAGAAAATCAGGTCATCAATTTGCAAATCCTTCCATCCACTTAGGCTTTGGATATGCCAATTTCACCAGAGCAAGTTCGGTGGTTTTAAATGAGTATCCTATTACTTCCATTCAACCTAATTTAGACTTAGTTTCGGTAAGTATTTCTCCTGCTAATAAATCGAAAATAACTTTTAAGTTTAGCAATACATTAATTAACAATAGCTTGCGAATAAGTTTTATAAATCAAGCTACCAATCAAATTCTTTTTCAAGAAACGGCTATTCTAACCAATTCTACTTCTTCAAAAATGGTATTGTTTGATATTTTGAATCCAGATATTTTGCTTAGAATTGAGGATTTAAGTCAAAAAAAGACTTTAAAAATAATTAGGTGGTAGTTTTTTAATATCAGAAGAAAACATTTTATTTTCGTTCGAAAATAAAATATGTCCCACCATCTCTAGAGGGAATATTGTCTTTTTTGAAGTTTCCTAACAAAAGCCTGTCCTTATCGATTTTTAATTCTTTTACTGAATTTAACATATCGAAATAACCCAATTCACATTTCATAGATTCTTCTGACCCAGCCATTGTGGTACTAGCAATAGGGCCAATTTTTATAAAATGGATACCTAACTTATTGTCTGTTGATTCTATACTAAAAGAGCCAAAATATGCAGGGAATTCGCATTTAAAGATTTAATATTTTCTCACGATAACTATCATCAATAGAAGCTTTTAGTCTTTTTATGTTTTTAGATTTCTTTTTTGTTTTTTCTGCGTCTAGCAGACCTAATGCAAGTTTAAGCACCATATTAAAGTTTTCGGTTGAATTGCCTTTTCTTTTTAATTGCAAATCCTCTTTAAATATTACGTCAAGATTCCAATGTAAATTATTTTCAATAGACCAATGGCTTCTGATATCTTGTGC
>JANOMP010000187.1:0-9030 GCA_031420365.1 Cytophagaceae bacterium
ATTTCGAGAAGTTATCACTAAGAACTTTCAGCCAAACTTATTCAAAACTTAGTAACTTTACGAACCGCCCTATGCCGAACGGCACGTAGGGTGGTGTGAGAGGACAGTAAGTGAAATAATCACTTACTTCCTACTCGATTAAATATCATAAGGTAAAATAGTAGGCTACTCTTTTGTTTGAAATACGAAAACATTCAAAATCTTAATAGATTAATACCCAATACTGGTATTATCGGCTCTCGGGTCAGATGCTCCTTCTAAACTGCCATCTGCTTTTCTAAGAATACAATCCATTCTTCCCAATGTTCCTTTTTGTGCGTCAATAATGTAACCTTTGTTTTTAAGAATTTCTATAGTTTTTTCTGTAAAGGCATTTGTTTCGTATACAGTTCTATCTGGCAACCATTGATGATGGAACTTTAAAGCATTTACAGCTTGTTGCATGGTCATTCCATGTTCAATTACATTTAAAATAGTTTGATAAACTGAAGTAATAATTGTACTTCCTCCTGGAGTGCCAACTGCCATCAGAAATTTGCCATCTTTTTCAACAATAGTTGGTGTCATAGAACTTAGCATTCTTTTTTCAGGAACAATTTCGTTGGCCTTAGATCCCGTTAATCCAAACATATTTGGGACTCCTGCTTTAATACTAAAATCATCCATTTCATTATTCATTAAAAAACCACCTCCTTTTACCACCACTTTACTACCAAAAGCCCCGTTTAAAGTAGTGGTAATAGAAACTGAGTTCCCCTCTTTATCTACCACTGAGTAATGGGTAGTTTCATCAGACTCATATCCAGCAATATCGCCTCCAGAAATATCTTTGCTATTACTTGCTTTATTTTCATCAAAATCTGACCAACGTTTTTTTAAATATTCTCTACTTATTAATTCATCCATTGGTACTTTAATAAAGTCTGTGTCACCCATCCATTTTGATCTATCTGCATAGACTCTCCTTTCAGCTTCAATCATTACTTGGGAAGTATTTGCACTATTCCAACCCCATTTTTTTAGAGGAAATGGCTCAACAAAACGAAGTAGTTGTAAAAGGGCAACTCCACCACTTGAAGAAGGTGGCATGGTAATTATTTTATAGTTTTTGTAATCTGCAATTAAAGGCTTTCGCCAAATAGAATGATATTTTTGCAAATCTTCTTTTGAAATTATTCCGCCACCCTTTTCCATTTCTTTAACTAACATATCCGCAACTAACCCTTCATAAAAACCAGCTCTTTTATTCTTTTGAATTATTCGAAGTGTTTTCCCTAGGTCAGCTTGAATCATTATATCTCCTTTTTTCCATTTTTCTCCACTTGGATTAATGAAATATGGCGTATCAATTCCATTTACTTCCTTAAAAACTGAGCTATTGTTTCCAATTCCAAAGGCTTCTTTTTCACTAAGCAGTACTCCTGTCTCCGCTAAAAGAATCGCGGGTTCTAACAATTTTTCCCAAGCTAGTTTTCCTAGTTTTTTATGCATTTCCACCATTCCATCCACCGAGCCAGGCACGCCGCTAGCCAAATGCCCTTTTAGGCTTAAGCCATTAATTACATTGCCCTCCTTATCTAAATACATGTCTCTATGGGCTTTTAGAGGTGCTTTCTCTCTAAAATCCAAGGTATAAACTTTTCCATTTTTATCTCTTATTACCGCAAAACCGCCACCACCGAGATTGCCTGCAAAAGGAAAAACCACAGATAAAGCAAAATGAGTGGCAATTGCGGCATCCACTGCATTTCCTCCCATTTTCATTATCTCAATTCCTGCTTTCGACGCTTCTTCATGTGCTGAAGCTACCATGCCATTTTTTGAGAATACTCCTTTTTTATCTGAAAAAAAAGGTTTTGTATTTGGGTCTTCTTCAAAAAGTGAGAAAAGCTCTTTACCTTTTTCTGTATATGGTTGTTTTGGGCTATTTTTACAAGAAAAAAGTATAAATAAAAGTAAAATGCAGTAAAATTTGTTCATTTATTGAATATTTAAAAGATTAAGGTTTCCTTCCCTCATTGATATTTGCCATTAAGATAATAAAAAAGTAGCATTTGTAAAATTAGTTATTGTTTCTACTTCTTTTTTTGCAATTTTTACATTGAATTTTACATTTAATTATCTACGAGAAAGATGCTTTTTTTAAAACTTACCTTCGAAAGTCTACGATTTGCTTGGCAAGCATTAAAATCTAATTTGCTTCGAACAGTTTTGTCTTTGTTGGGAGTAACAGTGGGTATTTTTTCTATTATTGGAGTTTACACCATGGTAGATTCCTTAGAAGCAAACATAAAAACCAGCTTAAGCAGTGTTGGAGATAGAACTATTTATGTGGATAAGTTTCCTTGGGAGTTTGGTAAGGGAGAGTATCCTTGGTGGAGGTATTTTAGACGCCCTAGACCAAAATTTTTAGAATTTAAATTTTTGAAAGATAATCTTGAGAATGCAAATGCGGTGACAATCATGGATTTTTCTATCACCCAAGCAAAATATAAAAACAATAGTTTTAATGCACTTTGTCAGGGAATTACATACGATTTTAATATAATCACCGATGTTCCAATAGTTAAAGGTCGTTATTTTACACCATCAGAAATAGATGCTGGTAGAAATGTAACTGTAATTGGAGGAGAATTATCGGATGCTTTATTTGGAGAGGAAGATCCATTAGGTAAGCAGCTAAAAATTAAAGGAATAAATTTTACTGTAATCGGAGTTCAAGAAAAAAAAGGGAAGCAATTAATAGATGTAGGAGGAAATCCAGACCAAAAAATGTTTTTGCCTTTTATAAAGCACAAAAGAATGTTTAGTTCAGGAAATCTATTCGGATCCATAGCTGTGCAAGCTTTTGAAAGTGATCAAAATATGGTAAATTTAGAAAATGAAATTAAGGGTAAAATGAGAACTATTAGGGGCTTAAGGCCTTTGGAAGAGGATGATTTTGCATTGAACAGACCCGATGCAGCCGCAAGCTTTTTAAAAACAATATTTGGGTCTTTAAGGGTAGGAGGGTTTATAATAGGGTTGTTTGCTTTGTTAATTGGAGGATTTGGAATTGCCAACATCATGTTTGTTTCAGTAAAAGAACGTACAAATATTATTGGAATTCAAAAATCTTTAGGAGCTAAAAACTATTTTATATTGTTTCAGTTTTTGTTTGAAGCTATGTTTTTATGTATTCTTGGCGGCATTTTTGGCCTTTTAATAGTTTATCTCACCAGTTTTATTAATCTTGGATCCTTAGATATTGTATTAACTTCATCTAATATAATTTTTGGTTTAGTAATCTCTTCTATTATTGGAATAATTTCAGGAATCGTTCCTGCATCCCAAGCCGCGAATATGGATCCAGTGATTGCTATCCGAGCAAAATAGAATTATTGATACTAAATTTTTATTGATTTTGCCTCCAGTTTTTAAGCTGAAAGTCAGTTTATAAGTTAACAATACTCATGATTTTGGGTTTGTTTAAGAGGTACCTTTATTTTTAATTAAATTATTAAATATCAATGAAAACTATTTTAGTACCGACAGATTTTAATGAAGTGGCTGAAAAAGCCATGAATGTTGCTGTGAAAATTGCAAGAGAAAAAAAAGCAAAAATAAAATTGTTAACCATGCTTCATTTTCCCAAATTGAAATTTAGATTGGTAGAGTCCGCTGTTTACTCCGAAAAGGAATATCATGAAGTCTTAAAAATTGATGCAAATAGGGAAATAAAACGTTGGCAAGATTGGTATCCGGATGTGGATATCAAAGGATTGATAAAAGAGGAAGAGGGGCAAGGATTAATTCCAATTTTAACTTCACAAAAAACTGATTTAATTGTAATGGGTTCGGAAGGTTCCTCTGGTTGGAAAGATTATTTTAAAGGGACTAACACCCAAAATATGGTGAGAAATGCACACTGTCCTGTTTTAGTAATTAAACAGAATTCGGTATTTGAATCTTTAAAAAGAGTTTTGTTTGTGACAGATTTTGTGAAAACCGATTTCATAAAAAAAGCAAAAAGTATTTTTGATTTTGATAATACCAAAAATCACTTTGTGTTTATTGATGCGGGAGATTTTATGAATGACCATAAAGAGATTAGAGCAAATGCACTAAAAGTTCAAAAAAAATATAAAATAAATAATTTTGATTTTGAAATTTATAGAGCAAATCCTATTCATAAAGGCATTTTAGATTATGCTGAAAAACTAAATGTAGATTTAATCGTGCTTTACACTAATGGCCGGCATGGGTTAGATCGCTTTGTTTTAGGAAGTATTGCCGAGCAGGTTGTGGACTTATCGGGATTACCTGTTTTAAGTATAGTGGAATAAATAAGAAGAAAAGGATGTGATTCTAAAATCACATCCTTTCTGGAACTCCAATTCCCAATAATCCCATAGCGTGTTGGATAGTGGCAGCCACTTTTTCTATCAAAATTAAACGCATTTGTTTAATAGATTCAATTTCCTCATTTAACACCGAGTGATTGGTGTAAAAAACATTAAAAGTTTTTGCTAACTCAAAAACATAGTTAGCAACCAAAGCAGGAGAATACTCAGAGGCGGCTTTAAAAATAATTGATTCATATTCATTCATTAAGAAAACAAGCTCTATTTCTTCTTTGTTGAATGGAGTATTTTTTTCTATACTATGTTTTTGATTTAGTTCAAATGTTCCTTTTCTTAGGATTGATTTAATTCTAGCATGAGTGTATTGAATAAAAGGGCCAGTATTTCCTTGAAAATCAATAGATTCCTCAGGATTAAAAAGCATACGTTTTTTAGGCTCTACTTTTAATAAAAAATATTTTAATGCACCTAAGGCAAGCATTTTGAATAATTTTTCTCCTTCATCTTTACTAAAATCGGCAGTTTTGCCTCTTTCTTTGGTAATAACTTCAGCCGTTTGTATCATTTCAGAAACCAAATCATCGGCGTCTACTACACTTCCTTCTCGAGACTTCATTTTTCCAGTAGGTAAATCTACCATGCCGTAGGATAAATGATAACATCCATCTGAATATTTTCGTCCAAGCTTTTTCATGATGGCAAAAAGTACTTTGAAATGATAGTCTTGCTCATTACCTACTACCCAAATTGATTTTTTTGCTTTGTAATTTTTATATTTTAAATCGGTAGTTCCTAAATCTTGTGTTATATACACAGAAGTTCCATCGCCCCTTAAAACCAATTTATTATCTAAGCCTTCATCGGTTAAATTTATCCAAACGCTATTATCATCTTTTTTATAAAATGTTCCATTTAGGAGCCCCTCCTCTATAAGGTCCTTGCCAAGCAAATAAGTTTCTGATTCGTAGTATTTTATGTCGAAATCTACTCCAATTTGCTTATATGTTTTTTCGAACCCTTCGTATACCCATCCATTCATTTTTTTCCAAAGACTCATCGTTTCAGGGTCACTTTGTTCCCATTTTAAAAGCATATTTTGTGCTTCAATAAAAATAGGAGCATTTTTCTTTGCATTTTCTTCCGTTTGACCTGTAGCTATCAAATCAGTTATTTGACTTTTATAAACTTTGTCAAACGTTACATAATATTTACCAACTAAGTGATCTCCTTTTAAATTAACAGATTCAGGTGTTTCATTATTTCCAAAATATTGGTAAGCCACCATAGATTTACAAATATGTATGCCTCTGTCGTTAATTAAACATGCTTTTACGATGTCATAACCAGCAGACTGAAGGATTTTTGCAATCGAATATCCTAAAAAATTGTTTCTCAAATGCCCCAAATGCAATGGCTTGTTAGTGTTCGGGGAAGAATATTCTACCATTACTATCTCATTTTTTTTTGCAATTCCTGCCCCTATTTCCTGGCTTAGTTGATGATTTAAAATGTTGGTCCAAACAAAATCATGAAGTTTTAAATTTAAAAAGCCTTGCACTACATTATAACTTGAAAATTCTGAATTTGTTTCAAGTAAATAGTTTCCAATTGATTTCCCTATTTCTTGAGGGCTTTTTCTAAGTGATTTTACTAAACCAAAAAATACAAAGGTATAATCACCTTCAAATTCTTTTCTAGTAGCTTGTATAACCACTTCTTCATCAATATCCCAAAGTGTTTTAATAGCTTCTTTTATTTTTGAACTTATACTTATTAGAATATTCATTATTATACTTAAAGTTTTTGAAAAATCATCCAAAATTACACTTTTTTGCCTTATTTTAGCCCTTTTGATGGAATAATTCCTTAGTTTTACAAAAAATGAAATTCTTACAATATGTTGCAATCAATGACGGGTTTTGGTTCTGTTACCGTAGAAACAGAAAAGATGACGGTTTCAGTAGAAGTTAAAACCCTTAATTCCAAGTTTTCAGATGTGTATTGCAGAATTCCCCGAGGATTTTCAAATAAGGAAATAGAAATACGTAATCTTTTACAAAAAGAGCTGGAAAGAGGAAAGATTGAGTTTTTGTTAAATACTACCCCGAATGATATTGCAGTTGCAGGTACAACTGTAAATCGAGCCTTAGTAAAAGCATATTTTAAAGATTTAATGCTTACAGCCAAAGAGTTGGATTTTGAAGCCTCCCCCACCGATGTTTTAAGAATGGCCACCATGATGCCAAATGCTTTTAATACCAATGCTGTAAGTTCAGAAGAGGCTGATGATGAGTGGAAATTGGTTTTGCGAGTTATAAAGCAAGCGATTGATTCTTGTAAAGAATTCAGAAAGCAAGAAGGGGAAATCACCAAATTAAAGTTTGAAGAGTATATTGATATTATTGAAAAATTATTGAATTTGATAATTGAACAAGACCCTAAAAGGCTTCCAATAATAAGAGAAAGACTAGAAAAGTCGATAGGTGATTATTTAAGTAATGAGAATTTTGATCAGAATAGATTCGAACAAGAATTGATTTATTATGTTGAAAAATTTGATATTTCAGAAGAAAAAGTGAGGCTTAGAAATCACCTTGAGTATTTTAGAAGTGAACTTCACTTGGCATCAAATGGGAAAAAACTTAATTTTATAGCTCAAGAGATAGGAAGAGAAATAAATACAATTGGTTCAAAAGCCAATGATTCAGTAATGCAAAAATTAGTAGTTGAAATGAAAGACGAATTAGAAAAAATAAAAGAACAAACCATGAATATTTTGTAATTTTTGATTCTTAAGTAGTGGTTTTTTATTTGGATTATACTATTTCATATTGGTTTTAAACTTTATTTATTCTAAATATTTTTTAATCAAATTTTATCAAAGGAAATCACCATAAACTTAATTTCTAATTTATGCTTGGAGTAGCACCAAGTGCAGGCTTTTTATTTAGGATTTTTGTGCCCCTTTTGATTTTGAATCTTTTTGCTAAATTAGAAGTCCTAAACCTTTCTCACAATTTTTTGTGATGGCCAACATAACTACAACTATCGCTTTTTCTATAGCCTGCATTGTAGAAATGTCTTTCTATTAGATTCCTTTTATTGATAATTATAGATACTATAACATTATCAGTTTCTATGGTAGAAGGAACATTGTTAGCAAGGCAGTTTTTAAAAATGGAGGTTTCAATATTTCAAAATTGCTTAGGAGTTTTAGCTGGGGGAGGAGTTACAATAACTATTCAGACAGGTGTACATATATACTAGGATTAGGCTCATCAAAATTAACCGCAGGATTTGGGAATAATATTTTAAGTACTTTTGAAAATATTATTTCTTTAGTTTTTTCATTAGTAACAATTTATATACCAATGTCTTTGGGGAAATTACAGTTTTACTAGTATATTATGTTAATAATAAATTGTTTAGAAAATTTATAAACTCTTAATTGAGTTATTCTCCAATAATAGAAGAACTTTTGGCCTCCGTAATTACAAAATGAGATTGTGCACTCCCAATATTTGAAACAGCTGCCAATTTGTTTAGTATAAAATGTTTGTATTCTTCCATATCGCTTACTATTACTTTCAATAAAAAATCTGAACCTCCAGAAACGCAATAACATTCTACCACTTCTGGAACAGTTTGAATATCTTTCTCAAATTTTATTAAGAAATCTTGAGCGTGTTCTTTTAAAGAGACATTACAAAAAACCATTAAATTTTTATTTAATTTTTTGCGATTAAGTTCAATAGTATACTTATTTATGAATCCGTCTCTTCTTAATCTTTTTATCCGCTCATGTACCGGCGTAGTAGTAAGATTTAATTCTGCTGCTATTTCTTTGTTAGTCATTAAGCCATCTTTTTTGAGGAGCTTGAGAATCTTTAAATCTACCGGGTCAATACCAATCATAGCATATTTTTCTATTAGAATGCAATTTACAGTTAAAATATTAGAAAAAAATAACTATTGTATGATTTTTATGCTATTAAAAATCATTTAAATAAAGAAATTGTAAAGTTTAATAACTCTTGACCACCAGTTTTTCCATATCCAGGAATAACTGTTTTGGCATTTGGAAACGATTTTTTTACATTATTAATTGTTTCTTGCCATGACCTTATGCTGGCATCTGCCAAATTCCTTTTTCGAGCATTTAATTCCTTTACAATGCATACACCAAAAAGTACTTTGTATTTTTTAAAATAGCATACAATATTGTCTTTAGTATGAGCTTCACCACAAAATTGTACACTACTTCTGATTTGCCAAATTTAGAGCAAGTATAAAATCAAAACCATTTTGAGGCACCGTTGCACTGTATGCTTTAGCTAGTTTTATAGTTTCATTAGTGGCTTAAGATGGAATTCCTTCTTCATGAAATGCAGCTAAGCCTCCTAAGCAACCTTCTTGAAAATGATTACTTAGGGTCTGCTGATTAAGTCCCAGCCATTAAGCTGTCATTTTCAGTTTGAATTTAGTAACCCTTTGGACTATTAACCGTTTTCCGATAGCTTTTTCATTATTTATTACTGAAACTACTAGCCAAAGGGATGCCTCCCTTATTAATTTAATAAGGTTAAGCACCATCAAGGTACATGCAATCCATGATTTGCTGGTTATGTCAAGCCTTGCTTTTATACGATTTAGTCCATATCGTGTTTTGCCTTGCCCAATTATTCCC
>JANOMP010000188.1:0-44456 GCA_031420365.1 Cytophagaceae bacterium
TTTACAGAATTGACGAATTTATTTTGTTATTTTTCAAGGCAAAAAATCTTTAAATAGTATAGCTATTCAATGATTTTTTAACGAAGAAAAAAGGCAAAAGAAAGAGACAAAATGTAAAGGTTATTTTGTATCAGATCCTTAATGATTCCTTTTGATACTAATTCGAGTTTCTTTCTAAATTGAATTTTAAAAGTAGCAAATCGAAAATTGTGCAACAAAAATTATTTATTTATGAAAAAAGTACTTTATTATTCAGGTCTATTTTTGTTTTTTTTTAATTGTGTAAATAAGCCTAAACAATTCTCAAAAGGTGAGATTGCTTATTATAAAAAGCTAAATGACAATAGACTTACTTTACCCAATGGATGGTCGATTACCCCAATTGGCACGTCCCTTCCTCTTCAGGATTTGCCCATAAACCTCGTTTCCTCTCCTTCGAAAAGGTTTTTAGCGGTAAGTAACAGTGGCCAAAGTACACAAAGCATCACACTAATAGATGCAAAAACTAATACTATTTTAGACGATAAAGTCGTGGATAAGACCTGGCTTGGTCTAGCATTTAGTGTTGATGAAAAGTACATTTATGCTTCTGGAGGAAATGATAATAAGGTATTAATTTTCAAAATTGTAAACAATAAATTAATAGAGGATGGGACAATAATTTTGGATAAGCCATGGCCAGTAAAAGTTTCACCTGCAGGTTTATGGGCGACAAGTGAAAAAATTTATGTGGTAACAAAGGAAAATAATTCACTTTACATACTCGATATAAAAACTAGAAGTGTATTAAAGAAAATTGCTCTTTCTAATGAACCATACACCTGTCTTCTTTCGCCCGATGAAAAAACCCTATATATCTCCTTGTGGGGTGGGGCAAAAATTCTATTCTTTGATATTAATTCTGAAAGTATTGTTGGGGAAGTTTTGACAGACAAGAATCCAAATGATATGGTTTTAACTAAAAACGGGCAGTTTTTGTATGTTTCTCATGGTAATGACAATTCAGTCTCAGTTATTGATACCCAATTAAAAGAAAAAATTGAAGTTTTATCTTGCTCTTTATATCCTGATGCACCTTTGGGCACAACTCCAAATGCTGTAGCTCTTAATGCAAAAGAGGATAAGTTATTGATAGCTAATGCAGATAATAACTGTTTAGCTGTTTTCGATGTAAAAGAAAAAGGGAAAAGTTTCTCTTTAGGATTTATCCCTACAGGATGGTACCCAAGTGCAGTAAAGATTATTGGAAATAAAGTTTTTGTAACAAACGGAAAAGGATTGACTTCTTCCTCCAATCCTGATGGCCCCAATCCAATAAGTTCTAAAAATCCTTTGTATAAAGGAGCAAATCCTGAAGCTAATCGTGGTATGCAATATATTGGAGGCTTATTTAAAGGTACACTTTCTATCTTCGACTTTCCGAATGAAAGTGCTTTGGCAGAATTTTCGAAATTAGTGTATTTAAATACCCCGTATTCCAAAATTAAAGAATTGAATGCCGAAGGAGAAATAGGAAACCCAATTCCGAATAAGGTAGGAGAGGAATCTCCAATAAAGCATGTTTTTTATGTAATTAAAGAAAATCGGACCTACGATCAGGTACTGGGAGATATAAAAGAAGGAAACGGAGATTCGACTTTGTGTATTTTTCCTGAAAGAACCACACCTAATCAACATGCAATTGCAAGACAGTTTGTTTTATTAGATAATTTTTATGTAGATGCTGAGGTAAGTGCAGACGGACACAATTGGTCAACTGCCGCTTATGCCAACGATTTCATTGAAAAAAATTGGGTAACTAGCTACGGTGGTAGAGGAGGTACCTACGATTATGAAGGAAGTAGATTAATAGCTCACCCAAAAAATGGTTTCTTATGGGATTTTGCTCATAGAGCAGGCATAAGTTATAGATCATATGGCGAATTTGTGGAACAAAGGAGCAAACTTCCAAATCTGAAAAATAATTATTGCCCAACTTTCTCAAGTTACGATAATAAAATAAAAGATGTGGTAAGGGTAGAACAATGGAAAAAAGATTTCGACTCTTTAGGCTTAAAAAATGCTATTCCTCAATTAAATATTATCAGACTTGGAAATGATCATACTTCGGGTGCTAGAATTGGGAGTCCGACTACTGAGGCCATGATGGCAGATAATGATTTAGCGGTTGGCAAACTAGTTGCCTATTTATCCCAATCAAAAATATGGGAACAAACTGCTATTTTTATTTTAGAGGATGATGCCCAGAATGGTTCCGATCATGTTGATGCTCATCGGAGTACTGCTTATGTGGCTGGCGGATATGTAAAAAGAGGTTTTGTAGACCACACTATGTATTCTACTTCTGGCATGCTTCGAACCATTGAGCTTATTTTAGGATTACCTCCTATGAGTCAATATGATGCTGCGGCAACTCCCATGTGGAGAAGTTTTAATAAGACTCCATCGGCCAAAGGCTTTGTTTTCTTGAAAAACAATATTGATTTAGACGAAATGAATGTGGCTGTTAACAAAAATTCAGAAAAATCTGGAAAGCTAGATTTGTCTAAACCCGATTTGATTAATGATTTAGAGTTTAGTCAAATTGTTTGGGAAACTGTGAGAGGTTTAGGAAGCAAAATGCCGGCACCAAAACGTAGTGCATTTTTGAAATTAAAAAAAGAGGACAAAGACGACGACGATTAAAAAAGCTTTAATTGCTAGTTCTTTTATATAGCTCAAATGTCATTACCGGCATTACAGGATTTAGAGTGGAGAAGTATTTTTAAATAAAACCTTTTAGAAAACAAATAACTGATTGTTCCATTAATCACAAAAACGTCCGTATGAAAATTTTTAAGCACCGTTAAATTGCTAACAACTTGATAATTAATTTAAAAATTCATGGCGGACGGCTTTTAGGATTTTTTTTTGTGAGTGTTTTTTGCGAAACGTCGCACCGGTTACTTTTTTCAAAAAAAAGTAAGGCTAACAATAAATTCAGTAAACTGCAATCAATATTTAAAGTTTATAAAATTTAGGATTTCACTCTAAATCCTGTAAATCCTCATTACCTAATAATAAACGTGTTAATGAGCATGTAAAGCGCTATTAGTATAAATACACTGCCGACAATTACGTTTACTTTTTTTATGAATTGTTGCTTTAGAAAGGGTGAAAAAATAACAGCAAGTTTAATTTTTATGAGGTCGCAACAAAATGTTGTTATTACAATACTACTTAACATGGCTATAGTGTGTGTCTGAGAAAATGAATTCTTACTTATAATGGCACCAACCGTAGCAAACCAAAACACAAAGACGCTTGGATTCAATCCGTTAAAAACAAATCCTTTAATTATATTTTCAATTTTTTGTTTTGGATTTGGCTTTATACTTTTATTTGTTTTTAAGTTTGGGTTTTTAGTTACGGTAAAAATTCCAAATGCTAGAATAAATAATGCTGCTGTCCAAGAAAATTCATCGGCAATTGTTGAATTTTTCAAAAACCAGGTCATACTAATTGCCGATATACTTAAAAATACTACATCGCTAATTGCAACTCCTAATGCTAAATAATTTGCTGAAACTTTCCCTTTATTTAAGCTGGTATTAATTAAAAATAAAAAATAAGGCCCAACCATTATTGCCAATGCTAAACCAACCAAAACCCCTTGTAAAACGGCACTAAACATAATTAGAACTTTAATTTTTAAATAAATTGTATTGTTTAAAGGTTAAAATAGTTATTCAAAAAGAAGTATTGAATAGATTATTAATTTCATTACAAATATACGAAGAGTTTTTTTTGAATAGAAATTTGTTGTGAGACTTAAGAAGTTCAAGATAAAATAAAACTTACAATATACCCCAATATTACATTTTCTGTTTGAATATAAAATTGGTTTTATTCAGGATTAATATTTAATTATTCAATAATTTTATTTTCGAATTCCCAAAAAATATCTTCAATTGTCTTAGAAAATAGAAATCAAATTATTATTCCCTGCTTAGGTGCACTTATAAAACAAGCAACTGTTTAAATTGTCGGCTTATCTGTAACTCTTTTAAATAAAAATGACCTAACTATTTCTTATCCAAAGTCAATGAGTTTAGAGAATTAGGGTACAACTTTGCACTATTGTCCCTTTAAGTGATGAGTTTGTTAAAGCAGGTTCTGGAGAGAATAAGCACATTGAATTAATATTTATGCTTTGTAAAAAAGCAAATTTCTATTCTTATCAAATTGCTATGGTAATTTGGGGAATAGGTGGAATGCTGTTTTCTGATTTGTTTTTTATTTCTAAATTAGCTCCTAAGAGGTTGTCTATATGGGGCTTGATTGTTATTTCAGGAGCATTTTTTTTTACTTTTTGGAATAAATATTGATATTATTTTAGACATTCCAGGTGGACTATTTGAAGTTTTTTTAAGCATTAGGTTAATCGTTAAAGGGTTTGATAAGCTTATGGATAAATCTTTAAGTTAATAACTATTTAATCCAAAATATTGAAAATTAATATATTTCTTAGGTTCAAGAATTAAATAAAAAATATCTGGTGGGTAGTATTCTATTTTTTAATGCTATTCTCCCTACTTTTTCCACAGACTATTCTGGCTGATCGTTTTTCTTTTGAATTTTCGATGGCTCATCATGCCATAGTGATTTCCATAGTTTCTGTCATTTGCCAATTGTTAATGCGAAAAAAAATAAACGATTTAACTGGCGGTATTAACTTAATTTGGTTGAAGGATTTTCTAAATGATTTATTCTTTGATGCTATATTGATGATTTTGCCAGTTTTATTGTTAACTATTTTTGGTTTTGTCAATTGGCAAGTAAATATTTTTTCATTTTCAATCATCTTTTCTGGCTTTTCGATTTTACTTTTAGCTTCATTGACCGAAGATTTGTTTTTCAGAGGTTTTATGTTTCAACTATTTATTCAAGCTTTTGGAAAGTGGCCTGCTCAATTAATTGTGGCTAGTCTCTTTTTGTTAACCCATATTAATAATCCAGGTATGCCTGGAATAGTAAAAAAAATGGCTTCAATAAATATTTTTGTTGCTTCTATAATGTTCGGCATTGCCTATTTAAAAACTGCGAGTTTAGTAATGCTTTTGTGCTAACATTTTATGGCAAATATTATGTAAGGTACTATACTTGGTTTTGGTGGGAGTGGCGATAAAGACCCAAGTTTGTTTAAACCTGTATTTTATACTGCACCAATTTAGCTCAGCGGAGGCAATTTTTGAATTGAAGCTAGTATTTTAGGATTATTTTTTGTAATTATTCTGGCTATTTATCTTTATAAATGAAATTTGGATTGGAACCAACAAAAATCCCACTCTTAGTTGACCATAAAAGCAGGATTTTAGGATTTATCTAACTATTTTTAATTGCGATTTATTTTCTTACCTACGTTCAAGAATTAATTGGAGAGAGTAATATGTTTTTTTTAATAAAATATTATTTTTTTATACGCATCATGCATTTTTTAAAAATTTTGTACAATCAGTAAATACAAGGGCATCCCAACTGTAATGTTAATGGGGAAAGTAACTGCTAGAGCCATGGGCAAATATAGTCCAGGATTAGCTTTGGGCACGGAAATTTTCATGGCAGCTGGCACAGCTATATAGGAAGCACTTGCAGCTAAAACGGCAAACATAAATCTATTTGTTATATCATCTGTCACAAATTTACTGAGTATTGCAAAAGCAACTCCATTAAACAAAGGGATGATTATCGCAAAAGCAACAGGGTATATTCCAAATGAAAAGAATGATTTAAGTTTTTTGCCACTTGTGATACCCATGTCTAAAAGAAAAATAGCAAGAAACCCTTTAAATAAGTCGTTAGTAAAAGGTTTGATTCCTTCGGCTTGTTTATCACTTGCTAAAAATCCAATAACTAAACTTCCAAGTATTAATAAAACACTTCCATTTGTCAATGAATGTTTAATTACAGTAGAAATCTTTATAGAAGTTGAGCTCTTTTCCCTATTAAATATAGAAATTAAAACTAGTCCAACAATTATTGCAGGTGACTCCATCAAAGCCATTATGGCTACCATGTGTCCATGAAGGCCTAATTGCTGAGATTCAAGATAAGAAACCGCCGTAACAAAAGTTACTGCACTTACCGAGCCATAAGCAGCTGCTATTGCCCCTGCATCAAATACATTTAGCCTTCTTTTTAGGATAAAAAAGGTGTACAAAGGTATTAGTGCCGAAATGGCAATGCCAAATAACATCGACCAACCAATTTCGGCTGTGAATTTTTCATGTGATAATTCTTGCCCCCCTTTAAAACCAATAGAAAATAATAAATAAAGCGATATGAATTTGGAAGAGTTGTTAGGTATTTCCAAATCGCTTTTTAAATATACTGCCATTATACCAAGTACGAAGAATAATAGTGCCGGATTTGTTAAGTTTTCTAAGAGTAAATTGAAATTCATTTTGTTGTTTTTTGTTTGACGATGCAAAATTGGGAATTATTGGTCATAATATTTTATTTATATTTCTAATACAAATCATTAAAATATTTTATGATCTATTTTATGATGTAAATAAAATTGAATGAAAATTAATTAAATTAATAAAATAATTAGAATACTTAAATCCATTTCAACTTTGTAATTCTATCCAATTTTTTTAGATTAAAAACTAGAATTCAGCATAAAAAAGAATCTAAACTGATTTTAAATAAAAAAGTCAATAATCTTTTTAGAATAAATTGTAATAAAAAAAAATGAGTATTTAAATGAAATCAGTTTAATTTTTAGAAAATGTTACTTGAAGGGTTTAAAAAATATTCTTTCTTGTAGTAATAAAAAATATAACTGTAGAGAAATTGTTTTACTTTAGATTACTTTTATTAAAAATGAAATTTACAAATAATGCTCTAACAAAAAAAACGAAAGGAAATCCATGTTGCACAAAATCGAACCAATCGAGGGCTTTCATACCAACAGCTCCTCCCATTATCCAACGAACTTTACCTACAATATGTGGCTCCGGAACAAACGGTGCAAGTCCTAAAGTAAGACTAACAACCAACCACAATTTCCAATTATTAAGGTTTTTTTTCATAATTAAATAGTTAGTGCATAAAATAAGGATAGTCCATTAATTTGGTAATTTATTTTTCAATAAACCATATACCCATGTACCCGCTACTGCACTTAAAAGTGTTGCGATTACCACCGCGTAACCGCTACCGATTTGGGCAAAAAGTGGCCCTGGGCAAGCCCCTGTAATAGCCCATCCAAGGCCAAAAATTAAACCACCATATATTTGTCCCATTTGAAATTTCTTTGGGTGGAAATCTACCGTTTCACCAGCAATTGTCTTAATATTAAACCTTTTGATTAAGAAAATCGAAATCATTCCGACCACCACAGCACTTCCGATAACACCATACATGTGAAAACTTTGTAAACGGAACATTTCTTGAATACGAAACCACGAAATAATTTCGGCTTTTACAAATACAATTCCGAACATAATTCCTACTATTAGGTATTTGATATTATCTGTCCAGCGTTCGGTAATTTTCATGTCGTTGGGGGCTTCACAAACAAAGGGTTGTTCGTCTTGCCCAAGTTCAGTTATATTTTTTTTATTTTTCATTGTTTTTTTATAAAATTAGAATAATTTAAAAATGATTGGCATTATTAAGTGAGTCATGGCGAAGCCACCTACCATAAAACAACAAGTTGCGATTAATGATGGAACTTGTAAGTTTGAAAGACCCATAATTGCGTGGCCTGATGTACAACCACCCGCATAACGAGTACCAAATCCGACTAAAAACCCTCCAAAAACGAAAAATATAAGGCCTTTTATTGAAAACAAAGTTTTAATCGAGAACAAATCTGCTGGCATTAAACCCGAAAAGTCTGTAATGCCCAGTGCTTTTAAATCGGCAACAGTTGCTTCTGAAAGAACAAATGAATTGGGGTTTGCCAAATAATTAGTAGCAATAACTCCACCGAAAAATACACCTACAACAAAAATTAAATTCCAAATTTCTTTTTTCCAATCATATTTAAAGAATTGAATGTTTGCAGGAAAACAAGCAGCACAGATGTGGCGAAGTGAGGAGGAAATTCCTAAAGATTTATTGCCAATTAATAAAAGTGTTGGTACTGTAAGTCCAATAAGTGGACCCCCTACGTACCAAGGCCAAGGCTGAATAATGAATTCAAAAATTTGTTTCATACGATTTTGTTTTAGTAATGATAGTTAATAATTAAATTTAAATGGGTCATGTTTACTTTGTTAAATACGTAGCGGTCATTTTGATAAGTTTCTCCAATTTCATCTTTGCGTACTAACAATAAAAGTGCGTTAAGTCCTTTTAGATAATGGTCAAATTGATATGTTAATCCTAAATTTATTTGTAAATAGGAAGGCATACCATATTTATTCAAGGCAAACTCCTTAACATCAGGCAACTGAAAGTAGCCACCGCTCATCTCCAGTTTAATATGTTTTTCTGGTTTGAAAAATGTATTAAATGTAAAAGCAGTAAGATCACCAATGCCTTCGTTTCTTTCACGGGGCATAAAAGTATAAAAAGGCTCACGTCCCCATTCTCTTGGCATTAGATAACGACCTCCGTCGGTGATTCGAGTGCCATTTAGAAACCAATCAAATTTAGCTGATTGTTGACCAAAACGTCCCGAAAAAACGTTTGATTGGCTACCTTTTTGCGTATAAGCTTTTGTTGGATCTTCGTTTCCGCCATTGCCTACAGCATTTTGAAGAATATATTGCCCGCCAAAAAACCAGTTTTTACCAGTTATTAACTTAGATTTCCACTCGATTTTCAGTTGTGCGGTGTTTAAAATATTATCAATATACGTATCCCAAAGTTGAATATTCCATTGTTTCTTATGGTAAACCACACCAACAATTCCGATACCTTCAGACTCTACATTATTTTTATATTGAGAAGGTTTTCCGTTGGTATCAACTCCAACAGGATAAATGCTCATACTTTGGCCTGTTTCATACCACCTTACGGTTGACCTTGGCGAAATTCGCCAAATATATTCTCCTACAAAATTAAGATTTTCGAATTCTTTCAACTCCAAAACTGCGGCTTCAACTAAAGTTGGACGCATTCGACCATCTTGTGGATTGATGAACGGCGTTTGTGGAATTTGACGACCGATAGTTAATATTGATTTTTTGTTCAAGTAAGTTTTCACGAATAGCTCCTCAAGACGGTCTAAATCTTCGTGGTCGTTAGGTCGTTCCATATCAAATAAACCTACTTCGTAGCGGTTTCCTTGATTGGTATTTGGGTCAACTTTACTTAAATCTGAAGATTTTAGGTTAAACATAAAAAATCCACTTAATCCAACTTGAAAATGCTTGAAAAACTTCGGAGTTTCATAGCCTATACCCGCCCCAATTCCCCAAGCATGATAATCTGTCAAATAGGCCTGATTGAAAGTGCCTGACATGTAGGAGCGAGCATGTCCATAAAACCGACCTTTTTCAAAAAAATGATATAATGTATTAGTGTCTTTTTCAGCTTCGTGGTGAGCATGAATGCCCTGACCATTTATCCCTTTTACAGATAAAAAAAACGAACAAATAACAAGTAGAAAATTGATTTTTGTCATAGATTTAAACGATCTTCAATGCAAAAGTACAAATGACAAGATGCTCAAACTGTGAGAAATGTTACATTGGAAAAATATTTTTTTAGTTTTAGGCAGATTTTTGTTTATTAAGAAAATACTCAAAATATTTTGATTCATGGAATATTTTATAATTGTAATGTAACTCATATAGGGTGGTTACTGAATACTTTTAAACAAATTGATAATCTACCCCAGAAACTTGACTTAATAAGTCTTGTGATCCATCTAGAATCTTGGCATCGAGTCTTAAAGTTGGTGTAACAGGAGAGAATTTTTGCAAATATTCCTTCATCATACCATGGAGAGTAAATGCGGTATTTTTAGCTTCTTTTACACCTTTCATGCGGCAAAGCATATCTTCAGGATCTCCCTCTCGTTCACATGCACACAAAACATAGCTTTTGTTTAAGTCCAAAGGTTGGCCTGCAATAGTAACCTTTTGTACACGCTGCCCTACTTTTTCAAAAGCTTTAAACTCAACTTGCATTCCCTTGAAACGTATCAGCCAACCGCCAAAACGCTTCGAAGCATCTTGGGCAAATACATTTTGTAGCTCTTTTTCGAGCCAGTCCATTATTTGATGTCCTGTTGCTTTGGCAGTTCGGATGGTTGAATCAACGGGTAGCATATCATATAAATATCCTTCAGTAATTGCCACTCTTCCATCTTTTCCAGCGGTTCGAGGTGGGCAAAAACGAAACCCATTCGATAACACCACATCAGCGTTTACTTTCCATTTGAGTGCATCTACAATCATGGTATCAATGGTATTTTCTACTACAAAATTTCGGTAAAGTGGAACTGTACTATAGCCTATTACTTTGTTAATTTCTTCATGGAATGGCTTTTCTATTTGTTTAATAATAGATATAATCTCCTTTTTTGCAGGAAATTTATGTGGATTTACTTCAATAAGTTGATATTTTTCTTTACTAATTTTTCCGTTCTCAATAATCAAATCTAATCTTCCCACAAAAGAACCAAAAGCCCCAGGTTCTACTATTTTAGTATATTCTGCTTGAATTGGTTTGCGTACTCTCTCATGGGTATCAGCTCCGAAAATATAATCAACACCTTTACAATCGGGGTGATTTCCAAGGGCAATTTGTTGGGAAAGTCCAAGATGCGAAAGAATAATTACGAAATCGCATTGTTCTTGTTCCTTCAAAATTTCAACATATTGTTTCAGATTTTCTTCGGGTTTAGTATAAATAATTCCCTTACTATAAAGTGGTGATTGACGAAGTGGCACAAGTGGGTCGGTATAGCCTAAAATACCAATTTTCACGCCCAATCGATGGACAATTTGGTAAGGTTGGAAAATTAATTCTCCTTTTTTCCCGTCGCCTAAATCGTGGTACATGTTGGCACAAACTTTCGGGGCGAGTAAACCACCCAAGAGTTTTTGCATATTTTTTTTATAATATACTACTTCCCAGTTTCCTGGCAAATACATATCATAATTGAGTGCATTGAGCAATGGAACAAAAGCTTGTCCGGTAGTTTTTACAGAAAGCATACTGCCTTGAAACATATCGCCTGTGTCAATAGTGATGGTATTTTCTGGATTTTCTTTCTTTAAAGTATCCAAAGCAGTTGCTAAATGAGCATAACCGCCCGTTTTGCGGAAAGTCAGTTTTTTGTTTTCCCAAAACAGCTCATCGTGTGGGTGAAGCTGACAATGTACATCGGTAGTTTGCAGAAAGGTTATTGTACCATTTTTATTGTTTTCAGATTGTAAATTTTGCCTATCCAATGGTACATTTTCATCTTGATTTTTTCCCAATAACGTTGTAGGACTACTAGCAACTATAGTTGCCAATACGCCTTTTTGTAAGAAATTTCTTCTTGATTGCATTTTTATTCTAATTTAAAAACCTGCTTTTATGTAAGACCAACCATTTTCCTCTTTCAACACAATTTCAGCAATGCCCACAGGTACGAAGGAGGCAGAAGGCAAAATTTGATATTTTTCTAATTTTCTTTGTTTCATTGTGTTTTCACAAACTGCAAAAACAACACCTTTTTCAGCTAGTAAGTGTATTTCTTTGGCTGTTTTTGCTTCTTCTTTTTTCATAAAACCTATTCCATTGTTATGAACTACTACTTCAATTTTGGCAGTTTTCCAATAATCTAACACATTAGATATTTGTTTTACTAAAGCCTTGTGTACCAGAGTGTCACTTGATGCCAAATGAAATATAATTTTATGCTCTTTTTCTTGGGCTTGGATAAAGAAAGTTTTTGCAAACAGGATTGTAAAAATTACAAATTGGAATAAGATTTTTCTCATAATTTTGTTAATAATGGTTTTTTATTTTTATTTTTTTCTTTCCAGTCTTTAATTGGTTTGTAGGGTCCGTATTTGTGTTGTTTTTCTGAAAAAGGATCTGCGTATGGGCCAAAAGGATGATCAAAAGGTTTACCTTCAATATTAGGCCAATCTGTGCTTAAATCTTTGCTAGGGCGGGGTTGTGAATTAATATAAGCTCCTAAATCCCAAGCTTCTTCATCGCTTAGTTGTGGACGTTCATAGGTAGCTCCTTGGGGCATGTTATATTTTACATAACCTGCAAAATTCGAAATTCTATACAATCCAGCCCCATGATTATAACTATTTTTGCCCCAAAGTGGCGGGTATGTATAACTTTTACCGTTTTCAGCTAACACACCTTCTCCGTTGGCTTGATGGCAAGATTGGCATTTTTCCAAATAAACAGCACGACCTTTTTCGGCATCATTAGCTCGTTTTAAACCTTTTATTTTAAAGATTCCTGCTCCACGAGGCATTGTTTTCTTGGGTACATCTGAGCCTATCCATTTGATGTAGGCCAATATTGCTTTCATTTCTCGACTTGTCGAATCGAGTCCTTTTCCGTTCAAGCTTCTTTCAAAACAATCATTTATACGCTTTACTTGATTTTCAACGGAGCCTGAGCGTTCTCTAAATTTTGGATAATTTGCTTGGACAGCAAAATAATTATTCCCCCAAGGTTGGGTGCCAGCGTTTAAATGGCAGTTTTGGCAATTCATTCCGTTAGAAATGTGTGCCACACTGCCTTTTGGACCTAAATATTCGGAAGTATGTGCTATGAGTTCTTTCCCATATTTAACTAATTTTTGTTCCTCGGGTTCAAGTTTTGTAATTCTCCATTCGGCTGGGGCTGTCCATAGTTGAACAAAATTTGTATCAGTTTTTGCAACTTGCTTTTTAATAAATGGTTCTTCTTGGGAAGTGAAATTTGGAATACCGAAAAGATATGTATAAACTAAGCCCAATAGTAAAATACTGGAAATGAATATAAGACCGCTTTGAAATGCTAAAATAAGGATTAAACTTTTTTCTACTTTCTTTGTATCTAAGGATGCCATCTCTGTGGTTTTACTAATTGAACAAGCAAAAATATAAAGATTATTAAAGACCTATTGTGATATTTGTTACAAACTTAGAAAAAATTGTAAAAATCGATTATTTGCAATAAAAAAATACAAACCTATTTGAAAACCTAGAGGCCACAAATATCTAGAAGGTGATTAAAATTCAGAATTGATTTAAATTTGAACTAACAAAACTCAAACGTACTATTTATAGCATTTTAGGTTGCTGAATTAAATGATTTACTTTCTAGTATTTTAATTTGATGCAAAGTTTTTTGCTTTTATGAAAATTTTGCCTCTGATACTTAAAATTAGCGAGTAAAAAATAAAAAGCTGTGGGCAATATATTTTTCCTCAGAGCCTAATTAAGTGCTAAATGGTTAATTGATATTTACTAGACTATTAATATAAAAAGTTCCACCGAAAATATTTCCAGTGGAACGCTAATGTCATAAGACTATCTACGTATTTTACTTTTTAACAGGACAAGTAGTGATACCAAAAATAGCATAAAGTGGACAAAAACTGATAACGCTTGTGAGCAAGAAAATCCCAGCGACAACCAAAGCTACAATACCAAGAGTGCCAGTTAGAATATTTGTAAAATAAAGTGCAACAGCTAATAAAGCTATTCCGATTCGAATACTGCGGTCCATACCGCCCATGTTTGTTTTCATAATGTATTTGTATTTTAATGATTAAAAAATTCAATAATGAAATAAATGCCTGTAAAAATCAATAAACAGATAAAACATACTAATATAATTTTTAACGGTTTCAATCTCATGATACAAATTACAACAATCATTTTTAACCAAGCAGTAACAATTGTTACAACCTTACTTCAATTCCATTAGGAAATTGCTGAATGAATTTTTCGTGTTCTAACTTTTTGGTTACTCGGCTTATCACTTCACGGGTTGTTCCCATGGCATCTGCAATTTCTCGGTGACGAATTTTAATAAATGGATTATTATTTTGTTGGGCTTTTTCTTGCAAAAAACGCAATATCCTTTTGTCAAGATTTTCAAATAATACTTCGTTGATGGTTTGAAGTAGCTCAACATATCTTAGATTATTTAATTGAAGGAAGAAAATGCTAAACTCCGGAAAACGATTAAGCCAAGATCGGATTAATTGAGAGGGCAACAATAACAGTTCAGTCTCTTTTTCAGTTTGGGCAATAATTTTACTTCCTTCTTCATTTAAAATACTGTAAAAGGACATAATGCAACTTTCGTTTGGTTGAATATAATACAATAAAAACTCGCGATCATCGTGGCGAGTAATCACTTTTAGCAGCCCTTTCAAAACAATAGGAATTGCTTGAATAAATTGTCCTTCATGAACAATTTCAACACCTTTTGGTATTGTTTTAGGTATAGCATTTTGCAAGATTTCTTCTTTTAGTTCGTTCGAAAATATATTTAAAAGCGGTGGTAAGGTCATATTTAAATGGTTTAAAATGCAAATAAGCTATTTCTATATTTTAAAGATCCATTATTTACACTCAATCATGTTTTTATTCAAAATATCTGTCTTTATAAAATCTTTTTTTAACGGAGATTTCCATTTGAAATTCTCGATTTCTTGCAATTCAAATATTTCTAGAGGATTAGAATTTAGAAGCTTAGAAGAGTAGACATCCTCATGGTTTTTTAAATAATCGATATCACAGGCTACCAGTTCTCCGGCAATGGCTTTCACACTCATTTGATCAATAATTGCTGGCTTTACGCCCGTTTTTCTTTTTACTAAAATTATTTTTTGGTTATCAATTCTTTGGGCCAAGTACATGCTTCCAATGGCGTTATCGACATAGAAAGTATTGAATTGGTATCTTCCACCAGACAAATAAATGGCCACATCTGTCAAGCAAGGAGATGATTTGCTTACGATTCTGGTGTTAGTTCTATCAAAAGTCTGGTTCGGATACAAATTATCTAAAGCCAAGTTTAGAGCCAAATAACCTTCAACGAGTCCATCGCAAAGGTGTCCGTGTAGTTTTTGTATATCGTCCAAACTTATTTGTTGAATATTCCCCAATCTGCCTTTAGAAAAATCGGTGTCGTTTACACTTACTTTCTTTGAACCTGCAAAAGGCAAGAGAATTTTCATTGTCTTTTTCTGAACCTTTATTTTATCCAAATGGCCCATTATAGCTGCATCATCCCCTAAAAAATGTACATGTATATAGCTGTCTTTGTGGGTGTAAATGCCCTTGTTATTTTCGGAATAAAAGCCTAAAAGTTCGCCTTGTTGATTTTTTAAAACATAATCTTCCTGTTTTTTGCCCGATTGAAAACCCTTAATATTTTCGCTTCTTGGCATTACTATATGGGTGGTCATTTGGTCAAAAGACCCTTTAATTCTGAAAGGAAAAGGCTTTTTGAGATTAAATCCCTTTGATTGTGCTGTTTCGGCTATTACTATTTGAATATCGTCCATTGATTTATATTCCGCAGACACTTCGAATTCGGTCCAATTTTCAACATTGGCATAAACGAAAAAAGGCGATTCGATTTCCCAATTTGCCGATACAATACCTCGTCCTTTTTCATCCACAGAACTATAAAACGGTTTTCCATCAAAAATGTTAATTTCCCCATGCATACGGTCATAAGGTCCCATACCGAAAAGATGCTTTTTGTTTGTAATGGTATCTAATTTGATATGAGGGGCAAAATTATCTTTGCCCATGTCGGTCATAGAGCCGATGTTATTTAAGGTTTGAGCAAAACCAGTGTTAGAAAAAGTTAAACTTAAGAAGAGAAAAAATATTTTTTCCATTATTTTTGGTTTAATTAATTCCATATTTGTTGATAATCGCCAATTGACCAGCGTGATAGGCAGTATGCGAAACTATTTTACCAAAAGCCTGAGCCTTAGTTTTTGTGCCAAATTCTTTGGTACTTATTTCAGATTCCCAATCTTCATCGGTTTGTTTTTCGACAATACCCATTAGGGTTTCAAATGAATATTTTACATAATTTTTCAGTTCTTCAAAATTTGTCCATTCACCCGTATCGTATTTATCAATAACGGTTTTGGCTGAAACTTTAACATCCGCCGCACCAAATACATTTTTGGCAAATAGTAATTCTACATCGCCGATATGTTGAATCAAGAAGCCCACAGAATTGACTGATGGAAGCAGCTTTTTTTGTAAATTCGTTTCCCTAATTTTTTCCAATTGATTGGTGAAACTTGTCCGAGATTCAATCCAAAGTTCGATTAAAATCTATGTTTGTGTATTCATAAAAATAATTTTAAAAACAATTATTTGAGAGACAGTATTTTACAAAATTACGAATATCAAATAATATGATAATTGTCACTTATCAATAAAATCATTTAAAAGTGATTTAGGTTCCTTTTGGCTGACGTTTGATAGTCGTGATTGGTTAGATTTCTCAAAAGTGACTGTATTGTTCTATTCAAGTGTAGTAGCAATAATAGGCTATATTTTGTTACGCTACACTTTAAAAAAGTTTGAGAAATAAATTTTTAATTTTTTTTTAATTTAAAACTTTTATCGTAATATTGCAATATATAAATATAGTTATGTCAATAATTTTAAACTTTTTAATTCTCTTTTTTATGTATAACCCAGCACCAAAAGCAAATGCTATTGATGAAAAAATAATGTCCTATATAAAGTCTAATGCTTTGTATTTCAGTTCAATAAGTGTGGAAAGAAAAGAGAATTTAGATAAAATAGCAGATTATGTTTCGATGAAAATAAAAGCAAATGAAACCGCCGAATTGGTGTATATCTGTACGCACAATTCACGTAGAAGTCACTTCGGTCAGATATGGGGTGCTACTGCGGCAGCCTATTATGGTATTAAAAACGTAAAAACTTATTCTGGCGGCACAGAGGCTACGGCCTGTAATGTTCGTTCGGTGGCTGCTTTGAAAAGAGTGGGTTTTAGAATAGAAAAAACTACAGAAACTAATAATCCGGTTTATCATATTCAGTATGCTATTGATGGCCCTAACCAAATCGCTTTCTCGAAAAAGTATGATGACAAGGCAAATCCAAAGAAAGGGTTTTGTGCGGTAATGACTTGCTCAAGTGCAGACGAGGCTTGTCCAGTAGTATTTGGAGCTGTCAGTCGAGTTTCAACACCTTACGAAGACCCAAAAGCTTTTGATGGAACTGCTGACGAGGCAAAAATGTATGACGAACGTTGTAAACAAATCGCTACCGAAACCTTTTATGTGTTTTCAAAAGTCAAAAAATAATGGGAATCACAAAAACCGAAATTTTCACCCAGCAACAAAATGAAACCGCTTTGTTGATGAAGGCATTAGGGCATCCGGCTCGTGTGGCCATTGTAGAATATCTTTTGTCGGTAAATGCATGTATTTGCGGAGATATCGTAAACGAACTCGCATTGGCCCAGCCGACAGTTTCTCAGCACTTAAAAGAGTTAAAAAATGCTGGAATCATCAAAGGAAATATTTCGGGGAATGCCATTTGTTACTGTATAAATGAGACAGCCATAGATACACTTAGGGTATATTTTGGAGGAATATCGAACGATTTAGAGAAAAAGAAAAAAATGTGTTGTTAAAAATTTAATTCAAAAAAAATGAAACTTTCCGACGTAAAAGATCTACTTACGACCATAGAATCGGTGGATTTTAAAATACAAAATGGCGGCATGGTGCCAGAGCATTTTCATGTGACGGAGGTTGGTCTCATAACTAAACATTTTATAGATTGTGGCGGAACAGAAAGAATAGAAAAAGTGGCGAATTTCCAACTTTGGAATGCCAATGACATTGAACACCGTTTGAAACCACAGAAATTATTGAATATCATCGAGCTTTCGGAACGTAAATTGGGAATGGGAGATTTGGAAGTGGAGGTCGAATATCAGTCAGATACGATTGGTAAATATGGCTTAGATTTCAACGGGAACATGTTTGTCTTGACTTCCAAAACAACCGCTTGTTTGGCATCGGATGCTTGTGGAATTCAGACAGAAAAACTGAAAATTAAGCATTCTGATTTACAGTCAACGGAACAAGCGAGTTGTACTCCAGGTGGTGGGTGTTGTTAATAAAATACATTTATTATGTCTGTAAATAATTGTGTTCCCGTAGTGGAGCGAAATAAACTTGGTTTTTTAGATAGATTTCTTACCCTTTGGATATTTTTGGCGATGGCCGTCGGAGTTGGTATAGGTCATTTTTTTCGTCCTCGTCGAATTTTATCAACTCCTTTTCGTCGGGAACTACCAATATGCCTTTGGCTATTGGTTTGATATTAATGATGTATCCCCCTTTGGCCAAAGTGAAATATGAACAAATGGGCGAAGTTTTTAAAAACACAAAAGTTTTGGGAGCTTCTTTGTTTTTGAACTGGATTGTTGGACCCATATTTATGTTTATCCTGGCCATCACTTTCTTGCAAGATTACCCCGAATACATGGTAGGTTTAATACTTATTGGTATTGCCCGATGCATAGCCATGGTAGTGGTTTGGAACGACTTAGCAGATGGAAACAGAGAATATGCCGCTGGTTTGATAGCTTTAAATAGTATTTTTCAGGTGTTTTTGTACAGCGTTTATGCGTATGTTTTCATCACGGTTTTGCCGCCTTATTTTGGTTTTAAAGGGCTAGAAGTTAATATCAGCATAGGTCAAATTGCCGAAAGCGTAGGTATTTACCTCGGTATTCCTTTTCTGTTGGGTATTTTTAGTAGATATACACTCATAAAACTTAAGGGTGAAGATTGGTTTAATAGCAAATATGTGCCTGTTATTTCACCAATTACGCTGATAGCACTTCTTTTTACGATTCTAATCATGTTTAGCCTGAAAGGCGAACTCATTGTTCAGATTCCTATGGATGTAGTTAGAATTGCCATTCCGTTGGTGATATACTTTTCGGTGATGTTTGTGATAAGTTTTTTTGTCGGCAAATATTTTGGAGCGGATTATTCCAAAAGCACTTCCATTGCCTTTACAGCCACCGGAAACAATTTTGAGTTGGCTATTGCAGTCGCCATTGGCGTTTTTGGCATCAAAAGCGGCCAAGCTTTTGCGGGTGTTATAGGACCCTTGGTAGAAGTTCCGGCTTTGATAGCCTTGGTAAATTTGGCTTTTTGGTTTAGGAAGAGATTCTTTGTATAATTTATTACCTCCAATCCCTTAAATGCGCTATCAAAATGAAATATTCGTTTTGTTGAGTGGAATAGGAGGGGAGGCATAGGCGAATTTTCCATTTTGTAGGAAGATTTTACTTTGCTCTTTTCGTAGCAATCATCCTAATTACATGCCCTTTGCCTTGGTGATAAATGCCTTCGTCAAGATCAATGATTTTATCTTCGAGTGTCAGAATTTTTAAGCATTCAAATTCTTTTTGAACTTCCTCTACAGAGAATAACATGGTCAAATCTTTCGGCCATCCGGATGAATAATTCAGTTGGTTTTTATGAAATGCTTCAAAGATTATAAAGCCAGATGGTTTCAAAGATTGTGTGTTTTTTTTTGATAAAAAACCTGACGTAAACCAGTAGGAAAATGGGCAAAAAAATAATCCAATTACATCAAATTGGGTTTTTTCTATAGAAAAATCTGACACATTCTATATCTCATAATTGAGCGAAACTTCATGCTTTTGAGCTAAATTTAAGGTTTTATTTTTGGCTTCTTCGCTAAAATCGAATGTCTTCACATCCAAACCCTTTGCGGGTAGCGAAAACGGCATTTCTACCCTCACCTTAGGCAGGTAAAAGAGTTTTTCCAACCGAAAGTTTTTCTATATTTTCTTTGAAAAAACCATTGGGCGTTGTGCCATAAGTATAGGCTTCTTCTTTATATCGAGTATTCCAAAAGTCTTTCAATTAGCTACGATATTTATTCACAACCTCTTCTAATTGTTTTTTTTGCACCACACCCGATTGCCGCCATTTTAATTGACCATTTTGAAATAGAATAAGGGTCGGAACGCCTTGGATTCGATAGGTTTGTGCTACTGCAGGGTTTTTATCTACGTCTATTTTTAACACTCTTACCCGATCACCCATTTGAGTAGCAAAATCCTTCAAAATAGGCGACATGGTTTTACAAGGCCCGCACCATTCGGCGAAGAAATCGACTAGCACGGGTGTTTCTCCTTTAATAATTTCTGCAAATGATTGATTTTTTTCCATAAAATTTCTATTGTTTCACTTCTTCAAATGTTGTGTTTTTTATTTTCTGCTTCACCGATCGTTTGGCTGAAGGTAAAGTGCCACAGGCACCTCCAGCACATCCCATATTTAATACAGCTTGAACTATGAACAATGCGGCCAATAAACCTAAAAGAAGCTGTTGTTCTGCAATAGCCGAATATCCTATCCAAAGTCCGATTCCTAAGCGAATAAATCGCATAAAATCCCAATTATTCAGTAATTTCATACCTTGAAAATTAAAAGTTTCCTATTCCTCCAGAAAGATTAAATAATTTAGTAAAACCTAAACTTTCCATAACCGAACACGCGATATCACTTCGATTTCCACTTCTGCAATATACCAAATAGGTTTTATTTTTATCTAATTTGGCTATTTTTACTTTGAAGGATCCGCCCATAAAGTCTACGTTAATGGCTGCTTTAAGAGCACCCTGATTAAATTCCCCAAGTGTTCTTACATCTAAAATAATAGCAGAAGGATTTTCACTAATTAATGTTCTAGCGGCATCTCCAGAAATAGTTTCATAGGTTTTTTTGGTTTTCAAAAAATCAAACATCTTCTTTTTTGTTTTGTAATAAATAAATTCTTTTGCAAAGATCTGCATTGAAAACAATTTATACAGTGACATAAGTTACATACAAAAAAAAATCACGGATTTGTAATCCGTGATAATTAAATCATACCAATAGCAACCAAACCAATTAATTCTCGGAGGTCATTCTCCCTACTGCACAACTAACAAAAGATTTAGCTTTGTGAAAAACTGTGTTTGTACTATTATGTTCAGGATATCCTAAGCTTTCTAACAGTGAAATTAATTCTGCCCTTATTAAGGCTGAATTATGCTCAATTCTAACCTGAGAATTATTTATATCAATCTCCACTGAAAAAACACCCTTAAGATTCTTTAATCTAGTTTTGATGGTTTGAGCACAGCCTCCACATTTTAAATTTTCGATTATTATTTCGGTTGTTTCCATGTGTAATTTTATAAATTATATTGACACTAGCTCTGCTTCCGACACTACTGGATTGCCTAATTCCACCCATTCGTTCACGCTTCCTGAATAGTTTTTTACATTTTTAAATCCAAATCTTTTTAATAAGGAATAACCAATTGTCGATCTGTCTCCACTTTGGCAGTGAATTACTACAGGTTTATCTTTGCTAATTTTATCTAAATTTTCTGGTAATGTTCCTATAAAAACGTGAGGCACACCCGCTACATGTCCGCTCTTATATTCCGTCTCATTTCTAAGATCAAATACCTGTATATCATCACGATTTAAATATGTTTTAAACTCTTCTAGGCCTATAATATCTGCTTTTTGTAATTCAACCGCTACCGAATTTACATCAGAAATATAGCCTAAAATATTATCTAAGCCTATTCTCATAAGCTTCCGTGTAAGGTCTTCGATTTGATTGTCATCTGCAACAAGCATAAATTGTTCATCATAATCTACAAACCACCCTACCCAAGTTGCAAAGGCATTATTGCCTTGAATATTGATGCTATTAGGCACAAAACCAGCTGCAAAATTAGTTTTATTTCGAGCATCTATTAGTTTTATTCCCTTATTCATTGCCGATAATACTTCTTCACCAGTCAGCTTTTTTTGTTTCGGCACTTCTATTAATAATGGTCTATCCACTTTATTAAGATGTTTCATCATGGCAAAATACTTAGGTGGCTCAGGTTGATCCTCCAATAAATATTTCACAAAACTTTTTTGATTATTTTCATGCTGGAAAGCCCAGTTTCTAATTTTTTCGTAACCAACCGTTGTACTTGGAACTGCTCCCAATGCTTTTCCACAAGCAGAGCCTGCACCATGGCCAGGCCAAACTTGCAAGTAGTCGGGCATGGCATCAAATTTCTGAATTGAATCAAACATTTGGATTGCACCCGCCTCTTTGGTCCCTATTATACCTGCCGCTTTTTCTAATAAATCTGGACGACCAATATCACCAACAAAAACGAAATCACCAGTAAACAACATTACAGGTTTAAGACTAGCTGGTTTGTCAGTTAGTAAAAAACTGATACTTTCGGGGGTATGGCCAGGAGTATGGATCACTTCTAACGTTAAATTTCCAATAGTTATCACGCTGCCATTTTTTAGTCCTGTGTGCGCAAACTCGTATTGCCAGTCCTTATCCCCTTCGTTTGAAAGGAACATCTCTGCTCCTGTAATTGCTGCCAATTCACGAGTTCCCGAGAGAAAATCGGCGTGAATATGAGTTTCAGTCACATGAGTTATTGTCATGTTATTTTGCTTCGCAATTTCAAGGTAGGTATCTACATCTCTTTTAGCATCAATTACAATGGCAATACCAGCTTTCTGGCACCCAATGAAATAACTCGCTTGGGCTAAACTTTTATCATATACGTGTTGAAAAAACATATTATATTAAATTTAATTATTGATTCAAAATTAGATTGATTGATTCTTTTTTACTGTGACATTTATTACATAGCCACATTTTTTTTTGAAATTATTTAAGAAAAACTTCTTTCATGATGATATAAATTCCCATTACTAACACAAACCAGCCGAAAGATTTTTTGAGTTTTTCTCCAGAAATGAATTTTGATATATAGGTGCCTAAAAAAATTCCAACTATCGAAAGGGCTGTGAAGGGCAGTAAGAAAACCCAGTCAATTTGGATATTTGATAAATCTCCCAAAAATCCGATCAGTGATTTGGCAGCAATTATCAAAAGTGAGGTTCCGACAGCCATTTTCATCGGCAAGCGAGCAAAAAGAACCAGAGCAGGAATAATCAAAAATCCACCACCAGCACCAACAATACCCGTCAATATACCTACCAATCCACCTTCGAGGGCAATCATCGGATAGTTGAATTTTAATTTTCTAGTGTTTTCATGTATTTCTTCTTGTTTGCTTGCTATCATTGAATATGATGCCGCTAACATAATGAGTGCAAAAAATACCATAATACCAACATTTTTTGAAATCTCAATACCTGAAATAGCAAATATTGGGTCAGGAATGGCTGGAACTAAATATTTTCTTGTTAAAAAAACAGTGGTAAATGAAGGAATAGCGAAAATCAGTGCTGTTTGATAATTAATCAAATTTTTTCTCATGTACCCTACAGAACCTACCAATGAAGTAGTGCCAACAATAAAAAGTGAATAAGCGGTGGAGATTATAGGGTTAATATGAAGCAAATAAACCAAGACTGGTAAAGTAAGAATACTGCCGCCTCCACCTATAAGTCCTAAACTAACCCCGATTAAGATAGAGGCACCAAAGCCCATTATTTCTGAATAATTCATTTTTATTTGTAGTGTATTTTATATAACAATACAAAAGTAGGGTATGTGAAATGCTGATTCAGTGATAATTGTTACAGATCACAAATAATTGATTTTTGCCATTTTTATTAGGACAGAAAAAAACTTGAATTTTATTTTAAGGCTATATCCAACAGTTCGATTTTGTTTCGAGAAAGTTTTACCCTTCCTAGGCGTTCGAGTTGTTTTAAAAGACGGGAAATTACTTCTCTTGAAGTAGCCAACTCATTGCCAAGTTCTTCATGGGTAATATTAAATACTAAACATCCGCATTGAGCAGATTTTTTCTTTAATAGCGTTATCAATCGTTCGTCTAATTTAAAAAAAGCGATTTGGTCAATAGCCATCAATAAATCATCGAAACGTTTTTGGTAAGTCATAAAAACGAATTCTTTCCAAGAAGAGTATTTGGTCATCCATTCTTCAATTTTATTGATTGGAATCGAAATCAACCGGGTTTTAGAATCCGAAATGGCGGTAATCTCACTTTTTCGACTATTTAAACAGCAGGTCAATGACATGGCACAGGAATCATTTTCGCCTAAATAATACAGTAAGGCTTCTCGGCCTTCCGTATCAGATCGTACAATTTTTATAGATCCACTTAACAGAATAGGCACGGTTTTGATAAATCCTCCCGGCTTCATCAAAACAAATCCTTCTTCAATTTCGGTGTAAGTTCCAAATTCTAGAATCTCTTCTAAAAGTGCCATTTCAAACAACATTCCTAATTTATTGTGTAAAAAATTTAAGTCTAATTTCATTTTTAGGTTAGAATTATTTTAAACGATTTTTAACGGGGCCAAATTGATTTACTTTTTAACAAGGGAAGCAAGAAAAAAATTCTGTTTCAATTTTTTGTTTAGTGAATAATTTTGTTATTTTTAATCTATTCAAAAGATTCCAATCTTGGTTTTTGATTAAATCACTTAGGTCTCTAGGAATATGAAGGCTAGTTCTTTCGTAATATAGTAATTCGGCCATTGACCGATGTGCAACATAAAGAATTTTATTATTTATTTAATTCCTTAATTTATCAGGTTTTGCGATATAATGAATATTTTTTTTCTATGATCAGCAGTTAAATACCTCTTGTAACTTGCCCAAAGGGATTATACTTTGGATTTCGGTGTGCATTACAAAAGTTTTCGAAGCCTTTTTGGCTAAGGCATAAGTTTGTTTTGAGCGATATTTTACTCTATTTTTCGAATGTTGTTTAATAAAATCCTAATTTTTTTTCTAAATGCTTAATATCATTACTTTCCTTTATGTACTGGTGAAGCCTGCTATTCACACCCAAAAAAGTGTGCCCCTTTTTTGCCACATTTTTTTAGTCGCTCTTCTGCATCAGATTGATTCAAGCCATCTTTACTTGTATGGAGTGATTTTAGTGTTTCAAGAATTGACAATGTGTGATCGCCCATATTAAATACAATTTATTTTTTTTTACGTCTATGTTCAATCGCATATTTGGTGCTAAAATAAATAAATATACTAGTAACTGAACTGACTATTATAGATCCAACCAATAAAACATACCCGATTTGTGGTATGTTTTTATGCCAATTATTAAATTCAAAAGTGATTTTGGTTGCTATTAAATATCCTCCAACTTTATAACTTAGCATCAATAAAAAAGGGCTTGTTAATGGATTAGAAATAAAGGCACATGAAATAGCAGCAACTAAATTAAAACGAAATATCTTGTATAAAAGTAATGATAAAATTGTACTTAATCCAAAAGTTGGAAACACCCCCCAAAAAGCACCTATTGCAGCCCCCAAGGCTATTTCGTGAGCACTTCCTCTTGCATAATATATTTTTAAAAAGTTAATCTTTGCTTTACGGAAAATAGCTATAATAAAATTTTTTTTAACTGATTTCATTTTGAATAAATCAAAACAGGTATTTTGGTTGTATATGAAAGTTCTGCTGATTTGCTTGGTAGAAATATACTTTCAAAAAAATCCCTTTCCCTATTAGTAAATAGGATTAAAAGTTCAGGTTTCGATTTTGTGACGTATTGAGAAATTTTTTCTACAAGAGATAATTCAAGACTATTTTTTACAATGTTTAGTTTAATACTCTTGTATTTATCGGTGCTAAATAGTTCTTTACTGCGTTCAAATTTGTTTTTATCGAACAAAATTGATGAATAATGCAATACATCTAAATTGCATTTTAAAGTACTTGAAAATTCGGAAACCATACCTATTTCTTTCTTTAGATCCTCAAAGTCCGATAAATATGTCAATTTTTTTAATGGCTTAGCACGATAGTGACTAGGAATTGCCAAAACCGGAACGGTAGAATTGTTCACAATGTAGGATGTGTGAGTGCCCATTATCTTTCTTAATACACCCGCACCTTGAGTTGCAATACAGATAAAATCCATTTTGCTTTTTTCGGCATATTTTATGATGTCTTTCTCTGTCGAAATAGCTGAGTCAACTACAAACTTAATATTGGCAAATTTATCTTTATCTTTTCTAAGAGTTAAATAAACAAACTTTTTAAGCTCAGAGGTAAGTCTTTCTGTTTCATCCTGTTTATATTCTTTAAAATAAAAATCGCTCCAACTAGTTGGCTTCATAAAATGGACAGAGTGGTAGAATGTTACTTCTATTTCTTTTGATTGCTTTGCTAGCGTTTTAGCAAATCTAATTGCACCTTTTGAATTTGCCGAATAATCGGTGGTTACTAATAATTTCATATTTCATTGTTTATTTATTATAAAATTAAATGTTAAATTAAGTATTAAAAATGTTTTCAATCACCCTATTGTATGATATTTATTAGTGCTACCCTTTAACTAACCTCTTGTTTAATTTTAGTCCTTTTATCTTATTCATCCTAATTGTCAATACGCTAAAATCAGCATATTTCATTTTTTTGAAATCCTATTTTGTTCCATTCTGATATGTTTTAATCATAAGTTTATGCAATTTATTTTAGTGTTTCATTGGTTAAAAGTGTTTGATGTCTAGATATTAAAACATGGGTATAAGAACGTAGTTTTTCAAATATTTCATCAAGTATATTTGTTTTAAAATGTTTAAAATAAATCTAATTTTCGTTTTTTAAAACCACTATTCCGTGTGTTTTAAAAATTTCAATATCTAAAGATTCATATTAAATAAATATGTTTATTATGCCCTTAAGTGCTATTTTTATAAATGTTTCATTTTTTTTCATTTTTAAAATAATAATTTTGTTGTACAAATACTTTGTTTCTAATTTTATAGGATAGCTAGGAGAAACAGCTTAATGCAATTTGCAAAATTCTTCTCACAATGTTTAATTTACTTTGGCTTAATTGAAGAGTTTTTTATTTTAAATAGTGTGGTAAGCTATTAATTTGCAAACAAAGCCGTCCGTATTTTCGGCTAATGTGGTACCAGTTTTCCCACCCAGAACTTTAGATAATCTCGTCAAAAAACTCCTTGTAAAAATAGGAAGAAAAACTATGTGACCAACCTGTCCGATGGTCAAGTAAAAAAAATGGTTTCATTCTAAATGCTTGAAAGCAAAACAATGTCCCGTAAAAAACCTTAGTTGTTGTGCGTTTGCCTTTCTTCTTTGATAATGTAATCAATAAAGTCATTAATTTTAAGTTCTTTCAATCTTTAGTTAATTCGTTGTTGAGTTTGGTTGTTCCTTCGAATTGAGGTTTTGTTTGAGGTTGCCAAGCCAGCGGCTTAAGGGCACAAGATTGAATAAATAAAAATACAATTGTGCAACTGATTACTAAAATACTCGATTTTTTGACTCTCATTTTCTTTGTTTTTAAGTATTCTGCAAAGGTCAGAGCATTTTTTTTCAAATCGGTTTACATATGTAAAGAAATATGATTAGGACTTTTCTGCTCTTATACGAGAGAGTTGGGTGGGGTAATGCCTAAAAATGAAGCTATATGATATTGTGAAACTTGTTGTTCAAGAGTGGGATATTGTTGTTGAAATATTTTGCAATATTCTTTTGCTTCAAAATTTAATAAATTCACTTCCCGTCTTTCTTTTTCTACAAAATAATATTCTGCAATCAGCCTTCCTAATCTTTCGAGGTCAGGACAAATGTCATACAGATGTTTAATATTAGCATAATCTGTTTCCCAAATGATGCAGTTTGTCAAGGCTTGTTGAGCCAATTGATTGGTTTTTTTAGTGATTAAGGAAGAATATGCTCCAATAAAAGCAGGTGCCACCAAAAATTTTGTTTATCTCCTGCCCTTCGTTATTGGCGTAAAACGAACGGCAATTACTTCTTGCAAGAACGCGATTTTGGTTGCTACTTTATCAACTTTACAAAAATAGTCAAGCTTTTTCAACTCTTTCTGAACAAAAATTTCAACTAGTATAGCCCAAGTTTTGTCCAAATTGGTGTAATCTGGTTTAGATAGCTATAAAATTCTTCCATTAGTGTTTTTCATTTCAAATTAAAATTTTTATTTTTTGGTGTCGAGTTTTGTTTAAATATTAAATTTGGGTAAATTTTTAGGATACATTTTAATTCGGAGAACAAATGTCAGACCTTAAACACATGTTTCTACTATACAATGAATCTGGTACTTTTAAATAAAACACAAAGTTTGAGAGAAAGGCAATTGATAAGAGTTTACTATACGAATCAAAAATTTCAAAGAACTTCTTATTTTGCACCTTCATAATAAAGCACAAAAATCTTTGCAGGGCTTCTTACAGGACTTAAATGTTACACCAATTTAGCCGAACACGTCCGGGCATTGGTTCTGGCGGCTCAAAGATCGGTTTTAGAACTATTAAGATTTGATTACGAACAGCAAAATTCAATATTTCGATGTTTTATAACCTGTTAAATGTTGAACTTTTGTTTTTAATTAAATTCTTTTACATCGCTTATCAAAAATGATTTTTTATATTTTATTACTTTGATTTCTCGTTTGTAATCTATTTTAAAATCAATATCTCTTATTATGGTTTCAAAAACAAATTCATTTTCAGAATTACTTTTTAAAGATTTACAATTTGTGATTTCAATTTTACCCCAATCTTGTCCAGATATTAAAAAGCCATTCCCAATTCCTGCATACTTTGTATCGTATTTGTCTTTCCATTTATTTTCAAATTCTGATTGAGTTAATGCACCATCTGTATCCAAATCAACATTTGTTGCTTCGGTTTTATATTCTTCATAAGATTTAGTTGTTATTCCTTTCATCTCTGGAAAATCTTTTTCGAAATTTGCTTCAATAGTTTCAATTAACCATTCCTTTGCTTTTGCTTTTTCTGTTTCTTTTATTTTTTGATTACTTTCGGAACTAACCAATTTTGTTGTATCATTTTCATCAATTAAACTTCTTACTTTATCTTTATTTTGGCAAGAATTAAGTAATATTAAGGATATAATTAAGTTCAATGTTTTTTTCATAAGGTACTTATTTTTTGAATACTGCTAAATTGCAGCATCCTATAAACATACGGAAAAAAGGTAGAATTTTTTTATTATTTAAATATTTTTACAAATTTTTGTTGTGGTATTCAGACAATAGTTTTTAAATGTAATTATTCAATCTATTTTTTTATTGATGCTTTTATTCATCGAAAATGCTACTGATATCCTCTAATGTGAGGTTGCTTTTTATGAATTTTATAAAGTAATTTTAATGTCTGGGTTTCGATATTGTCCTATTTATTCGTCTATTTTTATCTTTTAGGGGTTTAAATGGATTAGTATTTTTGGCTTTAGTTTGAAGTTCAGAGTCCTCTTATTAGACTCTGAACAAAAATAGAATTGAAAAATAAAAGAAATTAAGCCCAATTTGCTAGAAAATTGTACGAGTTAGGCAAAATGGATACTTTGTTAGCCGCTTCCCTTCTTTGTCCAATCATTGATTCCCTCATTTGAATGTGAGGTTAAGATTTTACAAATAACTCAACCACCATTTTTCTTTGTGAAATTGTTTATACCTATCAAACTTTTTGCATAATGGATAGAGCAAAGCAATGACTAAAATCCAAATCAGATAAACGATAAACAGATTGAAACCAAAACCTTTCAACGCCTCTACTCTGAATGGCAAGGCTGGTAAAATCATTTTTTGCCAGCCAAAACCTGTAAATTCGGCAATTATCAATGCTAAAAAATGAATGAGATAAATATGTATGATGTAAAAGAAAAATGGCACTCTACCAAATACACAAAAAAAGTTGACGACTTTGCCTTTTAGTTTTTCCGAATTAGCCAAAAACAGCAAAGCACCACCCAATGTTACCAATAAAAAGGAAAGCGAAGGAGGGTATTTGTTGAGATTTAAAAATGAAAATAGGGTTTGCTTCATATTGCCGTAGTCTTGCCAAGGCAATTTATTCCCATAAACATTTATACTTCGTAACACTACAAAAAATACGAATGCCGCAATGCCAATGGTGTTAAATAGTTTTTGGCGTTTTATGGGTTGATTCGTTTTATCATAAAATGAACCAAAGCAATAGCCCAATGACATGACAGCCACCCAAGGGATAATGGAATAACCTACTCTAAACTCATGGTCGATGGTAGTTAAAAATATTTTGCGTTCAAGTAAGAATGTCCATAGAATATTATCAAAGTGAATATTATCCAATAAATTATGTCCAAAAATCAATGTGCAACTAAAAATGAGGATTGCTTTTTTAGGAAGATGTAACAGCCCCGCTAACAAAATCATGCTGATACCCAATGACCAAATCACTTGAAAACTTACTGATTTGAATGAAATATCAAAATGCCAACCGAAATTCATAATTACCAGTTCTACAAAAACCAACCAAAGTCCACGTTTGAGTAGGAATATGGATAATTCTTTTGGCGATTTTCTTTGACCAACCATAAACGCAGAAACCCCTGCCAAAAAACTGAATGCAGGTGCACAAAAATTAGTAATAAACCTTGTAAAAAAAAGCGGTATGGTAGTCAATGTAGGGTCGGTTGCATCAAAAAAGTATGACGAATAGTGAAAATAATCTCTTACATGGTCAATTGCCATTATCACAATCACTAAACCTTTTAGGAGGTCAATGGTTTTTATTCTTTGTTTTGTGATTGTTGTCATTTTTAAAATTGATTTTTTGTTTAAAAATAGGGAAAATAGTGTTAAAAGATTTTGTTTAGCTTCGAAGAAGTGGATTTTTGGAATATTGATATGGAATTGCTACAATAGGTTCTTCGAGCTTGCTATCTGTTTTTCTACGCCCGATTTGCCTTACATATCCTAAAAATTTGCCTTTATCTTTTTCGAGTACTTTAATCTCAATAAGATTATCAGGTACTATAGCTAAGTGCCAATCTCTCCATAAACGCCATCCATCCAAATAGTTATCAGATATTTATATATCCATTATGCCCGTTCGTTCCCATTTATTGCACCACCAATCAGCCGAATGAAGGCTCCACAAATTAGGTGTCCACCATTCTTTCAAATGTGAAGGGATTTTACCGTTAATTTCTTTAATCAAACCAGAACCAGCAAATCCAATTTGTCCACCAGGTTTCACAAAATGAGCCAAGTAATTCAAATACTGATTATCGGTGCCATAATAAATAAACGAATCGATACTTATAATGGCATCAAAAAATTCAAAAGCGAAGGACAGCGACCTTGCATCAGAATGGATTGGAAAAACACTTTTTTCAACGCCTGCATCACGAATCCGTTGCAGGTTATCTATAACAGAAAACCACAAATCAACAGCCCAAACTTCTACGCCAAATTCACGACTCAAAAAAATTGAGGACATTGCTCGTCCACAACCCAAATCAAGCACTCTCATACCCGGTTTAATATTTAAGCCTTTTGAAAGCCACGCGGTTAGCCAAAGCGGATTTGCGACACCACTTACACTTGCTAAGACCCATGCTGGGTTATAATTTGAAGACAATGGAAACTCCTTTAGTTTGAAAATTTTGTCCATCTTTAATAAGGATTTTTTATGTCAATTTTAATTTAGAACACAAACAAACAAAGATTTGACCGCATCGGTGAAATGTACAGTTTTTTAAATCAAACTTTAATAATTTCGACCCTAGCTTCTTGCAGCGCAGCACTGCCTCCCATGTCTGTCAATACATCATGCGTAAGGGCATTGGCTGATGAACCACCTTTCATTAAGGAAGTCCAAAACCCTTGAGGCATACAGACAACGCCTTTTCTCACTTTGTTTTTGATACGAACATTTAAATAGACTTCGCCTCTTTGATTGAATACTTTGATGTTGTCACCGTCTGATAGGTTTCTTGCTTTAGCGTCCGCCTCATTCATATCCAAAAAAGGCTTCCCTTCTTTTTGAGTGTGGGTTTCGTGATTTGCCCGAGTGCTATTCAAAAAGTTCTTGGTTGATTTTATTGTCAATAAATGTAGAGGGAATCGCGCTTGCTCACTTTCTGAATAGGCAAAAGGGATGTAATCAGGCAAAGTAGGTGTCACTTCGGGATTATAAAATAGACATTTTCCACCTTTTTTACCAAAATTACCTTCTGCGTGGGGCATCCATTTTTCGGATATATTCATTTTTGCCCAGCCTGTTTTTCTAAGCGACTCGAAAGTAATGCCTTTTAAATACGGTTTGTCACTATCCAAAAGGCCTTTTACAATATCCAAATCAGAATGGTATAAATAACTTTCTTTAAAACCCATTTCTTTAGAAAGTAATCGAAAGAATTCGGTATTGGTTTTAGCTTGTCCCAAAGGCTCAATGGCAGGTTCGTTGATATTCAGATAGGGTGTACCATAAGAAGATAACAAATCCCAGTTTTCTAAAGCCGTTGTGGCAGGGAAAACATAATCAGCGTATCTGGCAGTATCTGTTATGAAATGGTCGAGGACGATGGTTAATAAATCCGATCTCTGCAAACCTTTTATTACCAAATTTTGATTGGGCATTGTTACTGCTGGATTGGCATTGAAAACAATTAAGGCTTCTATTGTTGGTTTTAAATAATTGTTAGTCAGTGCTTTACCTAATTGTACCATATTTATCTTTCTGGATTTTTTATTTTTTAATGCTTCGGGAATATCAAGGATTTTGTGGTTAAGTGCATCGCCAAACAGTTCGTAAGTCATGTTCATTAATCCTCCGCCCAATTGCCGCCATGCGCCCGTTAAGGCTGGTAATATAGCTATCGCTCTTGCCGCACTTGCGCCATTAGATTGATGTTCCAAACCAATCAATACTCTTATTAGGGAAGGTTTTCCTTTGGCATATTCATGGGCTAATTTTGTGATAGTCGCTGCCTCTAATCCTGTAACTTTAGCCACATTTTCAGTGGTATACTTTTCTACGTGTTTGGTTAATTCTACAATGCCTGTTGTGTATTTATCAATATAATCTTGGTCTTGAAGTTTTTCTTTTAAAATAATATGTATAAGCCCCAAAGCCAATGCCGTATCAGTACCTGGCATTGGTTGAATATGCCAATCTGATAAAAGGGCAGTTTGTGACTGAAAAGGGTCAATAATGACCACAATTGCACCATCGGCTCTGGCTTTTTCAATAAAAGTCCATAAATGTTGATTGGAATGAACTGTATTTGTTCCCCACAAAATAATGTATCGGCTATGAAGAATATCTTCGGGAAGTACCCCTGTTGTTTGCCCATTGGTTGCCATAATGCCCGCTACAATAGCATCGCCACAAATAGTTCTTTCCAATACAGTAGCACCAATATGAGCAAAGAAATTGTCGCCTGCATTGCATTGAACTTTACCTTCATTGCCCCCATAACTGAATGGCATTACTGCCTCACCTCCTTTTTCTTTTATAATGGTTTGTAATTGTGTACCAATCTCGGAAATGGCTTTTTCCCATGTTATTTCCTCAAATTGTGCTTCTCCTTTTTTACCTATTCTTTTCAAAGGATTAAGTAATCTTTTAGGATTAAAGGTGACAGTAGTGGGGTAATCTGCCATCTTATCGCAAAGTTTACCCGCAGTGAAAGGGTTATCCTTATGGGCTTTAAATTCTGTTACTTTATCATTTGAAACAGTTACTTGCCAGCTACATGAATCGGGGCAATCCAGACAACAAGCACCATTGACTGTTTTGGTTGCATTGTTCACGGCACAGGAAGAAGATAGGAAAGGAATAAGCCCGATACCAACTGCGCCTTGTGTGCTCACCTCTATAAAAGTTCTTCTTTTCATTTTTTAAATTGATTTTTTGTGTAAAAATAGTGAAAATATTGAGGGGTCAAAAATTCACACATCATACTCCCCCTCCAAGGCATATTTGCCAAAAAGACATAAGCCAATACTTGCAATAGGCGTAATAAAAACCAGCGTAATAATGCCAAAAATAAAATCGTCTTGAATACCTGAATTTAATTTGGGAAGACCCAATTCTGCCACTCCAAAGTAACCAGCAGCAAGCCCTATGGCTATCCAGACAATACCCAAGTATCGTTTTATTTTATTTAATATATTTGTAGGAATAGAAGGGAAAGAGATAACAGGCTTAACCTCAACACTTTCTTTTAGATACAAAACACCGATTACCAATGATAAACCAATTAATACCAATGGATAAGTTAAGCCTGATAAATAATAATCAGATACATTTGCCAATTTGTCTTTCTGAATCATGTAGGTGGCAATCACTGGACACAAGCCTCTAAAAATGCCAAAGCCAATATGAAAAGGCACTGACATGGAACTGTAGGATTTTTAGTGGAAACATCTACACTAAAAAGGCAGCCACTGGACTATAAGAAATGGTGTTAATAAAGCAGAGTAAAAAAAACATAAAAATGAGCTTCCATTTATCGGCATTGTTGATGGTGATGGTTTTGGGTTAACTCAACTTTTCCATTTTGTTCCTTTTTGATTTCAATTGCTACAGTACTGTCGGTATAGAAACGATGAGTATTGGTGGTGACTATTGAATCTTCTGAAGCAGAAGTAATGGCTTCCGTTTTCGTTTCATTTTTTACTGCCGAATGGCTTTCTACTTTCTGATTCATATTGACAGTTTGATACATAGCATTATAAATCGGTCGGTAGCACAAAACCGCCAATAACAAACTTAGGAACTTTCAAAATATAAAGTACTCAAAATTGACGTATTATTTTTTATTTTTTAAAGGCGTAAATGAGGAAAATAGTAGAGCTATTTGACGAATTTACAACGCATAAAAACTACAAAAGAAAAAGTCAAGATGAGCAGTTAATATATTGACAGATACTTAGCACTATCAAAGGTTTGCGACCCACATGGTCTGACAGCCAAGCAAAGAAGATATTAAAACCAACATAAAGCAATATGCCAATGATGATGATGGTATTTACTTGGTCAAAATCAATAAACATGAATCGTGTAAAGTAGGTTTGAACATAAAATAACGTTGACCAAGCTATTGCACCCATGCCCATTGTTACGCCAAACAATGCCAGTAGCACCAATTTAAGATTTACTTTTTTGCCAAAAGATTCTTTCAATGGATTGGTAGAAGTTTTGCCTTCCGCTTTGGCTTTGGCAAAAAGGGGCGATTCTGTCATGTTTTTTCGAATATACACCGAAATACCCATCATAAAAATAGAAATCAAAAAAGGTAGTCTCCAACCCCAATTTTCCCAAGCCGATTGAGTCATTACTTTTTTGAGTATAAAAATAACCACAAGTGTAAGTAGGAAAGCAAGTGCTGCGGTAATCTGAATCTACGAAGTCCAAAATCCCCGCTGACCTATAGGCGAATGTTCAGCTACAAATGTGGCATCCCCGCCATATTCACCACCAATAGCCAAGCCTTGTAATAGCCTTAAAATTAGAATGATAAGAGGTGCCAAAAACCCAATGGTTTGATACGTAGGCACTAAGCCAATAGTAAAAGTGGAGCCGCCCATGAGCAGCAGCGTTACCATAAAAGTGTATTTTCTGCCAATCAAATCGCCCAATCTGCCAAAAAATAAAGCCCCAAAAGGGCGAACCACCAAGCCTGCGGCATAAGTAGCCAAGGTTGCCAAAAAAGCGGCGGCAGGGTTTTCTTTCTGAAAAAATTGCGTAGAAATAATGACGGATAAACTTCCGAAAATGAAAAAGTCGTACCACTCAATCAACGTGCCTACTGATGATGCAGTGATGATTTTGATCAATTCTTTGGTTGAGGTTTGTTTTATTTCTTGATTTTTTTTAAACTTTTTTTTTAAATTAATGATTGATCAATTTTGCTTCGTTTTCCACATCTTTTTTTTCCAAAGCAGCCACACCTTCTACTTGCTTATCAATATTTAAAAACTGCAAAAGCAACCAAGCAAACGCTAACATTAGAGCAAATGCAAAAAGTGTAATTTGCCAACTGTAATTTGCTTTAATAGGGCCAATTAAGGCAATGAATGCCATTCGCCCAAGGTTAGCTAATGTCATATACAAGGTAAACTGGCTTGCCGAAACTTTTTTCCAGCAGCATTGCATAGCAATGGCAAAAATGCCGATGCAAGAGAAAGTATATAGCACATTATATACCATCATAAACGCATAAATAAAACTCCTATCGCTCCAGTATGCTTTTGAAAAAGCCAGTACGGTTGTAGAAAAAATTGAACTGAAAAAGTAAATATTCGTCATTTTTTTCTTGCCAAACTTATCTACCAAAATACCACCTATGATCATACCACTAATACCGCCAATTAATGACGCTGTTGAATAGTATTGAGCGTAGTTCGCATTAGTCCAACCTAATTCTTTTACAGTAAAAATGGGAAGCAACGTTTCCATGTAATTGAAAGCTCCCTGTGATATAAATATTAGCATTGCCAGTAACAATGAGTTACGCAAACTAAAAACGCTGTATAATGATTTGAAAATAGAACGCCAATTTGTTAGTTGCAACTGTTTGGTTTCTGGTGATGCTGTGCCTGCTGTCCAAGGCAAAATCTTTTCCCCATGTCGTTCTCTTAAAAGTAAGGGTACTAACATAATGACACTTATAGCAACTGCTAGCATCAACATTGCGGTGCTAAAATTGTATTTATTTAGCAGCCAAGTTCCCGCAGCCAATGAAGCCGACATAGCTATAATTAGAGAACCCCACATTAAGCCATTGGCTTTTGCTTGTTGGTGTATGGGAATAATATCAACTGCCATACCATCGGTAGCTACATCAAAAATAGATGCCAAACAACTAACCATAAAACCAGCCACCATCAATTGGTTAAGATTGTTTAAGGGATCAGGTACATAGGCCATAAAAATACAACTGGCTATTAATCCTAATTGCGCTAAAAGTATCCAAGGTCGTTTACGCCCCATGGGTAAATAAGTATAGCGATCCATTAGTGGTGCTACAATAAATTTAAAACTTGGCGGTAAGCTAACTGCTACTGCAAAACCTGCAATTTCTCCTGGTGTTTTATCATTCATAGCTAACCATGCTGGTATGCTCAATAGCAACATACCCCATGGTACACCTTGTGAAAAATACAATGCAATAAAAGCGAAATACCGCAGTAAAGTATGCTCGGCAAGGGCGGGAATGCGAGGGAGCTTTTGAAAGATATTCGCCTCCTTAGCTAAAGAGGATGTGGTCATTTCTTTGGTGGAGGTTTTTTGGCTGTTCATTTATTTATTTTCCGAAAAAATTATTTGAAAGTCAGAATACATTATAATCGTTAAAGATTATGATGCAGCGTCAAACAGGCTTGCAGGCATCTGTTATAACCATATTAGGATGGACTTTTACATCTTCAGATAGCAATTGGGATGACTTGAAAAACTAATGATTGATTTACCACATAACTGTTTTTTGAGCATGAAACCCCGCCCTTTTTGGAAGGTGCTGTGTGTCTGAACTGTCCTTCGTTTCTACATCCACTCAGATAAAGGTAAAAGAAAATTTTGATATTTTAAGAAGCAATATGTTTTTGAAGCATTTTGTATTAAAAGGTAGTTTATAAGAGTCTACTTCAGTAAGTCGCATGCGTGTTTTTTGTGAGGCATGCAGTGAAGTAAGTGAGACTTCAAAGACCTGAACCAAGGTATATGCATTTTCTCTATTTTACATCGCATTGCGTGATTTTTGATTGATATACAGGACACATTTCAAGCTCTTATTTGAAGGCAAAAAGATAATTTTTTCGTCCATTAGCTTGTAGGGCATTGGCTATTTTTGTTTCTGATTTTGTACAGTTTCCGTTTCTAAGGAGTTGTCAATAAATAATTTTTACAATTTAGGCGAAATTACGTAATTCCATTCGCCACTAAACTCACTTCTTTTAATATTTAGCTTTGCCATTTCTTTATCTGATATTTTAAGGCCTTTGTTGTATGTGTTTTCATTAATTCTTGCCTTTACTTTTAACCCTTTAATTGTGGTTGTATTAGCTATTAAATTCACAACAACTTCTATGCTTGTTAAAGGTTTTGCTCTCCAATTTTTCGATATATATGAAAATAGGCGGTGTTCGATCTTGTTCCATTTACTCGTTCCTGGAGGAAAGTGAGACACCGTAATCTCTAAACCTAATTCTTTAGCTAATTTTTGCAATTCCGTTTTCCATAATCTACCTCTTGTACTGTTGCTTCCGCCTCCATCCGCTGTAATGTATATTTTTTTTGAATTTATATATAATTCCTTTCCCATTTCATTCCACCAACATCGAATAGAATTTACTGCAAACTCTGCTGTATCGCTGCTTATTCCAACATTAACAAAGCCTTCATTTTTCTCAATATCATAAATTCCGTATGGTACTGCTTTTCCTAATTCTTTGTCTACAAAATCATACACTTTAACCTCAAGTGGATGCTTTTTAACTTCCCATTCTTGACCGTTATTTTTGTAATTCCCTATCAATTCTTTCTTTTTACAATCCACCGAAATTACTGGACAATTATCGTTCATAAAAGATATGCAAGTCGAATTTATGTATTCAAATTGTTCGTTTCTATCTTCTATTTTAGCTCCCTCATCTGGTTTTTTATTCGACTGAAGGCTATAATCAAGTGAAATTAAGCATTGTCTAACTGCTTCATGACTTACTTTATAACTTAAAAGAATTAGTTCTGCAACTATTTTCCTAACACTCTTGTTAGTCCATATTAGTGGTTTCATTGGGTCTCCCATTTTGTACGGAGAAACTAAATCCTGTATCGTTTTGAGTAGTTCAGGATGAAGTTCAGAAACCTTTTTTCTGCCGCCCCCAATTTTTCTAATTCGAGTACTTTCTAAAACATTTTCAGCAGAAATTGCTTCTTTCCCTCCTTTAGCTATTGTTCTTCGAGTTACAGAGCTTAATTCTGAAATAATAGTTTTTCCTCCCCAACCTAAACTTGCTGCTTCAGCTGATAAATATGCTCTTGATTGTCTCTCGTCTAACATCGGTAATACCGAATTGATACGAGCTTTGATTATTTCTTTATCTACCATTGTTTTTTAACAAAGATAAGAAAATTTATCAATTTTTAAGCATTTTATTTATTGACAAGTCCTAAGTACACAGGAAAGAGCTAAAGGGAGAATCCATGAGAAAAAACATCAAAAATTAAAACAAATAAAAATTTTTGAATCAAAATCAAATCGACACCAAACAACTCAATTCAAGTGGCTCCCTTTGAACCGGAATGCGTGGCTCAATTTCACCGGAATATGTAATCAGGAGCATACTTTTATGGCGTATAGGTGGCTTTCTTCTGCTTGGCTAAATGTTACCTGCTGGCGTTTTTTATTGTCTATTTTTCGTTAAAATTTATAACTATACCCAAATCTTATTACTTGCGTTTCGTAATAGTCGTTGCTTGTATAATTAAAGCCTTGTCCGTTGATTTCTTTTTTGATTATCATTGTATTAAGTAAATCGGTTGCGTTAAAAAATAGTTCGCCTTTTCCTTTTTGAATTGCTTTTTTAAGTCCAAGGTCTAATGAAAACCTTGATTTTATTTTACCTTGTGGAATAATGTCAGGTGCTAGATAAATAGCTGTAAGTTGTGCGTCAATGTTTTTAGGAAAATGAAATGTGTTATTCAACTTTATGTTGCCTGAAAATATTTCTTGTTTGTCTGCTGAAAATGTGTGTGTTATTGGATATTTATTTTCAACAGCAAACGCATCAATTTGATTTCGGTACGCATTTAGATTGATGTTGAATGAATATAATTTTGAAATGTCTTGTGTTAAAACCATTTCTAATCCTGTGTTGTAACTTTTATTTACGTTTTGAAAAGTTGCATAAATTAAATTACTCGGTGGAACAGTGCTTGATATTCTTGTTATAGTTCCGTCAGCAAATCGGTGATAAATTGCGTTGTACAAACTACCACTTTTCCAACTTGTTTTATAACCCAACTCAATTGAATTGGTAAATTGTGGTCGCAATGCAGGGTTTCCAACTTTGATAATTTCGGCATCGTCATATTTTGGAAAAATACGAATATCCACTTCGTTAGGTCTGTCCACTCTACGGTTGTAGAAAATGGAAAGTTTATTATTGTCGTTTATTTTATAAGCCAAACGTAAATTTGGAAATGGTTGTGTATAATTATAACCATCGCTTTTATAAACGATATGATTTGGGTTTACATCATATTGAATTTTTACATACTCAACACGTAACCCTAATTCTGCTTCCCATTTTTTGTTTTCAAAAATATAGTTTCCATAAATAGCAGGAATTAATTCTTTGTAAGTTGCCCAACCACCTGCATTGATGTCTAATACCGAATTTGCTCCCGGTATAAATTGCATATTGGTCGGAATATTTCTGTTACGAAGTTTTATTCCTGTTTCAATTCGACCATATTTTAGTGGTTTTATGTAGTCAAAATTAAAATCATAAACTTGCTCGTCTGATAATAATTTGAAAGCATCTGTACCTGTTGAAGTTGGTAAATAATTGTCGTAAAAATATTTTTCGTCTTCTCTATGAAAAGTGTAATTGAAACCAATATTTAATAAATGGCCTGCTTCTTTAAATTTATGTTGATAGTTGGCTGTTGCCATTATAGTTGTCTTCAATTCGTCTTCCAAAAACTGCCAAAGTCTTTTTCGTTGTGAAAAATCGCTATTAAAAAAAGGTTGGTCGCCTCTGTCAATAATTTTTTCACTTCCAAATAATCCTGAAATGGTTAATGAATTTTGGTCATTAATTGTATAATCTATTCCTGATTTTATGGTTGTAAAATGGGTATTTCTATTTCGTTTTAATTGCGAATTAATCACATCGCCATTATCGTAATTTCTTGTTACAAATTCATTTTTGTTCAGCGTTTCGGTATATAAATAATCACCTTGAAAAAAGACATTGACTTTGTTTTTTCTGTAATTAAGCGAAACACTTGGGTTTATTTTTGGTGTGAAAGTATATTGAGGTCGTATAGTCAGCAAATTCTCTTTTCTAACCCAAAGTGAACCTAAACCTGTTGTAAAACCAACCTTTCCGTTAAATCCGTCTTTCTTATTTTTTTTGTAAATAATATTTATAATTCCTGCATTGCCATTGGCATCATATTTTGCAGAAGGATTGTTGATGATTTCAATTTTTTCAATAGCAGAAGCAGGAATATTGTCTAAACCTGTTTGGTTTCCAAAGCCTGTTATGGCAGTTTGTTTACCATCAATAAGCACCGTTACTTTATCATTTCCACGAAGTTGTACTTTTCCGTCTTGCACCGTTACACTCGGTAGGTTTTGCATCGCCTGTAAAACCGAACCACCACTTTGACTAATATTATCACTCAGAGAAAATGTTTTCTTATCCATTTTCTCACTTATTTCGGCTGTCTTTCCTGTTATGACAACTTCTTGTAATGAAGTTAATTTTTCTTCTATTTCAATGGTTTTGATGTCTATATATTCTGTCAGATTACCGACAAATAAAGATCGTTTGGCAGTTTTGTAGCCAATATAAGAAACTTCTAAATAGTAATTACCTGATTTTATTTTGGATAATGAAAAACGTCCTTCTTCGCTGGTAACAGTCCCACTTACAAAAGTGCTGTCTTTTTCAGTTTTCAAAACCACATTGGCAAATGGCAAAATGGCTTTGCTGTTTTTGTCTTTTATAATTCCCGAAACTGTTACGCTTGTTTGTGCATTTGAAATTGAAAAAATTAGAAGTTGTAAAATTAGGATCAGTAAATATTTTGTTCGCATCATTAAATTCGTCTATTTATTTTGTCAGCAAAGTTAGAAAAAATATTTTTATTTTGTTTGCCGGTTGTGATTATCGGTTTCGTTCGGTACGCTTGCAGGTAACGATTTTCTGCTACAAGAAGTGGCGGATTTGGAACACTAAACTGTCAACCTACCACTTACTTTATTAGATGTACAAAGCTACAATTTACCACTGAACCGCCAATTTTTTTTAGGTGTTGAACACCATGTAGCAGAAAGCCGAGATGTCCACCCAGACTTAGATTGCGTTCAGGGTGATGAGACATTTCGACTTTCTTCTACTTGGCTGAATGTTACCTGCTGGCGTTCTTGTCATTCGTTGCTGAGTCAATGTTTTAAAGGTCTTTTTTTTATCATACCTCCCTTTGTGTCTTTTACACTACTCATAACGACAAAAGCATCAGGGTCAATTTTTTCTATTTCAGTATTTAATTTATTTAATTCAAGTCTGGTTACCACAGTGTAAACAATGTCCACCTCTTTCTTTTCACCCTTTTTGCCAAAACCTCGTTTCCCGCTATATATAGTTAAACCCCTTCCCATATTGTCAATAATCATTTGTCTGACTTCCTCACTATGTGATGAAATAATGGTAACACCTATATACTCCTCAACTCCTTCAATAACAAAATCAAGCGTCTTTGATGCTACTAAATAGGTAATCATTGAATAAAGAGCTATTTCAACGGAAAGAAAATATACAGCCGCAGAAAAAATTACAACATTAATTGCTATAATGATGTCGCCAATAGTTGTCCCGAGTTTGCGGCTTAAAAAGATTGCAAGAACTTCAGTCCCGTCAATTACTGCACCGCCTCTAACTGAAAGTCCGATACCAACACCAAGAAAAAAGCCACCAAAAACTGCTACCAATAAATTATCTTTCGTAACATCTGGAAAATTAACTGTCGCAAGACAAAGTGCAAGTCCTGAAATTGCAAGAGCCGTTTTTATTGCGAAGGTTTTGCCAAAAATTTTGTATCCAAGAATTATAAATGGGATGTTTACACAAACAATCAAAATTGGAAGAGGGATTTTTGTCAAAGCGGAAATCAATAATGAAATTCCTGTTGCCCCTCCGTCAATAAAATTATTTGTCAGCAAGAAGCCTTTAAAACCAAAAGATGCAGAAAAAATACCGAGAGTAATTAGGAAAAAGTCCTTAATGTTTCGTTTTGTTGTGATAAGAAATTCCCGATAATTCTTTGTAAGTCGGTAGTTAGAATAAAGTTCTTTGTCACCCGAATTTTTGCTCTTGTGTCTAAGTGCAGTTTGAATAATTATTTGTGTCCAAAGTGGGTTCATATTTGTTGTTTCGTTGTCTTTTTACGCTTGTTTCTAACGGTATTATTGTTTAATAAGCGTAATTTTAAAAATTGAATTAAAAATACCTCACCCAGAAATGGGAGTTCAAATATATATAAAAAAATAATCGAATCAGGAGCATACTTTTGGAAAAATTAATATTGTGAACGGGGTAGCTAATTGCTCCACCACTTTTCTTTTGACAATGCTCCCATCTCAGGATTGTGATCGGGCTTTTATTTCATATAGCACCAATTGTAATAACGAGCTTTCATTCGATTAATATTTTAAAGCTATTAGATTATCATCCCTTAGCTAATTTTCTTTTTTTGGCCCAAAAATATGGGATTCTTACTAACGTTTTTTTTTATGCGGGGTAGATTCTTTAAGATTTCCAATGGCATTGGCTGCATTTCGGAGGGCGATTTTCATTCTTGTGCTTCCTTTTTGCATTTTGCTGGATATTCTGAGCTTTGATCACCGCGGGTCGAATCGTTCAAGTATTTATGGGAAATGATAAACGCCTCATCTAAAGTATAGTACGGGAAGGTATGTGCAAAAGGTAAGAAAATGAATATAAAACCATAATAAAACGCCCAAAGATGAAAAAAAAGAGCACATACGGCTAAAAACACAGCAGAAAGCTCAAAAGAAATTTGACTATAACACCATATCCTGAAAAACCAGAAGTTTATAAAGTAAAAAGCCACCGAAGGTTAAGTTCAACTAAGCGTTCATTGTTGGTACTACGTACCCAACGAACGCTTAGTTGTTGTGGGCAGGTTTTCTTATCGCCTGTCCAAAAGGTTTGCATTTTAAATTGTCCACCCAAAATTACTCTGCTGTAGTCGGGTCAATTATAGTCATGACTTCGCTTACTGAGTTTGCTGGAAAGCCTCCTTGATTTGCATGTTCACGAACCATTTCTTCATTTGGTGCAATGTAAACACAGTAAATTTTATCCTCTGTCACATAACTTTGTAACCACTGAATTTGTGGCCCCATGTTACTTAATACTCCGCAAGAAGTTTGTGAAATACCTTTTAGTTGTTCGGCAGATAATTTGCCAGCACCTGGAATTTCTCTTTCAATTACATACTTTGGCATAATGATAAGTTTAGAATAAATCCCTACTCATATGGCTTTTCGGTGTCGCCCCGTTTTTGTAATGGTAGCTGGTCTCCATTTTATTTATAACAACAAAAAGCTTTTTGTCGGTTAAGAGCTATTAAAGCAGAATTTTTTTTGCACTCGTGTGGCTATAACTATACTTTCTGTTAAACTTGTGACTAACGGTATTATTGTTTTATAAGCGTAATTTTAAAAAATGGATCAAAAATAACTCACCCATAAATGGGAGTTCAAATATATATAAAAAATTAATCGAATCAGGAGCATACTTTTGGAAAAAATAACTATTGTGAACGGGGTAGCTAATTGCTCCACCACTTTTCTTTTGACAATGCTCCCATCTCAGGATTGTGATCGGGCTTTTATTTC
>JANOMP010000189.1:0-21427 GCA_031420365.1 Cytophagaceae bacterium
AACAATAAAGGAGATAGAGATTTGATAAGAACGCCTAGAAAAAGGAGTAGCGGTTTTAGCAGAAATGAAGGGGAGGATGTTAGCGTTGTACAGGTTGTGACAGCTGTTGAACGAAAAGGCGACAAAATGTTTAGGGTTGTATAAACTAAACGCTTAACAGAAGCAAATATAAAAGAAGCCTTAGATGGAAAACTGCAAAAAGGCACAATACTAATCACCGATAAGCATCCTTCCTATAAAGCGTTTGGAAAAACAAATACAGAACTTACCCATAAGACAGTAAAAGCAAAAGAACACGTCGACAAAAACGACAGAGGTGTTCATTTACAAACAGTAAATCAAACCCATAATCAAATAAGGCAGTTTTTGGGCAAATTTAATGGGGTAGGAACTAAATATTTGCAAAATTACCTAAACTGGTATGCATATAAAGGCAAGATACAAGAAAACAAAGCTGTAATTAAACAATGGGTATTTTAACAGGAATAATGTCCCCAGTAGCCTACCAACTATTTTGGCTTTATAAACAAAATCTTGTTAATATCAGAACATAATCTTATTTTTAAATAATTATTTTGTTTAAAACAATTAGCGTTGTGTTGCCTACTACACCTTTGCAATATAAGGTCAGTATTCCAATATTGTCACCAAACGCTACGGGGACGCCTAGTCGGGTTTGTTTCCTTTGCCTCGTACTATGGGTCTTACATACGGTTTGGCTAAGCTTATTATTCTGTCTTTTACTGGTTCTTTGGGATTATTATAATGAAAGTTTTGCTGCTCTAGCGCCTTTTCAATCAGTGCTATTCTACTTGTATCGATTCTCCCAGCCGCCATTTAATTTCTTTTTATAATGCTTTTTAACGAGGTTAGTCCGTGTCCAACAAGCATTAATAGCTTAAATATCAACTTCTTAGTTATTTTTTTCGACTTTTTCTTCCTTTTGGAAAAACTTAAAACTTCTTTTTTTAATGCTTCGTACTTTGCTAAACTAGGCCTTAGAATTTTAAGTGATGCACAAATTGGGATTATCTGCTTGTCGTATATAAATTCCAAACTTTCGTTTAAAAGTTTTACATCTGTAGGATATCGAATATATGATTCATAACATGTAATGTCTATGCATGGTGCCTGGCTCTTTAATTTCTTCTTTCCAGTGATCGATAAATAGCGTTTGGATGGTGTCTAAATCAAAATGCTTAGAAATATAAGACCTCACACAAATACAAACGCATTATCTTTTATAAGCTTACCATTTCTTAATTCAATACCGCAAAAATATTGCATAGCATAATCAGTATTCAGTCTATGTAAAAGCTTTTGGTCACTCAAGCAAGTGTAGTGCTTTAAAATCATAAGCGCAACCATACCCCTGCCATCCAACATTTTCATAGGACCTCGTTTATTCTTAGCAAGTTTCAAACGAGCCGAAATGGTATCCCAAGGTATAGTCTAATACAGTTTCCCTAAATCAGTTTGGTTTTTGAAAAAATTAAATTTATGAGAATATAGGGAGTCTAGAGAAAACAGGGTATCTTCGATTTGTAATTATACTTTAGTACCACAAATTACAAAAAAAAGTCTCATATATTCAATTTATTTGAATTATTCCGAGACTTTTTACTTTTAAAAGTCTGATAAATAATCACTTAAAACTTCCTGTAGACCCTATTTAAAAAAAACAATAGAGCCAAAATTAGTTTGACTCTATTGTTAAAATTAAAATAACACCCCATTTAAAACTTAAGTTTAAAAGAGAAAATGGACTTCATTTTTTAGCTTTTTATTTTTTTAGGAACGTGCATTAAATATCTACTTTGTTCATTCTTGGCACCAAAAGATGCATAATGAACCATGCTAACAAATAAGCTCCACCACAAATTGCAAACATAATGTAATATGCAGTTTCTATTTGCTCTAAGTTTCTATAATAAACAAACATATTTTTTTGAACAGCCCAAGTTAATAAAATGCCACCTAGTCCTCCAGCCATACCGCCAATACCTGTTACAGATCCAGTAGCTTTTTTAGGAAACATGTCGGATACCGTTGTGAAAATATTTGCACTCCAGGCTTGATGAGCTGCTGCTGCTATTCCTATAACTAAAACTGCTAACCACATATTTATCTTTCCTGCTGCTTGCGACAGAATAACAGGTAATACAAAGAAAGCAAAGATAAGCATTGACGTTTTTCTAGCTTTAAATGCTGGCATGTTTTTATTTATTAGTGCCATAGGTAAGTAACCACCACCTACACTCCCTATTGTTGAAATAATATAAACAACAGCAACTGGAATTGAAATTTCAATTAATGTTAATTTGTATTCGCTTTGAAGAAAATCTGGCAACCAAAAAAGATAAAACCACCATACTGGGTCAGTTAAGAATTTTCCTATTGCAAACGCCCACGTTTGTCTAAAGCCTAATAATTTTATCCATGGCACTTTCTCTTCTTTTATTTTCTCATCTATTTGTTGATCTTCTATATCGGAATGAATATAATCAAATTCTTCCTTACTCAATTTTTTTGAGTCTGCAGGGGAAGTGTAATACATTTGCCATAGAATTAACCAAATAAAACCAATAAGCCCTGTTAATATAAATGCCCATTGCCAACCCCAATACAATGCAATTAATGGAACTGTCAATGGAGCTATGATAGCACCTATGTTTGTGCCTGAGTTAAATATTCCGGTTGCCAACGCTCTTTCTTTTTTTGGAAACCACTCGGCGGTGGATTTTATTGCTGCAGGAAAATTTCCGGCTTCAGTAACGCCTAAGGCTGCTCTTGCGATCATAAAACCAAAAGCAGAGTTGGCAAATGCATGTCCAACCGCGGCTAAACTCCATAGACCCGTGGCCAAAGCATACCCTTTCTTTGTTCCTAGTTTATCTACAACTCTTCCAGCTATTATCATTCCGAAAGAATAGAATAACTTAAAAGAAATTTCAATGTTTGCATAGTCTCCATCGTCCCAATTGAGCTCTGTAGAAAGTACAGATTTTAATAAACTTATTACTTGTCTATCAAGATAATTTACTGTTGTTGCAAAAAATACAAGTGCACAAATGGTCCAGCGATAATTTCCAATTTTTTTGTTCATAGGGTTGATTGTTAAGGTTAAATGAAGGCAAAAAGGCTCTTCACTTTATTTTTGAATTCTTCTAAATTTTCAAAATCTTTAAAAAGTTGTGCTCCTAATCCAACGGCATTTGCACCAGCCCCAAACCATTCTTTCAAGCTGTCTTCCGTAGGCTTTACTCCTCCAGTTACCATAATTTTTAGGTTTGGCATAGGACCTCTTAATGCTTTAACATAGGCCGAACCCAAAATATTTCCTGGGAAAATTTTAACCATTTCTGCCCCCCAGTCTTGAGCTTGATATATTTCAGTGGGAGTCATAACCCCCGGAATCCATGCAATATCATAATTTTTGCAAACTTCTCCAACTTGATGGGTGGTACCCGGCTGTACAATAAAATCAGCTCCTAGCTTTATAAATCTTTCAGCGGTATTTTTATCAACTATTGTACCAATTCCAAGAATCATTTCAGGACAATTTTCTCTTACAAAGGGAACCAATTGTTTGAATACCTCTATGGCTTTTTCTCCTCGGTTAGTAAATTCAAAAACCCTTATTCCACCTTCATAGCAAGCTGAAATTACTTTTTTTGTTTGTTCTATATCGGCATTAAAATAAACAGGTACTAGTGGTTTTGTCAATACCAGATTCAATATTTCTTTTTTGTTCATACTTTTAATTCATTTTGGATAAGTATTTCTTTTACATCTTCAATGGTTTGATTTGTAAAATCTCCAACCTCATTTAATTTGCCAATAGCGGCAGCGGCTGCAAAATCAATTATTTCTTGGGAAGAAGAGTGATTATAAAAACCGTACAAAAGTCCTCCCATAAAACAATCTCCACTTCCAACTTTATCTATTACCGTTTCTTTTTGAAACTCAGGGGAAACAAATAGCTGGCTATCTTGAAACAATGTAGTGAAATAACTTATTCCATTTTGCTTAAAATCAAATCTAAATGTATTGGCCACATAATTACAAGATTTAAATTTTAAAATTATTTCTTCTGATGTTCTCCTGGCATGTTGAATATAAGCGAAGCTATCTGCATTGTTTTTTTTAATTTCAGAGTCTAAAGAAATACCTAAAAGTTTATTAGCAGCCCAAAGGTTTCCCATGATTAAATCACAATAAGAGGCTAACTCAGGCATTATTTCCAAAGGGTCTTTTCCATATTTCCAAAGTTTTGCTCTATAATTTAAATCTACTGAAATCTTGATATTTTTAGACTTTGCAACTTTTAATGCTTCTAGACATACATTTGCAATCGATTGATTTAAAGCTGGACTTATTGCACTAAAATGGAACCATTCGACGTCTTTAAACAATATAGCCCAATCTATTTGCCCAATTTTTAAGTCTGAAAATGACGAATTTGCTCTGTCATAAATTACGCCTTCATTTTTTAGATCGGCACCTTGAGGCAAATAGTATATCCCAATTTTTTCCCCAGTCCATTGCATTGGAGAAACATCAATATTTTTTGCTAATAAGTAGTTTTTTATTTCTAAAGCTAAAGCATTGTTTGGCATGGCAGAACAATAAGCCACTGGTACATTCCATTTTGATAATGCAGCCGCAACATTTAATTCAGCTCCTCCAATGAATGTTGGAATTGAATTATTTTTAATCCATTTTCCTCCAAATTCTGGAGATAATCTCATAAGTATTTCCCCAAAGGTGAGGATTTTTTTCATATATTTTTACTTTTCATATTTTTTTTAAAAACCAAAATAATTTTTGGCATTGGTATAGCAAATATTTTGAATAGTTGTTCCAATATATGTTATATCATTTGGCAATTCCCCATTTTCAATGTCATTTCCATAAATATTGCATAAAATTCTTCTGAAATATTCATGACGAGGGAAAGAAAGAAAACTTCTAGAATCAGTTAGCATTCCTACAAACCTACTCAATAAGCCAATTTGGGAAAGCGTATTTATTTGTTTTTCCATTCCATCTTTTTGATCCAAAAACCACCATCCAGAACCCCATTGGATTTTTCCAGCCACTGAACCATCATTAAAATTACCAATCATTGTCGCCATCAATTCGTTATCTGCCGGATTAATATTATAAATAATAGTTTTTGTAAGTTGATTAAACTCGTCTAATTTTCCAAGGAACTTAGACATAGCATTTGCTTGTGACCAGTCTCCGATACTATCCCAACCTGTATCTGCACCTAGCACTCGCATCGCTCTTCGATTATTATTTCTTAAAGCTCCTATGTGAAACTGTTGAATCCAGTTTAATTCACAATACATTACTCCTAAAAAATGAAGAATCGCTGATTTGAAAATGGTGGCTTCTTGTATGGTTATTTTTTGGCCAGATAAAGTTTTTTTTAATATTGCGTCGGCTTGCTCTTCGGTGAAGTCTTCAGCATAGATTTGCTCTAAGCCATGATCTGCAATTTTACCCCCTTGAGCGGCAAAGAAATCGGCTCTTTTTCGTAATGCTTTTTGTAAACTTTGGTAATCATTTATTTCAAAATTCACTACTTCGCTAAGTTTAGAAATAAAAGTCGAGAAGTTTGGATTATCGATTAAAATAAATTTATCAGGTCGAAAAGCAGGTAGCATTTTTACTTCCGAGCCTACTGGTTTATTGGCTAATTCAATATTGTACGCTATATGATGTTCCAATGAGTCGAGTGGATCATCGGTTGTACAAACGGTTTTTACATCCATCATTTTTAATAGATTTCTAACCGAATGAGTGGAAGAACTTAATTTTTCAGTACATTCTTCATAGATTTTTTTAGCGGTTTTTTCATTTAATAGTTCGTGCACTCCAAAATATCTTTGCAATTCTAAATGTGACCAATGATATAGAGGGTTTCGCATTGTAAATGGAACGGTCTCTGCCCATTTTTCAAATTTTTCAAAATCTGATTTTTCTCCTGTACAATAGTTTTCATTTATACCGTTTGCCCTCATTGCCCTCCATTTATAATGATCGCCAGCAAGCCAAGCGTGGGTAAGGTTACTAAAGTTTATATCATTAAGAATTTGATCTGGAGGTAAATGATTATGATAATCGATTATTGGCATTTTTGATGCATAATCGTGATATAAAATTTGGGCTGTCTTAGTTTGCAATAAAAAGTCTGAATCTAAAAATGCGTTGATCATATTTTAATAAATATTTATCTATTTAATTAATTTCAATTTATAAACTTACTCCTCTTTTCCAAGCTATAAAATCGTCTTGGCCATTCGATATTGATTTTACTTCTTGTTTACCACTTGCAGCAGCTATCACAAAATCTAATATCCTTTTTCCTGCTTCAGGTATCGTTTCTTTTCCTTCGGTGATAAATCCGGTATTTATGTCTATAATATCGGCCATTTTTTCAGCCAATCTTGTATTGCTTGCTATTTTGATTACCGGAGCAATTGGATTTCCAGTTGGCGTGCCTAATCCTGTAGTGAAAAGGACAATCGTTGCTCCAGCACCTACTTCTGCTGTTGTTGATTCCACGTCGTTGCCGGGTGTACATAAAAGATTTAATCCTTTTTTTACAACTTTTTCTGGATAATCCAGCACATCAGTGACAGGAGAAGTGCCTCCTTTTTTTGCAGCTCCTGCTGATTTTATGGCATCAGTAATTAACCCATCTTTAATATTTCCTGGAGAAGGATTCATGTCAAATCCCGAACCCGCTTCAATCGCTATTGAATTATATCTTCGCATTAAATGTATGAATTTTTCGGCTTTTAGAACATCAATACATCTATCGCTTAATTCTTGTTCCACTCCACAAAGCTCAGGAAATTCTGACAAAATAACTGTACCGCCCAAAGCAACTAACATGTCTGATGTATATCCAATTGCAGGGTTTGCGGAAATTCCAGAAAATCCATCTGACCCACCACATTCTAGACCAATTATCAATTTACTTAATGGAGCGGGCTCTCTAACAAACGTGTTGGCAAACATTAAACCTCCAAATGTTTGTTTTATCGCTTGTTTAATTAATGCCTCCTCCGTTCCGATTTGTTGTTGTTCTAAGAAAAATACGGGTTTGTCGTTCAAGCCTCCTCTTTTTTCTATTTCTTCCTGCAGCATTTCATATTGAGCATTTTGGCATCCTAAGCTTAAAACTGTAGCTCCTGCCACATTTGGATGAGTGATATAGCCTGCCAAAAGCCCACACAATGCTTGTGCATCCTGACGAGTACCTCCACAGCCCATATCATGATTTAGAAATTTAACACCGTCAACATTTTGGAATAACTGTGATTGTTTTTCTGTGTTTGAAATTTCAAAATCGGAGTTTAAAAGCTCCTCAATTGTTTTGCCGGCTTTATAAAGTTCAATTAATTTAAGGGTTTGCGATTTGTATTTTTGTTTAATTCCATAACCCAACTCATCAATTAATGCGGACTTCATGATATCTAGATTTCGGTTTTCACAAAATACCATTGGCAGTACAATCCAGTAGTTTGCTGTGCCTACAGAACCATCTTTTCTATGAAAACCCATAAATGTTTGGTTTTCATATTCTTTTACATTAGGAATTTGCCAATTAAGGTTTCTTTGGCCAAGATTATATTCGCTTGAGGCATGTTTAACATTAAATATAGTTATCCACTCTCCTTTGGCAATATGACTTTGAGCTTTTCCTACTAAAACACCATACATTATTATTTCATCTCCTGCTGAAAAGTCTTTTTGAGCAAATTTATGTTTTGCTGAAATGTCTTTTTGAATAACAAATTGCTCATTTTCGCACCAAACTGTTTCGTTTTTCTTTAAATCTAATAAGGCAACAATTACATTATCTGCGGGATGGACTTTTAAAACTTTATGATTCATTATATAGCTATTAAATTTTTAATATTGATAAAATAAAAAATTTTTTCTTTTAATAAAATTATCGTCAAATCTAAGCAGATATAGTTTACTTAAATTCTAGCTTAATTTTAAATTCTAATACTTTTTTGACCAGATATTAGTAAATTTTGGAAAATACTTTAAAAAACTTTGTTTTTGTTTTAAAAAGGACTCTTATTTTTCTAAAAAGCACTTATTTATATATTTACTATTTTATATTTTAACTGCTTGTCTTCCTATTAATTTCCATTCAGATTTTTCTAGTTGAAAAATAAGCATAACTTTTATTTTTATATTTCCTGCTGGTTTATCGCCATCTTTTGCTTCGGCTTCAAGTGTGTGTCTTACTATTGCAGTTTTGCCTGTAATAAAAAGTTTTATGTCCGAAAATGTCACTTTTATAAAATCAGAATTTCCACTTACATACGCTTCAATAAATTCTGATTTGTTTTCTATTTTTCCGTTCGAGTGCCCATAAGTTAGATTTGCATGACATAATTGGTCAAGTTCTGTTTTTACTGGATCTAAAAGCAATAATCTGAATTTATCTACTGTTTTTAATAGACTTTCTTCTTTTTGCATTTGGGCAATCGAAAAATGATTAAATGATAGAACAAATAGGAATAAAAAAAGTAGATTTTTCATTTGGTTGAATTTTAAATAATATTTTTTGCAATTTAAACATAACGGTTCTAAAATGAAAATTGCAATCAATTTGTTTTCTTTACTATGTTTAATAGTCATTTCTAAACAAAATAAACCGTAAGCAATTAGCCTACGGTTTACAATTTTCAATTTTCTAAAGCTTAAATTTTGTTAATAACGCTGCCTCCTGAAATGTCGGTTTTAAGGTCTTTAATATCACTAATTTCAATTTGACTTGCTCCGCCTGCATCTATAATCGCTTTTTCTGCTTTTAAGCCTTTTCCTTTAAAATGACTTGCACCAGACAACTCAAGATATAAATTTTTAGTTTCTCCTTTAATTAGTAAATTTGATGCTCCAGAAGCATCCACTCTAATTTCATTTGCCTGAGCTTCAACGCCTACTTTTGAAGCCCCAGAAAGCGATAAGTTTAATTTGTCAAACTTGTCAAACCCATATATTTTTACAATGGCGGCACCAGAAATTTCTAAATCGGATAAATTTGGAGTGGTTATAATTAGATTTATTTTAGAGCGTCTGTTTTTGAATGTATCATCAAATCCTATTTCTAAAGTGTTCATCTTTACTCTTGCCTCAAGGTCATCAATGTCGTTTTTGTCATCGCAAAATGCTTCAACTTTAGGATCCTTTCCGTATTTAATTATGGATATAAAACTGCTACCTAATTCCACATTTTTGAAAGATTCTACTTGAAATGTTCGGTTATTTTCTCCAACATTTTCAAATTCGCTATCATCAAAAAAATCGCCATTATCGTGATTATTTCTAAGTGCATCTTTCTCCTCCTCCGTTAATTTTGGACAATCTGCACATATCATTTCGTTATCATTATCCATCATAAAGGTGTATTTCTGAATATCATCCGTATCAATTCCGAACTCTGAATGTGTTTTCCATGATTGGCTCCAAAGTTTTCTTGCAAACTGACTGGACATTTTGAATTTTTTGCCTTTAGGTATTTTCAAAGTGGCATAAACATGTTGGCCTCTCAGTACTTTTTCTCCTTTTAATTTTAACTCTTCTGCGAAAAGTAAAGTAGAGTCGTTTTGAATAACTTCGAACTTTATGTTTTTAGCATTTTCTGCAGCAACTTTTTGGGTTCTTCCCTTTGCAGAATATTTTCTTTCCAATGTTAAATTATTGTTTTCGGATGCCTCTAAAATTACATTTGCATCAAAGAAATCTTCATCGTCATAATCCTCGTCAATTAGATCTAGAATTAGGGTATTTTGCGGCAATGAAAGGATAGTTTCTTCCGTAATACGGTGCTTTCTTGAAAAATTCATAGCATATTTAGACCCTATTGTACTTAATCCTACTAAACCTGCAAACCAAAGTGTAAGTGTAGTTAACCAAAAATTGCGATTACCATGTATTTGTCTTGTTAGCAATGATAATCCTAGAATAAAAATTGAAATAGCAGGAATAAATGCCACCAAGAAAGCAAAGAAGCCACCAAAAGCTGGAAAATCTCTTGTAAACATTCCTAAAAGCTTTTCACCGTGCATCCATGGAGAATCAGAAACTAGACCAAAAAATGCACCTGTAGCAACTAAAGTGGCAAAAGATAAAGAAGCTCCTAATATTAGTAGTAACAAACCCGCAAATATTTTTACCAAAGAACTCAGAGGAGAGATTAATTTTCCTAAGGTTTTTAAAATTATTCCAATTATTCTAAACGGAAATAATAAAAGTTTAGTTATGAAACTTTCAGTTCTTTGTGGGGAATTCAAATTATTACTTTTAATAGAAGTTTTAATATTTTCTAGTGTAACTGGTTTACCTACTAACTCCATTTTTTGAGTTAGACTTGTGGCATTTGGTGCGATAATCCAAAATATAATATAAATTAACACCCCAATAAAAAAGAAACCTGTTACCACAAACAAAATTCTTATTACTACTAAGTCGATTCCTAAATAAGAAGAAAGCCCAGTAGCAACTCCTCCCAAAACTTTATTTTCAGGATTTCTATAGAATTTCTTAACTTTTTCATTTTCAAGTAAATCGTGGTTTACTGGAAAGGCAATCCAGCAAATTAGATAAGCTAAAAAAAAGAATCCACCGCCTCCACCATCTATTAGTCCAAAAGCTAGTATGATAAACAAAATCCTTAGCCATACTACATCAATTTCAAATTTATAGGCCAGGCCAGATAAAACTCCACCTAAAGCACGACGTTTCCCATCTCTGAAAAACTTAGTGTTAGGCATGTTTTTATTTTCAGTTTCTTTTTTTGATTCAGTTTTGTTACTGTTCTCTTTAGAAAAGTCTTCCTCTTCTTCAATAGCTTCGAAGTCTGAAACACTTCCCATAGATTGGATAATTTTGTTTACGTCTTCAATAGCAATAATTCCTAAATTATCGGTTTTAGCAAAAAACTTTTCAGCTATTCTGGCTTCTATGTCTGAAGTAATTTCTTCCCAACTTTCGTAGGTTGAAAAATATTTTTTTATAGATGCTAAATATTGATTCAATTTTTCGAATGCATCTTCTTCGATAGTGAAACTAAGTCCACCAATGTTTATTTGCAATGTCTTTTTCATTTTAATAGCTTTTTCATTTGTTTGTTTTAGCAATAATAGCATTTACAGAATCAGAAAGTTCCACCCATGTGTTTACGAGTCCACCTGTGAAATTCTTGCCTTTTTCGGTAAGAATATAATATTTTCTAGGTGGCCCAGAAGTAGATTCTTTCCATTGGTAATCAAGAAGTTCAGCGTTTTTTAAACGAGTTAACAAGGGATAAAGGGTGCCTTCAACCACCATTATTTTTGCATCTAAAAGTTCATCCAGTATTTCTGAGGCATATACTTCGCCTCTAGAGATAATCTGTAAAATACAATGCTCCAAGATGCCCTTTCGCATTTGTACCTGTGCATTTTCTAAATTCATATTTTAATTATTTTATTCATTATTGAAATTTTTAAAAAATAGGTTTTTCATAATTCTGATACAAATATAGTGTAAGGTACTTTGTAATGCAAGATACTATAAGTAATTTTTTTTTGAATTATTATAAAAGGTTCACTAGGTTTGCTGAGTGGTTAAATATTAATTTGGAGAATGGATAGGTTTTTTTCGTATTTGAAAGTCGCAGCAGCTTCTACAATAAAATTTTTCGGAGGACCAATTCTGGGACGGATTGAGAACTTGTCTTGGTGGGAGACGGCAATTAGTTCCACTTTTGGATTAATGTTTACTGTGATTATAGTAATTTATGCTGGGGAGTATTTGCAGCAGTTTTTACTAAATGTAAAATGGAAGATTGGTAAAGAGCGACCAAGGAAAACTTTTTCAAGAACAACAAGAACTGGTATTAAAGTAAAAAATAAACTTGGCCTTTGGGGCATCGCTTTTCTAACTCCGTTGATTTTTACACCAATAGTTGGAAGTTTCTTATCATTAGCCTTTAGATTTCCTAAACCTCAGATTTTAGTTAAGATGTTTATTTGTGGTTTGTTTTGGGGAGCAATTCAAGCCGAAGTTGTAATATTATTTGGCGATTTATTTCCTTTTTTCCTAAGTCACTATCATAAAGTTGTAGACTATTTTTATGGTCTTTTATGCTAATTTTTTTTAATGTCGGGGCTTTTTATTTTGAAAAAGAATTGAATTAAAGAGGCTTGTCATTATTTAATAATTTTTTTTGGTATTTAAAGTTTGAAATTTTTAGTAAAAATAAAGAAACAACCACAAGTGTGACTAGTTCTAGACTTTTTTTAACTTATAATTTAAAAGCTTAATTATCCACGTCCTGGAGCACCACTGGTAGGTTGTGATTGATTGTCTCCGCCACCACCATCTTTCACATCATCATTTTTAATTCCTTTTGCTTTTTTCTTTGGCTGCATAGCATCAACGCCCATTTTTCCTAATTTATAAGAAAGATTAAGGCTTACGCCTCTATTGAACATATTGTTTACATTATTTTGAAAGAATAATGGAGACTCCATTGTGGTTTTAAATTTCATAGTTTGTGTCAGGAAATTTTGAGTAGATAATCCGACACTTCCCTTCTTGTTTTTGAAATCTTTCCTAGCTCCTATTGAATATACTCCGAATCCTGCTTGGCGACCCATAAGCATTACTCTACTTCCTCTAACAAAGCTAAAAGCTTGCAACTGCCATCCTTTTTTTAATGTCATAAAAGACATTAGTCTAGCATTTAAATTCCAACCTTGATTTGATATTTCCACAGATTTGCCTGTTAAGCCTGCTGTTTTTCCAACAATAGTATTGTAAAATGCTTCTATACCTCCATTCAACATCCACTTTGAAGTGATGCTGAGGTTACCAAACCAGTTTACCCCATAGGCTTTGTCTAATCCCACATTTTGAAAGGTAGTCAACAATTTACTACTATCTTTTTTATACGCCTCCGTAATTTGTGAAATAGAATTGTTAGTAATTCTAGAAAAAACTGAAAGATTTAAATATACTTTTTTAATACTAGCACTTAAGCTTGCTTCAATGTTATCCGCTATTTCAGGTGCCAATTCTGGATTCCCTTGTTGTAAACTTTGAGGATTTACTAAGTTTAAGTTTGGATTTAGTTGGGTTAAGCCAGGTCGTTGAATTCTTCTATTGTAGGCAGTTTTAACGGTATATTTTCCTCCATATGTTTTAGAGATATTTATACTTGGCACAAGATTGTCATAAGAAGGAATAATAATTTGTCTTTCTTGGCTTTCTACTGCCTTAATATCAGTGTATTCATATCTCGCACCTATTTTAAAATTATACTTATTTTTGGTAGCATATGCATAAGAAAGATAAGAAGCGGCTATATTTTGGTTATAATCTAATGAGCCATTGGGTCTGTTTGGGTCATTAATTTCTTTTCCTCCAACTAAGTAATTAAAATCGCTGTTTACCGCTCTGAAAATACCTTTTCCTCCAAACTCCAGCATTTGGTTTTTCTTTATCGACGTTTGATAGTCTGCTTGCAGGGTATATTCCTGATTTAAATTTATATTCTGATTGGTAAACGCCAATTTTTCTAATTCTGGACTTCCTAGTGGAGTATTTGTAAAATCGCTATTGGCCGAGCTTCTACTATAAAGAGCAGAAATACTTAATTCTTTTTGGGGACTAATTATATGTAAATAATCTAAATTAAAATCCCAGTTTAATGAAGGGTTTGTTGATTCTATTCTTTGCAAAGTTTTAGATAGAAGTTTATTATCAACATATCTTTCTATACTAAGTTCTTGATCTCTATTGAAACTTCTGGTACCAAATCTTGCACCTCCTGAAATTGATTTGTTTTTCTTAATATCATAATCAGCTCCTAACGAATATCTCCCAAAAACCATTTGATCCGTAGCATCTCCAAATTGTTTTGTGGTAATATTTTTAGTTAAATTTTTTGTTCTTTGTTCAAATTCAGTGGAAGAAGGATTAAAATTGGCTCTTCCATAGCCACCTAGAGTCATTCCAAATTTTCCAGATTTCAAACTCCCATTCAAGCCTAAATTGGCACCTCTATTTCCACCTCCAATGTCAGTATTTAAAGAGTATCCTTCAATATTATTCTTTTTTGTAATGATGTTAATTATTCCACTAGAACCTTCAGCATCATATTTAGATGAGGGTGAGGTGATTACCTCAACAGTTTTTATTTGATCAGCAGGAATTTGTTTTAATGCATCTGCCACACTCGCTGCCATTATAGAGGAGGGTTTGTTATTGATTAATACTCTAATATTTGAGCTTCCGCGTAGTTGAACATTCCCGTCTAGGTCAACAGTTAAAAGAGGCACTTTTCTTAAAATGTCAGTTGCATCTCCTCCTTTAGCTGCAATGTCTTTATCTGCATTGTAAATTAGTCTATCTACTCTCTCTTCAATTATTGCCCCTTGACCTTGTACAACTAGCTCATTTAATAATTTTGTACTTGAACTTAATAACACATTACCAAGATTAATTTGACTGTTCTTATTTGTAATTTCTTCTAATTTAATTAGTTTGTCAATGTAACCAATTGAGGTAAATTTGACTAAAAATTTACCATTTGGTATATTTTTAATTATGAATTTCCCTTTTTCATCTGTTAAAGCCCCATCAATTGGCTTTTTTAAATCATTACTTCTATATAAAGCTAATGTGGCAAACTCAACTCCGTTTTTACTTAAACTATCTACAAGCATTCCTGTTATTTTTCCGTCTCCTTTTTCAATAATTTGAGTTGCGGTCGTTGGGAACTGTCCAAAAACTGTAGAGCTAGCAAGGATTAAAAAACAAAATGCATAATTATTTTTCATATAATTTTATAGAATTTTTCTTACAAAACTAATCAACAACCAATTATAATAAATTGTTTTTAGATAAATGAACGAATAATGAGGACAAAAGGCTTATTATTGCAGATATTGAAATTTCCGATAGAAATGATGTTTAAATCTATGGAATATTAGTTTTTGTCTTATTTTGTTTTTGTAATTAAATAAAATCAATAAGTTTGTTAAGAAAATAAAAGATTTCTAAGTGGAAATAATATATAAAAAAATATCAAGCGACTTATTATTTAGGGTTTTGTTTAATTTAATTTTTTGGTTTTTTTTAATGGTTTTGCCCATTTTGAATGCCTATTTTGATGAAGATAAAGTAAGGTTAGGAATCCTAATTAAAATATTGCCCTTAGTTTTTTTTAGTATCCCATTTTTTTATTTTAATTCTGATTTTTTAATCAATAAGTTTTTAAAAAAAGGCAATATATCTGGATACATACTTAGCTTATTGCTGCTATTTATAGTTTTTCTAATCTCCTATTATCTAATAAAGGATTATTTAATTGATAAATATCCGATTAGAATTTATGATTCAAGAACTCTTTTTCCTGTTTTGTTTATTATTTCCATGAGCACTTTATATGGTTTTATTATTTTCATGATTCGTCAAGCACGGACCAATCAGGAGGAAAAAGAAGAACGGTTAAAGTCGGAGCTTTCGTTTTTAAGATCACAGATAAGTCCTCATTTTATTTTTAATGTATTAAATAGCATTGTTTATTTAATTCGTTCCAAATCTAAAAATGCAGAAAGAGTAACATTGGAGCTCTCAGAACTTATTAGATATATGCTTTATGACTCTGACAATAAACAAGTTATGCTAAACAAAGAGGTAAAATATCTAACAAACTATGTAGAATTACAAAAAATAAGATTTGGAGAAGATGTCAAAATCAGTTTAAACTTGGAAGGCGATTTCAATAATAAAACTATTGAGCCTATGCTATTGATTCCCTTCGTAGAAAATGCATTCAAACATGGAGTTGGGTATGTTCTTCAACCTTTTATCGAGATTGATATTTGTTGTCTTGGAAATAAATTTATTTTTAAAGTTAAAAACAAATTAGGGCTAGAAACTAATGAAGAAAAAGAGCCAAACTCTGGTATTGGTCTAAAAAATGTTAAAAGAAGAATTGAGCTTTTGTATCCACATACTCACAAATTGGAAATCAATCAAAATAATGGCAATTTTGAATCACAATTGACTGTAGAATTAAAAACTAGTATATAAAAATGCAAGATAAATTAAAATGTATTGCAATCGATGATGAAAGTTTAGCCAGAAAGCTTTTAGAAGAATACATTTCTCAGATACCTTTTTTAGAATTAGTCAAAACTTGCAAGAATGCATTTGAAGCCATTGAAATTTTAGAGTCAGAAAAAATAGATTTGATGTTTTTGGATATTCAAATGCCAGGAATGTTAGGAACAAAATTTTTAGAAAGCCTTGTTAATAAGCCTTTAACTATTTTTGTAACGGCTTATGAGCAATATGCGATAGAAGGTTTTAACTTGCAAGTGATAGATTATTTAATGAAACCAGTGAGTTTTGAAAGATTTTTTAAAGCTGCACTTAAAGCACAAGATAGCTATAAAAGTTTAAGCTTAATTTCGGAACAATTGGATTCTAGCATAGAATCACCAGAATATATGTTTATCAATGTAGAATATTCATTGGTTCGAGTTAATTTTAATCAAATTAGCCATATTGAAGGGTTAAAAGATTATATAAAAATCTACGTAAATAATGCTGTGCATCCAATTTTGACTAAGTCTACTCTGAAAGGGATTGAAGAGAAACTGCCTTCCAAGAAGTTTCTTAGAGTTCAGAAATCTTTTATTGTTAACTTGGATAAAATAGAATCTATAAGAAATCATAGAATTTCAATCGGGAAATATGAAATTCCTGTTAGCGATACCAATATGGATATACTTTTGGAATCAATTCATTATAACAAATAAACCTTAAATTTCTTATTTATATGAAAAAAGTCGTTTTATTACTCTTATTTGCTTCTGTGCTTTCATTTGGGCAATCAAGTCAAAGGTTACATACACCACTTTCCGCTTCTCCAACTCCCCCATCATTGCCGGTCAAAATAGAAGAAAAGCCCCAGATTTCGAATTCTAGGCTTCTGAACCCTGACATGAGTGTAGTGACAAACAGTGAAGTGACCATAAAAGGGCAAAAAGTACCTTATAAAGCCACGGCGGGGACTATTCCCGTTTGGGATGAATCTGGGAAAATTTTGGCGAGTTGCTTTTATACCTATTATGAACGCACCGATGTAAAAGATAAGTCAAATCGCCCCATTGTTTTTTCATTTAACGGTGGACCTGGCTCTGCATCAGTCTGGATGCACTTAGCCTATACTGGTCCAAAGGTATTAAATATTGACGATGAAGGATATCCAATTCAACCTTATGGTTATAAAGACAATCCTTTTTCAATTTTAGATGTTGCAGACATAATTTTTATTGATCCAGTAAATACAGGTTTTTCAAGAATAATTAGTCCAGAAACTCCCAAATCTACTTTTTTTGGAGTAAAGGCTGATATAAAGTACTTGTCGGAATGGCTAAATACTTTTGTAAGCAGAGTTAATAGATGGGCTTCTCCAAAATATTTGATTGGTGAAAGCTATGGTACCAATCGGGTGTCGGGAATGGCCTATGAGCTCCAAAACAGCCACTGGATGTATTTAAATGGAGTAGTTTTGGTTTCTCCTACAGACTTAGGCATAAAGCGTGATGACACTATGGGAGATGCTTTACGATTACCATATTTTTCAGCAGTAGCATGGTATCACAAAACTTTGGAACCCTCCCTTCAAAACAAAGATCTTGAAGCAATGCTACCCGAAGTAGAACAATTTACAGTAAATGAACTGATACCCGCATTGGCAAAAGGTGGCTTTTTGCCAGAAACTGAAAAGAAAAGTATGGCTATAAAAATGGCCAAATATTCGGGCTTATCGGTGGATATTTTAATGAAAAATAATTTAAAAATAGAACTGAATTTATTTTGGAAAGAATTGTTAAGAAATCAAGGATATACGGTTGGAAGACTCGATTCACGATATAAGGGCATTGACTCAAAAGACGGCGGTGAAAGTCCAGAATTTAACTCAGAATTAAGCTCTTGGCTTCATTCATTTACTCCTCCTATTAATATGTATTTAAGAGAAGAGTTAAAATTCAAAACAGACCTAAAGTACAATATGTTTGGTCCAGTGCATCCTTGGGAGCGAGACGATGTAAATCTAGGAGAAAACCTAAGGGCTGCTATGGCTGCTAATCCTTATTTAAAAGTTTTAACTCAGTCGGGGTATTACGACGGAGCATGCGACTATTTTAATGCAAAATATAACATGTGGCAGATGGATCCAGGTGGGAAAACCAAAGAAAGAATGAGCTGGAAAGGGTACAGGTCTGGCCACATGATGTATCTGAGGCGTGAAGATTTACAAAAAGCTAATGAAGATTTAAGAGAATTTATAAAATTAAGCACCCCGGCTCCCGGACAAGCTGCTAAATATTAAAACTTTATAGAGCGAGATTTTTTATCGCTCTATAATTCTTTTTTGGATTTACAGGATTTAGAGTGGAGAAATATTCATTTGTGAAATCTTTAGAAAACAAATAAACATTGTTCCATTAATCTCATTCCGAATATATTCGGACCGTCCGTGTGAAAATTTTAAGCAAGTTAAATTGGTAATAGCTAGATAATTAATTTAAAAATTCATGGCGGACGGCTTTCAGGATTTTTTTTTGTGCGTGTTTTTGGCTGAGCTGGCATTCCAGTTGGCTCGCCATTCGGATTTTTTCGATTGGACATACCTGTGGTGCGTCGAATCGCAAATATAAGCCAAACAATAAATTCAGTAAACAGCAATCATTATTTAAAGTTTATAAAATTAAGGGTTTCACTCTAAATCCTGTAAATCCATAAAATCAAAAAAAAACATATTTTTAGGAAAGAATAAAACGTCAATCGAGTCAATTTATCTGGATTGTCAATTAGAATATCGAAGCTATTATACCTATTGAACATTTATTATATTTTATTAGAATTTGTTAAATAAAGGAAAGTATGATTATTTTAAAATAAATAGGAATTTTAAATTTCTTAATATCAACAGAAAAAACAAGCTTTAAACTTGAGAAAATATTTGAATAACCTAAATTTTGGTCTTTTGAACTGCGAATGCCGCTTTTTAGGTCAAATCCTTTAATAAGGACATTTTATCTTATCCAATCTTAAGCCACCCAATGAAACTAAATCCATCAACCAACAGTTACCAAAAAAAATACTTATAAAATAAATGCGAATATTATTCACAGGAGGAACAGGAAAAGCAGGAAAGCATGTAATTCAATACCTACTCAATGAGGGCCACCAAGTGTTAAATGTGGACTTGAAGCCATTACATCTACCAAAAGTAGATAATCTGATAGCCGACATTTCAGATTCTGGTCAGATGTTTAATGCTATGAGCTCCTACAGCGGCTTGGATGAGTTGGAATTGGGGATTGGCATTCCAAAATTTGATGCAGTAGTGCATTTTGCTGCTGTGCCTCGAATATTAATAAAGCCAGATAATGAAACTTTTAGAGTGAATACTATCGGCACATATAATGTAATAGAAGCGGCCGTAAAACTGGGCATAAAAAAGATTATTATCGCTTCTTCGGAGACCACCTATGGTATCTGTTTTTCGGATGGCGTCACCGACCCTAAAGTATTGCCATTAGAAGAGAATTATGATGTAGACCCTATGGATAGCTACGGCTTATCGAAGGTGGTAAACGAAAATACGGCTCGTAGCTTTCAACGGCGGTCAGGCTTTGATATTTATGCGCTACGCATTGGCAATGTGATAGAACCGCACGAATACACAGAACTGTTTCCTCATTATTTTAAAAACCCACATGTGCGACGAAGGAATGCCTTCTGTTACATAGACGCGAGAGATTTGGGTCAAATTGTGGATCTATGTTTGCAAAAAGACGGTCTTGGTTATCAGGTTTTTAATGCTGGTAACGATGACAATGGAGCAATAATGCCCAGCAAAGAGTTAGCAGAGAAGTTCTTCCCAAATGTTCCTATTTCTAGAAAATTAGGTGAGCATGAAGCCTTATTTTCGAATCGTAAAATTCGAGAAGTGCTAGGATTTAAGGAACAACACAATTGGAGGAAGTATTTGAATTGGGAGTAAATTTTCTATTGCTTAAAGACACCTTGGAAGATTTACTAAAAAAAAATATAAAATAAAATTCATTACTTTCTATTGGCAGGCACAAAAACGACTCTTAAAATAATTAAAAAATGAAATTATAATTTCAAATAATATTATTTGTAATTTTTAAAGTCCACTGTAAAGCACATCTTCATTTGCAAAGATTGAACTACTATTCGACTTTAAACATTAAGCCACTTATCGGAGGTTTTATAGAAAATATTTATAAACATTAATAGCCGTTAAATAGTTAGCAATAAACTACTGATATAACTATATTTACGATAATTACATTTCTATAATTAATAATATATTTTATATGGCTACAAGCCCTATTTTAATTTTAATCATTCTATTTTTAAATATTGCAGTTGCTGAATGGCTCAATAGTAAAAAGTATTTTAATCATTTTGGTACTGGCTTATTGGTTATCATTATTACTGCTTTTGTTGCTAATTCGGGTTTTATTCCTGCATCTTCGCCTGCCACTCCTGTCTATGATAACATTTTTGCATTAGTGGCTCCTATTTCAATCTTCTTAATGTTGTTGAATATTAACCTAAAAAGTTTAAAAAAAGCTGGCAAACCCATGCTTATTATGTTTTTGATTGGGTCATTTGCTACAATGACTGGGGCGGTGATTGCCATGTGGGCAGTAAACGGAAAAACTGAAATAGGACAGTTTTACTATGCATTAGGAGGTATGTACACGGGAACTTATATTGGAGGAAGCACTAATTTTAATGCCGTTGCACTTCATTATGGCGTTTCTCAACAAGGTGGCCTTTTTTCAGCCGCAACTGTGGCCGATAATATTATTACGGCTATTTGGGTAATAGCTACGCTCTCCATCCCTAAAATATTAAATAAAATACTCCCTAGAAAAAAACAACTAGAAAAAAAGGACAATAATACGATTGATGAAAATACATTCATGAGTGATTCTGAAACCGTTAGGCCTTTTGATATAGCTTTTCTAATAGTCATCAGTTTTACCGCCATTTTGATTTCCACTTGGTTAAGTAGCAAGATACCACAAATACCCACTATTTTATGGCTTACTACCATTGCTTTGATACTAGCTCAAATACCCTCCGTTAATAAATTGAAAGGGCATAAATTATTAGGTTTATTGGGTGTTTATTTGTTTTTGGCTGTAGTGGGGGCATATTGTGATATTCCAGCATTAATGAAAGATGGAAAAATGGCAATTACTTTACTGGCTTTTGTGAGTATCTTAGTGTTTGTTCATGGCTTAATTATCTTCGGATTTGGAGCTATATTAAAAATGGA
>JANOMP010000190.1:0-11415 GCA_031420365.1 Cytophagaceae bacterium
TAATTGAGAATGGAACATTTTGTAAGTAATTGATAATAAGCAATATAATAAATTATGTAAAAAAGACATAAACATATAGACAAAGAAAAAATTACACGAAAAATTATTAAAAGAAAAATATCGGGTTTTTAGAGATGCCCTAAAGTGACAATGGGGATCCTATAGTTTTCGTTCCATGGTCTGCATGCATTTTATCTAAAAAGTCTTTAGAAGGTGGCCCTTGTAGTTTACTCATTATTGAAAAAAACTTTTCAATTTTTCAAGCAGGCTGTAGAAAATAAATTAACTTTCCAATACTAGAAGTTTGAATTCAGGTATGAGGTACATTTCGAGGCAAAAAAATAGTTTCTCCAGCCTTTAATGTAAATTTTTCCTTGTCTAACTGAAAAATGTATTCTCCTTCTGCAATATAGAAAATTTCATTTTAAAAAAAATGAACATGTAGACTTGGTCCTGTCTTTTCAGTACCAATGTACTCAAAAATTGATAAATTTCCATTCGTATCTCTTGAAGATATTTTTAAATCATTTGCATTAACTCCTTTAAAAGGAGTATTTTTCCCCAAATCTTGTTTCCCTAGTCCAACAATAAATCCTTTTTTGGGTGGAGATTTCTCTTTACCTAATGCTTCAATTGATCCTAATGCAAAGGAGAATGTTAAGAAATTTCTTCGTTTCATATTTTATAAAAGTTTAATAATTGAAGCACAAAGTTTTATCACTTTTTTATTTTTCTAGTAGTAAAAAACAGACATCTTTTAATAATTTTAATAAGATTAAGCTTTTTTAACTTCCAAAAAAAGGAATTTTGGTTTTCGTTTCTTTTTTTAAAGTAATTTTGAGAGTATTTTTATAAAGCTCACGAATGAAAATCATTGACAAATATTTATTTAAAAAATTTCTAAGCACGTATATATTTGCAGTTTTCATTATTGTTTTAGTCATAATTGTTATTGATTTCGTTGAGAAAAATGACAATTTCATTGAGCACAATGCCATTACTAAAGACATTCTTTTAAAGTACTATGCGAATCTAGCTCCCTATTGGGCCAATTATATTAGCCCCTTAATGATTTTTATTTCAACTGTTTTTTTTACGGCAAAACTTGCTAGCCACTCCGAGATAATAGCTATTTTGAGTACAGGTACAAGTTTTCGACGTTTAATGTACCCTTATATCTTAGGAGCAGCCTCTGTGGCTATTTTTTCTTTTATTATGGTGGGTTGGATTTTGCCAAGGGCTAATAAGATCCGTATTGCCTTTGAGAATGAATTTATTCAATCTAAATTTTATTTTTCTGACCGCGATCTTCACATGGCAGTCGATAAAAATATTTATGCTTATCTCTCAAATTATGACTCTCAAAGTAAAACTGCCTATGATTTCACCTTAGAAAAAATTGAAAATAATCAATTAATAGAAAAGCTTTCAGCCAAGCGGGCCGTTTGGATTGATACCTTAGAAAAATGGCAAATTTATGATTATAGAATAAGAAAAATAGGAATTTTAAAAGACCAGTTAACTTTTCAAAAGGGCACCACTCCTTTGGATACGAGTATAAATATGTTTCCAAGCGATTTTGAAAATACAAACAACATTCATGAAACGATGACCATTCCACAGCTTAGAAATCAAATTAAGTTAATTAACAGTAGGGGAGCCGAAGGAATTGAAAGTTTTCAGATTGAATATTATCAGCGGTTTGCTACTCCATTTGCAGTTATTATCCTTTCTTTGATGGGTTTAATTGTATCTGCGAGAAAAAGAAGGGGGGGGGTAGGACTGCAAATCGCAATTGGATTTGTGCTTGCCTTTATTTATATTTTGTTTTACATCATGTCTAAGGGCATTGCAGAATCTGGAAATATGCCTCCACTTTTAGCTGTTTGGCTTCCAAATATTGTTTTCAGCGGAATTGCTGGCTTAATGTATTTTGCAGTTCCTAAGTAATCTTATTTCCATTTTATTTTTTTAGGATTAGAAAAAATAGTAATAACTCCAAATATTATTAAATAGATAGCATATAAAAAATCATGGTATGGAATTTTCCAATTATTAATTGTTTTGCTTAATTTATTATTTGCTTTACCTAAAATCAACCATTTGGTACAAATCCAGAAGAGTAAAATGCCTATTATCAACCTCATCCAATCATTAAAAGGATACCAGTGAGCCAAATGATATTGTCTCAAAAAATCATTCGGAATTCTTGACCAATCCGGTGCAACAAACCAATCTGGTTTAATGAATATAACAGGAATAAACATAAACCAAGATAATAATTGGCTAAACCAGAGTAAGCCCAAATTAAATTTATCTTTCAGTTTATATCTTTTCCCAACAGATAAGTGTCTTCTTTTTTGAACAAACCATTCTTCCCACGTTGTTTTTGGCATAGAATTAGTTTGGCCATCCTTTTCAATACAAATGGCCACATTTTCTTTTGTTGCCACTTCATTTATAAACAAATCATCATCACCACTTAACAATCCTTGATGTCTTACAAATCCATTATTTTTCCAGAATAAGCTTTTCTCATACATTAAATTTCTACCTACACCCATGTAAGGCATTTTTGCCAATGCAAATGAAAAGTATTGAAGGGCAGTTTGAAAAGTTTCATATCTAATCAATGAATTTAATCTACCTTTATTAAAAGAGTATTTTGAAAATCCTAAAACTATTTGTTTTCCAGTAGATAATTGGCAGACCATTTGTTTTATCCATTGGTCACTTTCTGGCCGGCAATCGGCATCTGTGAAAAGCAGTAAATTGTTTTTAGATTTTTTAATCGCCATGGTTACCGCATATTTTTTAGCAGTAAAATGCTGAGGCAAATCTAAAATCCTTACAAATGAAAGGTTTTTGAGTTTTTCTTCATTATTTAACAGATAATCATAGGTTCCGTCTGAAGATCTATCGTCGGCAATTAATATTTCAAAGCTAGGATAATCTTGTTTTGCTAAAAGTGGTATTAATTCCTTTAAATTTCCTAATTCATTAAAAGCAGCAACTATTATTGAAACTCCTGGTAAAGACTGATTTGGTAAATCTGTAGAAAAATCATCATGGTAAATTAATTTGGTGAATATAAATAAGATATACACCAGCTGGATGGCAATAGCAGAAAAAAACAGTATAGGTAGTAATAAATCCAAAATATCTATAAGGAAGTTTAAAAAACACAAAAATACGCATTCTTTTTTTTTAAATTTATATATTAGGTAAAGGATTTTGACAAATCCACTTGTTTTAGCAACATACAAAGTTGAAATTTGCAAAATGAAATTTGAACTTCAAAAAACAGACGATCAAACTAAAGCAAGGGCTGGAAAAATCACAACTGATCACGGAGAGATTTTAACTCCAATTTTTATGCCTGTAGGTACAGCAGGTACAGTTAAGGGTCTACATACGAGAGAAATTCTACATGATGTGGAGGCTCAAATTATTTTGGGAAATACGTATCACTTATTTTTAAGACCAGGATTAACTATATTAGAAAAAGCAGGGGGCTTGCATAGATTTAATGGGTGGAATAAGCCTATTTTAACAGATTCTGGAGGCTATCAGGTTTTCAGTTTAAAAGAAATTAGAAAAATTACTGAGGAAGGCGTTTATTTTAATTCTCATATTGATGGTTCTAAGCACTTATTTACACCAGAATATGTAATTGATATCCAAAGGATTATTGGTGGAGATATTATTATGGCATTTGACGAATGCCCCCCTTACTCATGCGATTATAACTATGCTAAAAAATCTATGCATTTAACACATAGATGGCTGCAAAGGTGTGTGAAAAGAATGGACGAAACCGAACCTAAGTATGGTCATTCTCAAGCTTTATTTCCAATTGTACAGGGTAGTATTTTTAAAGATTTGAGAATTCAGTCTGCTGAATTTATTGCCTCACAAAACCAACAGGGAAATGCCATTGGCGGCTTGTCAGTGGGGGAACCCGCCAATGAAATGTATGAAATGCTAGAAATAGTTAACAATATTTTGCCAAAAAGTAAGCCTCGTTATCTGATGGGAGTAGGTACACCCGAAAATATATTAGAAGCCATAGCATTGGGTACTGATATGTTTGATTGTGTTATGCCAACTCGCAATGCTAGGAACGGAATGTTATTTACAACCCAAGGCATAATAAACATTAGAAACAAAAAATGGGAAGACGATTTTACACCAATTGATGAAGAATTAGGAGGATATGTTAGCACTTTTTATTCAAAGGCTTATTTAAAACACCTTATCAAGTGTCAAGAAATGTTAGGTGCTCAGATAGCAAGCATTCACAATCTGCGATTTTACCTCTGGCTTGTTGGTGAAGCCAGAAAACATATTTTAGAAGGGGATTTCGCAATTTGGAAAGCAGCTATGGTTAAAAAACTGATGCAAAGGCTTTAAAAATACTTGATTGAAATATATTCAATCAAGTATATAAGCAATGTATGCCCTTACCTTCTCAACCACCAACCTAACCACAAACCCACTAACCCAAAGGAAGCCAAACTATCTATTAAGTCACTTATGACTTTAGTCTGAAACCAAATAGAATTTACATAAATTCCTGTTATATAGCCTATTAACCCTACAATTACACTACAGGAAAGAATTGTTGTGAAGCTAGGATTGCCCATTTTTAATATTACCCATATTAATAAATACATGGCTATAATATCAACAATTAGTCCTCTTGCCATGTTTACAGGCATGTTTGAATTTAAAGCTTTATGGTAATAAATTTGAGCCCAAGGCTTTCCCATTGATTCTTCATAAAATTTCTGATTTTCTTCTGTTGGAGTACCATAAGGTGTAGTAGGTAAATAATAAAATCCTTCTTCAAGATTTTCGCCTAAATGTTTTAATATTTCATCTTGCTTGGGTGTGTATTCCTGCATATTTCTATGCATTTCTAATACAGTCCAGGATAAAAATTGCCAAATAAATAAAACTAAACCAGCCACTATGGCACCAATAATTTGCTTTTTCATTTTTTATTGAGTTAAGGTGATATACAAATATAAAATATATTAATTATTGATTACAAGTACTTTAAAAATATTTTTTTATTATTGCAAATTTTAAGCAATTTAATATAATGCAAGATTTATTCTAATTCATGCCAGATTTAATTTTAAGTTAATAAGTAGTTAAACTTTAAAAATTTGTTTAGCTGTAAATTTTTACTCTTTATTTTGGCAATAAAAACAGATTTTTACCATTAATATTCAAAAAAATAAAATGTCAAAAACTAAAATAATTATTTTTGTTGGGATTATTTGTATATTTTCTAAAGTCTCCGCTCAAACTTCAGTGGAAGTTATAGAAAAATATTTAGAAGCCACAAACACAAAAAACGCTTTACCTAGCTTAAAGAATTTTACCTACCAAAAGACTTATAAAGCTAATGCTTCAACTGATTTTACGGAAGAAGTGTCAGTAATTTCATCTGAGAATAAGCTTTCTAGAAAGAAATCTATTTTGGAGCGGGACTTTTTTTATATTTTAAATGATAATGCTGGTTGGATCAAAATTCCAATGGGAAGTAGAGATAAAGCTCCCAACTACACCATAAAAGATTTAAACGCCAAGGAAAGAACTGATCTGGCAGATGAAATTAAAGATGGCTTGCTTCCTTTTGTTAATTTTGAAGAAAAAGGATATCAACAATTGGGAGAATTGAGTGAGGTAAAAATAGAAGAAGTAGAATGTTATAAAATTACGATTTCAAGAGGAGATACCAAAATAGAGTATTTTTTTGACTCAAAAACAGGTTTGTTAAAAAGAGAGATAATTACTGAAGGAAACATTATTCACACTTCGGATATTACAAAGTTTTCGACAACCAAAAACGGGGTGATGTATCCATCTGAAGCTATTTATAGTAATACAAAAGATAAAAGACGAACAATCATAAGCACTGTTTGGGTCTTAGATGCTGTTCCTTCTGCCAACATGTTTTTGAAATGATTGGATAACTAAATGAATAAAATACATTCGAAATATCGTTTCCATCTGTTTTTCTTTAACATTTAAAAATCTAAATCAAAATTCCAGCTTTGAATTGTTTGAATAATTCAGCATCTTTTTTGCCATCTACAAAAACCTCAATTAAACTTATTGCATCATTTATATTAAATAAATTATTTAAAGCGATTTCCATTTCAGCATAAGATTTAACAGGGAAATACAAAATGCTATGTTCCTCACAAGTGCTTTTTGCATCTAAACTCTGAGTTCCCACAAAATTCGATTCTAACTCTGGTTGTTGATTTGGACCATCAATTAGTCTAAAAATATTCCCTCCAGCATTGTTAATAAGGACAATTCTTAAATTTTTAGGAAGATTTTGACTCCAAAATGCATTTCTATCGTAAAAGAAAGATACATCTCCAATTAAGCAGGTCACAATTTTGTCAGTACTTAGCGCTTGTCCTATTGCGGTACTTAATATTCCGTCAATTCCACTTGTTCCCCTGTTGGCAAATACTTGAATTTCTTGTTTAATCAAAGAAGAAAGATGATTAGCATAACGCACTGGCATACTATTTCCTAAATGCAAAATGCTATGGTTTGGACAAGCTTCTAAAAGCATAGATGTAGCTTTTAACTCACCAAAAATAGTAGTATTTATAAAATTGTCTAAATATTTAATTGCTGAGAGTTCTAATTGATTCCAGTCGTTTGAAAAATATTCTTCAAGGTCATCATCTTCGCCATTTTTAAATTTTCTAAGATCTAATACTTCGAATAATTCATTGAAAAAATACTTAGGAGAGATGTTTATTTTATGTGTTATACTTTGAAATGGATCTATAAAATCACCGTTTTCTTGAATATGGAAATGATACTTAGGTTTATGTACTCGAATAAATTGTTTAAAACTTTTTGAAATAAATGATTTTCCAGCGGTTATTAGAAGTTCAGGAAAATATTTTTCGTCCTTAATTTTAGAAATAAAGATATCATGAGATTTTATATAACCCGTTGTTTTCAGTTGTATGTTAGAGATAATATCTGCTAAAATTACTGTTCCTTGTTCTTTTGCCAAATTCTCTAAAATGTCATTAAGGACAATTTGGTTTTGACCAATAGCTATCATTTTTCGTTCTGATTTTTCCCAAATAGCTAGAATTTGTTCCCAAGAATCATTATTTAATGTTTTGGTAGTAGGCATAAAATTTACTGACCTGGCAGTTCCCGTAAAGTCAAAGTTTTCATCTATTGATGGATAAAAAGGTTCACGAATAGGGATATTTACATGAACAGGGCCCTTTGGTTCTTCTTGTGTAAGTGCCAAAGCTTCATTAATTATCCTTTCTATTTGCCAAAGTGCATCTGAATGCGTGTAATCTGAGGGTAGTTCATAGCTTTTTTTTACATGTTTTCCATAGATTTCTCTTTGAAAAATAGTTTGCCCATCGTATTGATGAATCCACTCTGGAGGTCGATCAGCGGTAAAAATAATCAAAGGTATTTCTTGAAAAAATGCTTCTGCAATAGCTGGTGCAAAATTATAGGTGGCTGAACCAGAAGTACAAACCAATGCAACAGTTTTACCAGTTTGTAAAGCCTTACCTAATCCTACAAAAGCTGCGGAGCGTTCATCACTTAAAACCAATGTATTTATCGCAGGATTTCTAGTGAAAGCTATACTTAAGGCGGCACTTCGTGAACCAGGACATAAAATGGCATCTTGAATATTTTTTTGAGAGCATATTTCAGAAATGGCAAAAATTGGTTTTAACAAAGACATTTGATAAATAATATTTTTACAAATTTAGGTTTTGATATGTATAATACTAAGATTTTAAACGAATTAGTTGTAGGGATTATAATTTATAATTTTTATTGAGATGCATTTAGTACTTTCAAGTAATTTTAAACTGTTTTGGAGCCACATAGCTATTGAATTAATTTATAAATTGCATAAAATTTAAATTACAAATCAATTGTTTCTAAATGAAAACCTATAAAAAGCTTATTTCTTTGCCTAATTTATTATTATTATTTTTTAATTCTGCTTTAATTGCTCAAGATTTTGATACACTGAAAATTGTTGAACATGGTGCAAAATTGATTCAAATTTCAAATCAATTTAAGTTTACTGAGGGTCCTTCTGCCGATAAAAAAGGGAATGTTTTCTTTACAGATCAACCTAACAATAAAATATGGAAGTATGATATCAACGGTCAACTTACTGTTTTTTTGGAAGAGTCTGGGCGGTCAAATGGATTATTTTTTGACAAAAAGGGGAATCTATTCGCCTGTGCTGATGAGCAAAATGAGCTATGGAAAATCTCAAAAGATGGAAATCATTCTGTAGTGTTAGATAATTTTATGTCTAAAAAATTTAATGGCCCTAATGACTTATGGATTGATAAAAAAGGGGGTATATTTTTTACAGACCCATATTATCAGAGAGTGTATTGGAGTAGAAAAAAAGCTGAAATCGATGCTCAAAGGGTGTATTATTTATCAAAAGGCAATATGCAAGCTATTATTGTTGAAGAAACTTTGAAACAACCCAATGGTATTATTGGCAGTAAAGACGGAAAACACTTGTTTGTAGCTGATATTAAAGATAATAAAACCTATAAATACGACATTGGAGAAAATGGAAAATTGCTAAATCGTATTTTATTTGTACCTCAAGGCTCTGATGGAATGACATTGGATAATTTAGGAAACTTATATTTAACGGGAAAAGCAATAACAATATATAACCAAAAAGGAGAAAAAATTGGGAAAATTCCTGTTCCATCAAATTGGGTTGGGAATATATGTTTTGGTGGTAAAAATAGAAATATATTATTCATAACTGCTTCAGAATCAATTTACACCTTAAAAATGAATGTTAAAGGAATAGATTAACAAAAATCTTTGTTCTGCTTTTTAAATAATCCTTTCCATTTATGCTTTAACTGCTTTAGTTTTAATTCTTTTTGCTTTAATGCTTTATTTAATTTTAAATTTGCCACAATTTGGGAAAGCACCCGCTAATGAAAGGCAAATAAAAATTTCTAATTCTGAAAACTTTTATAATGGAAAATTTAGGAATCAGAGCATCACTCCTCGGTTTACAAAGGGCATTTCTATGTTTGATATAATCAAAAACCAATTTAAAAATTATCCAAATAGAAAGCCTTGCCAACCAATTCCCTCTATCAATACTGATTTATCTAGTTTACCTTTAGATAAAAATGCATTAGTTTGGTTCGGTCATTCTTCTTATTTTTTTATTTTTGAAAGGAAGCGAATATTAGTTGACCCAGTTTTTAGTGGTTTTGCTTCTCCTTTCTTTTTTGCTATTACAGCTTTCGAAGGGTCTAATAATTACCAAGTCTCAGAAATGCCTGAAATTGATATTTTAATACTCACTCATGACCATTTTGATTACCTCGATTATAAAACCATAAAAGCTATAAGACCTAAAGTGAAATCTATAATTACACTTTAGTAGTAGGAAAGCATTTAGAAAAATGGGGGTATGACAAAAGCCTAATTTCTGAGTTAAATTGGGATGAAAAATTAAATATTGATCATAACATGGAATGTATTGCTAAACCTAGCCGTCATTTATCGGGAAGAACTATGAAAAGTCAAAATACACTTTGGACCTCTTTTATTCTGAAAAGTCTTAAAGGAACAATTTATATTGGTAGCGATTCGGGATATGATTCACATTTTATAGCTATTGGTGAAAAATATGGACCTTTTGACCTAGTAATTTTAGAAAATGGGCAATATAATGACCATTCGTGGCATATTCACATGACTCCCGCCGAAACCCGTACAAGCGGCTAAGGATTTGAAGGCAAAAAAGCTTTTTCCTGCACATTGGGGTAAGTTTGCCTTGGCTTTTCATCCCTGAAATCAATCCATTTCAGAACTAACTCGTATTTGTGAAGTAGAAAACCAAGCTTATTTCACAGCGAAAATTTGAGAGCTTTTGGATTTGAATTCAAAGAATGAGTGTGAAAAATAGTAGGAAGACATGGGATGATATCTATTATTCAGCCCAAAATTTGATTAAATTCAATAAATTTGACAGTTAAACGTTGCCCGAGAAAAACACCCTAATAATCACAAATCTGTCCAAAATCTAGCCATAAAAATCTTTACCAAATCAAAATTACATATGGACTTAATTTGTCCAATAAAATATTTATTTGTACATTTGGACAAATAATGACCAAATGGAAATTACAAGAAAACATAAAACTTTTGGCGAACTTCTGAGAAGTTTGAGAGAAGAATCTAGGCAAACTCTAAAAACAGTTTCTGAACAAATAAACATTGACACTTCTTTGCTTGCAAAAATTGAACGCAATGAAAGGCAACCAACAAAGCAAATAATTAAAGAGGTTGCCAAATATTTTAAAGTTGATGAGAAAGAATTACAATTCGAATTTTTAAGCGATCAAATTGCCTATAAAATATTCGATGAGGAAGCCGATTTGGACATTTTTAGAGTAGCAGAAGAAAAAGTTTTATACCTAAAAACGATTCAAAATGGAAAATAAAATAAAAGTAATTGAATTATTTGCTGGTGTTGGAGGGTTCAAACTTGGACTTGAAGGTTGGAAAGGGAAATCATCATCTTCAAATTATAAAGAAAAACTAGAGTCAAATTATGAAATAATTTGGAGCAATCAATGGGAGCCCTCAACTAAAGTTCAGCATGCTTCAAATGTATATGAACAGCGTTTTGGAGCAGAAGGACACAGTAATGAGGACATTTCTGTTGTAGATGTTTCAAAAATTCCTGATCATGATATGTTAGTTGGCGGTTTTCCTTGCCAAGATTATTCAGTAGCAACTACGCTTAAAAATTCAAAGGGCTTAATAGGAAAAAAAGGTGTGTTATGGTGGAGCATTCACAATATTTTGACTAAAAAAGAGAACAAACCAAAATATTTATTTTTGGAAAATGTAGATCGACTTTTAATTTCTCCATCAGGACAAAGAGGACGAGATTTTGCAATTATCCTCAAAAGTTTAAACGATTTGGGATACGCAGTTGAATGGCGTGTGGTTAATGCTTCCGATTTTGGGATGCCTCAAAGACGGAGAAGAATATTTATTTTAGCATATCTACAAGGAACATCTATTTATGAAAATCTAAAAGAAATTTCGGCAAAAGATTGGATTTTGGAGGACGGAACTTTTGCCGAAGCTTTTCCAGTAAAATCTGCACCAATTATGTTCCCTTATAAATTCGATTTATTTAGTGACTTAGTTGATATTTCAGAAAATTTCAACAAAAATGGTTCATCTGGGATGTTTGAAAACTCAGGATTGATGATAAATGGTGTTGTTACAACTATCAAAACTCAACCGAATTTTGATGGCAATTTTACGATTTTGCGCGATTTAATTCAAAACGGAGAGGTTGCCGATGAT
>JANOMP010000191.1:0-10581 GCA_031420365.1 Cytophagaceae bacterium
GTTTTCGGCCTCCCCAAATGGCATTCCGTTTCTAAATTCCAAGTAAAATATATCTAATCCTCCTAAACCTGCATGCCCATCAGATGCAAAGTAAAAATTGCTCAACTCATCCACAAAAGGGAACATCTCATTTCCTTCGGTATTCACCTCTCTTCCTAAATTTACTGGTGAACCCCAATCTCCATTTTTATTGTCAACCATATAAATGTCTGTACCACCAAAACCACCGGGCATATCTGATACAAAATAAAGTTTTCTATTATCTGGAGAAAGTGCTGGATGACCTGTTGAATAATTGTCAGAATTAAATGGCAATTCTTTAATCTCTCCCCATTTATTTCCCTTCTTTGTTGCAATAAAAAGCTTTAGCATATTTATACCTTTTTCGCTTTTGTGAGCCCTGCCTTTTGTATAATTATTTCTAGTGAAAATAAGTTTTTTATAATCTTTGAAAAAAGTTACCGGGCCTTCGTGATATTTTGAATTTATAGACTTACTAAACTCCTCTATATTAGAATCTTCCATTTCAATTACTTCCTGTGCTTCTGTGACTTTAGAAGGCTTATACCCTTTACCACTTGAACCCAAACTTGCTTGCTGTTGGAGAACAATCGCTTTGGTTTCATTCCTAAGCTGCATGGTATCTGCAAAAAGAAATAAATCCAAAAAAGGCATTTCATTCTGATTGAAAATTCTTTTTATACCAGAACCTTCATTTCTAGCAGAAACAAAAACCAAGCCTTTGTCATAATACATCGGACTAAAATCTGAATATTTTGAATTGATTGGATACAAATAATCTATACGATATAGCGCTGAATCTTTGTAAAACTGCGAGTCGTCCATGTAAGCCACTGTAAATTTGCGGCCACGCAAATCTTGCTTCTGTTGCTCTCCATATTTACTATAATATTTTTGTGATTCCTTATGTTTACCATTATTTGCCAATGCTTGGGCCAAAAACAAATAGTGTTGGCTTTCTAATTTATCTGGAAAGCTTGTAAACAAATCACGATACACTCTTTCTGCATTTTTGGAATCTTGAAGTTTTCGATAACAAAACGCCAAATTTGCCAAAGCCTCTTTTTCATGCTCTGGTTTTTTTTTGTTAGAATTTAAAAATGATTCATAATTTCTTACTGCTTGGGGATAGGAAAGCTTTTCAAATTCTGCATTTGCAGCCTTTAATCTACTGACTTGAGAAAAACTAATAATACTAATCAAGCATAGCAGATAGGTAAGTTTGAATTTGAACCTTAAAAAGAAGCTCCTCTGTTTCATTTGTATTTTTATTAGGAAAAACGGATCAAAAAATAATCTTTCCTAATCATCTTTCAAATCTCGTGCCAAGAAAAGAAAGTCACAATTTTGAATCGTAAAGCCCTAATAATTAACAATTTGTAATTAAGAAAAAACTATTTTTAAAAATTTTCTAGAGGATTCATCTATCTTAAACTTTTCCGAACTTCGAAGACCAACTACCCAAATAATATCATTTTGGTCAGTTAAAATTCGTTGATTAAGTTTTTCTATGGGTTCTAATTTAAGGTTAATTAATAAATCAGAAACTTTCTTTTTGCCATTCATTCCAAAAGGTAAAAAAGAATCTCCTTTTTCCCATTTTCTGAGTTTAAGCGGCCATATAACTTTCTCAAATGACACATAACACGTATTTTTTTTCTTAAGCTCTACTTTGTTGGGAGTCTTTCTAATAATTTCTAAATTCCATTCTTGATTATCAATCAAGTACGTCCCGATTGTTTCAAATATATACTCTTTTTCTTGAGAACTTGATCCTAAGGATTTCAAATACCAATTTTCCCTTCCTATATGTATTTCATGACTGGAAGACAAAATTTGTTTTCCTGATTCTGCTATTGCTAACAAATCGTTAACTTGCTGATAGTTAAAGTCAAATGGTTTTAAAAACTCTTCTAAAATCAAATGAAACCCATTTGTATTCAACCACTTTTGAGGCTTTATCACCCAGTGATTTTCTTCTTTCGAAACTGCTTCAATTTCAAACTGTTTTAGAGTTAAATTAAAAATTTCTACTAAATCAGAAAACCTATGTAGATTAACTGCCATTGTTTTTTCTAACCCTGGATTAATTTCTTTCAATATAGGAATGACTTGATTTCTTATTTTGTTTCTTTGAAACTCATTTTCTTGATTAGAAAAATCTTCCCGCCATTTTACATTATTTGAGACTAAATACTGGGATATTTGAAATGAATTTGCAAAAAGTAATGGCCGAATTATGTTATCGTGTTTAACAGGTATGCCTTTTAAACCATTTGGGCCGAGTCCTTTGGTAAAATTTAAAAATAAAGTTTCTATTGTATCATTTAAATGATGGCCAGTAGCAATAAAATCACAATTTATTTCTAAAGCCAATTCTCTAAACCATGAATATCTTAAATTTCGAGCTTCCATTTCAATGGAAACTTTATGAGCCTTGGCAAGTTCTTTTGTTGCAAACTTCTTAACGAAACAATCCAACTTATTTTCAATGCAATACTCCCTTACAAAATCTTCATCTTTGTCTGATTCTTCACCCCTTAATTGAAAATTACAATGAGCAACTTTTATGGTAAATTTCTCAGTTTGAAATAGATGTAAAAGTGCTATAGAATCTTTACCTCCACTTACAGCCACCAATACAGAATCTGATAGCTTGCAAAGCTTATGCTTGTTAATATAGCTTAAAAAATCATTCCGCATTTAGGAATTCAAAATAATGTTTAACAAAAATACGTTAAATTTGCCGTATGAATGGTAATCCTTTGATTGTTTTGGTCAAAAAAAATCTTAGAATAGGGCTTTTAATTTTGCAATTAATAGGCATAAATTATACTGTTTTTAGTCAAAAACCTTTAAATCCTATCGCTGATAATAGCCCAAAATCCAAAATTGAACTAATTAAAGCAGACAGCCTCGTCGGTGAAAACAGCTTGACTCGAACACAAACATTTTTAGGCAATGTAATTTTCAGACATCGCGGTGTTTTATTAGGTTGTCAAAAAGCTATACACGACCTCTCTTCCAATTATATTCAAGCCTATGGAAAAATAGTAATTAATCAAGGCGACACGCTCACCATTGTTGGAGACACTTTATTGTATGATGGCAATACTAGATTTGCAAATGTTCTTGGAAAATCTGTGATCCTGAGAGACAAAAAAGTCACTTTGAAAACCACAAAATTAAACTACGACTTAAATCGGGATCAAGCCTATTATCCTGTTTATGGTACTATTAACCAAGATTCTAGCAAGCTTAGTAGTAAAGAGGGGTATTACAATACCAAAACAAAGTTTTTTAGATATATTGGTGATGTTGAAATACTAAATCCCTCTTATTTACTATGTACTGATTCGCTCGACTACAACACATATACCAAAGAAGCTATTTTTAAATCTTTTACTACTATAAAAAGTAGAAATGGAGATTTATCGGCATACAAAGGCAAATACAATATTAAAACAAAGGTTTCAGCATTTCACGGAAGAGCAAAAGTGGCTAATATTTCCTATTCATTAGAAGCAGACACTTTAAATTTTGATAACATTTCAGAATCTGGTCTGGCGGTCGGCAATGTTGTATTCATTTCGTTTTCTGATAGCTTAAAAGTAATAGGAAATAAAGGCCAACGAATTGGAAACTTAGGTTTAACAAAAATAATGGGCGAAACCATAACTGAAAGAATCGCAAATAAAGACACCTTATATTTGGCGTCAGATACCCTTTGGGTTTATGAAAAAGTCGTTAATAGTATAGATTCCTCCAAAACCAACTTAATAAAAAAGCCCATATTAATAACAGATAGTTCAAAATCAAATGCCAAAACTATTGATTCTCTAAAAAATTTGGAAGTAAAAAATGATTCTTTAAAAAATATATTATTAAAAACAGATTCTTTGAAAATAGTCGGATCTTCAAAAAAAAATGCGGATTCGAAAAAACTTGAAAAAAATAATAAAAATTCAATAAATAATAAAGATGAAGTTCAGACCATAGTAAATATTGAAAAAGAAACGAAAAATTCTGCAGAAAAAGACAAGAAAAAGGACATTATAAAAATTGTAGCAGATGGCAAAGTGAAAGTTTTTCGAAAAGATTTTCAAAGCGTTTGTGATTCTTTAATCTATAATATAAAAGATTCTATGATTTACTTTTATACACAGCCTATAATTTGGAACTTAGACAATCAGCTTGAAGCTGATTCAGTTATTATTACTTTGAAAAACAACAAATTAAAACAATTGAAAATGATTCAAAATGGCTTTGTTATTTCTCAAGATACCATAAGTAATTTTAATCAAATAAAAGGCAGAAAAATTGACGCATATTTTGACGATACCTCTGCTTTAAAGACGATAAAAGTGGAAGGGAACGGTGAAAGCCTATATTTTGCATTAGACGAAAAAAATAAAATTGTTGGCCTAAATATGGTTCAATGCAGCAGTATGCAATTCAATTTTGGGTCGAAAAAAATTAAACAAATTACATTTAAGGGAAACCCTGAATCTACCCTTATTTCTCCAAAAGAAATAACCAAAACTGATATGAATTTAGAGAAATTTGAATGGAAAACAAAGCTTAAGCCCACCAAAAATAGCATAGTAAGTCTAAAATTCATTCATCTTACAAGCTCCCCAAATATTCTTTAATATTACGGACTTAATCTAGAAATTTTCCAATTTTTTGAATTATAACTATATAATATTCTATCATGAAGCCGGCTTTCACGCCCTTGCCAAAATTCAATGGAAGTAGGTCGTAATAAATAACCTCCCCAATGTGCAGGTCGAGGAATTATTTCAAGGTCTTTAAATTTTTTATTATAAAAATCTAAGCTTTTGACTAATACTTCTCTCCCACTTATTTCTGAACTTTGCTCACTAACCCAAGCCCCAATTTGGCTTTCTCTGGGCCTAGACCAAAAATAATTGTCAGATTCTTTCAACGATAATTGTTCTATTTTACCTTCTATTCTAACTTGTCGCTCTAATAAATCCCAAAAAAATGTCAATGCTCCAAAATGATTTTTTTCTAATTCTATTCCTTTGTGACTCTTGTAATTTGTAAAAAAAGAGAAGCCTGATTCATCAAATCCTTTTAAAAGAACAACCCTCGCAGTGGGTTTCCCTTCTTTTATTGTACTTATAACCATAGCATTGGGCTCTTTAATTTCACTTGCTAAGGCATCTTTAAACCATTCTTCGAATTGAAATATAGGATTATCAGAAACATTTTCTTCTAATAATTCATGTAAAACATACGATTTTCTTAAATTAGAAAAATGACTTTTATCCATAAATATCAACCTTTATATTTTTTCTTACGTATTTATATTAAATTTGCGTCCTATTTAGTTTCGTACAAAAATAAACTTGATGACAAATCAAAATTTAGAACCGACCAACACCATTGATGAAACAAATATCAATGCCGAAACCTTAATTTCGGAAAATACTGATTTAACTTTCTATGTTAAAGCAGCGGAAAATACAATTGATGAAAATTTATTACCTGATGCTACTGAATCGGTACAAGTTAAGGAGGATTTAACAGAACAAAAAATGACAAATGTCAGTATTGAGAATTCTGAAATAAAGACTGATTCTGAAAATATAGAATTAGAACCAAGTGTTGAAGAACCAATTGATTTAGTAGAAACTTTAACAGATATGGAAAATGTAGAAATGGAGATTTCTAACTTGACGGAAAAACAAGAAGAAGTTCAAACTCTTGATTCTACTACTTTTGAATTAGAAATGGCAGAAAGTGAGGTTACCTCAGAAACTGAAACTAACACTTCAGATACTCACATTTCGAAAGAAAATATTATTATTGAAAATAGTACTGATGAAATTCACGAAATAGAAGAAATAGAAGAACCCACTAAAATTACCAGTTTTAATGGAGATTTTTCTAATTTCTCAAAAAAGGATTTCGTGGCCTTGGCTGATAAAATGTTAGAAACCATGAATTCTCGTGACCTATCAAACTCCGATGTAAAAAACATTGATAATGTGATAAAAGCCATTAGACCCGCTTTTGAGGAAATGCAATCTTTAGAAAAAAGTGAGGCAAAAAAGGCTTACATATCCGAAAATGGCTCAGAAGAAGGATTTGAATATAAAAATGATAATTTTGCTATCAGATTTGAAGGCATTTTAATTCAGATTAGAGAAAAAAGACAAGTATATTACAACAAAATAGAAAGAGAAAGAGAAGATTACTTTGAGATTAAGACTAGGCTTCTGCAACAGCTTAGGGAAATAGTGGAAATTGAAGAAAAAGGCGAATCGAAAAATAACTGGGATGCCTTCAAAAAACTTCAAAGTGATTGGAAAAACGCCGGAAATGTAAATTCTCCTCATAATGGCACACTCTGGTCCGCTTACAATGCTTTAGTAGATAGATATTTTGATATTCGAAGTATTCAGAATGAACTTAAAGATTTAGACAGAAAGAAAAACCTTATTAATAAAGAAGGGATAGTAATTAAAATTGAGGCAATATCTGCTGCATTGGAAGGAAATGCTTTGACCAATGTTGTCCTGAAAAAAGCTAATGACTTATTAGCTGACTACAAACAAATAGGGCCAGGAGCAAGAGAAGAACAAGATGCATTATGGAATAGACTTAAAAAGGCTTTCGATGTAGTATATGAGAAAAAAAGAGAGCTTTCTAAAGAAAACGACAGCTTGCTTCAAGACCTGTACAACGCTAAAATGCAGCTTCTAGAAAATCTTAATCCTTATCTTACCTTCCAAAGCGACAGCATAAACGAATGGAACGCCAAGTCGAAAGAAGTAATGGCAATTCAAGAGCAATGGAATGCAATCAAAGGCCCTATGCCTAAGGAAAAAGGTAAAGATATAAGCAAAGATTTTTGGAGTGCATTAAAATTGTTTTTCAAAAACAAAAGTGACTTTTTTGGTAAACTAGAAGCCAAAAGAGAAGCTAATTTTAAAGGAAAAGAAGCTATATGTATCGAAGCTGATGCAATTTTTGCTACTGGTGACCATTCAGCACCCAACACAAATAAAATAATCGACCTTCAGAAAAAATGGAAGACCATTGGTCATGTGCCGGAGAAATACAAAGACACACTTTATAATAGGTTCAAAGCCACTTGTGATCAATATTTTGATTTAAAAAGAAACGAAAATAAAGTTCAAGACGAGGAGTTTATTCAAAATCTTGCTAAAAAAGTAGCCATTTGTGTTGAAATCGAAACATTAGCCTCATCAGGGTCTGGTGAGATGTCTAAACTTTCTGAATACAAAAAAACTTTTGGAGCTATAGGTTTTGTGCCTCGAAAAGACATGCAAATTATTCAAGATAGATTTATTAAAGCAATAAATAGCTTTGTAAAATCTGCTTCGGGAATGGCCAAGTCAGATAAAGATAAAATGTTTTTTCAAAATGAAGTAGAAGGGATGTTAAAGTCTGGAGGTGGTTCAAGGAATTTAGAAAAACAAGAAGGCGAAATCAGAAGAAAAATCAAGTCATTAGAAGAAGAGATTTCACTTACACTTAATAACATGGAATTCTTTGGAATGTCTAAAAATGCTGAAAAGTTAAAAGAAGAATATATGAAAAAAGTGGAAAAAGGAGAGAAAGAATTAAAGGAACTTCAAGAAAAGCTTCGAGTAATTATTGCGGCTACTTAAAATAGTATTTTAAGCCATTTAGAATCAAACTGTTAGTAAATGTTTATAATTTTTTTCTAAAATATTTTTCCAAACATTTGCGTAGTATTTTAAATGGTATTAATTTTGCACCACCTTAACAAAAAGGCCTCTTTAGCTCAGCTGGTAGAGCAACTGATTTGTAATCAGTAGGTCATTGGTTCGATCCCGATAAGAGGCTCAAAAAATGAGAGAGTTACAATTAAAATTGTAACTCCTTTCTTTTTTTAGTCTAATTGCAATTATCATTACATTTTCACCAGTTGGGTAGGAATATGGCAATAATGATGAAAAGAAAAGAAAGGCTGATACGTATATCAAACCTTCCTAACACCAGAACTTTATTATTTCTTTTGATCAATTCTAGTATACTCCCTAACAAAAGTAGATTTAAAAAACCCTTATTTTCTTATTAAATGTTCAGAATTTAAAACTCCCATGACTCTAATTCCTAATGGGATATCTTTTTTCTATTTCTTCTAGCTTACTAGACAACTTCAAAATTTGGCTTTCATAACTATCATTCTTTTTAGCTAATTCTACTGTTTTATTAACTAAGTCAGAAATTGTATTCTGTTGTTCTTTTACCGCATTAACCAATGGCATCACAAAATCAGAATAGGCTAGGGAATACATACCTTCACTTGACTTTTTTAAGCCACTGAAATGTAGATTTAGGTCTTTTAGAATGGCTTCTATGTCTTGGGCTATGAAGCCATCATGTTTTACTTTTGTTTTATCTGAAATATAGTTATAACTAACAGGCTGTAGCTTATTTATAAAATTTAAACCTAAATAATTATTGACTTGGATATTTTCTTTTAGTCTTCTATCTGATGGATTAGTCCATGCCACTTGACCTTCTATAACTGTTACCGATGCGTTTCCAATTCTTACTTTATTACTGGCATTAACTACGGCATTTGCACCTATTGCAGTGGCATTTGTTAAAGCTCCAGTTATTACACTAGCTTGATACCCAATTGCTGTGTTATTGCTTCCTGTTGTGTTTGAAAAAAGAGCATAGTTGCCGTTAGCTGTGTTAGTGCTGCCCGTTGTGTTTAAATAAAGAGCTTGATAGCCGTTAGCTGTATTATAGTTTCCAGTTGCGTTTGAAGCAAGAGCTTGATAGCCGTTAGCTGTGTTAGTGATGCCCGTTGTGTTTGAATAAAGAGCTTGATAGCCGTTAGCTGTATTTAAGTATCCTGCAGTGTTGAGTGCTAGTGCGCCAGTACCAGTTGCTGTATTAGAATCCTGGCTTCCTGCTCCTCTACCAACTGTAATACCAAACACATTTATATCTGAGGAAAACGTTTTACTTCCTGCAAAAGTTTGTGCGCCAGTGGTAACCAGACCACCGTTGGTTGCATTGGCAGGTTGCAATGTCAATGTTTGCCCTGAAAGACTTGCACCATTTGCATTTGGAGAAGCCCCAATTGCTGTTAAAGTTAAATCTCCGGTATTTGTGCCGGTGGCAGCGGGCAATGCCCAACTTGCCAAACCATTGGCATCAGAGGTTAACACCTTGCCTGCACCCGGTGTTCCACCAGTTATCTTTACTAAACCAGTTTCTAATGTTACGTTGATACCTGTTCCCAACTGAACTGCATTAACATTGCCATCTCCTAATTGGATTTTGTTACTAACATTAACTGTTGCATTTGCACCTATTGCAGTGGCGTTTATTAAGGCTTCAGTTAATACACCAGCTCGAAACCCAATTGCTGTGTTATTGAATCCTGTGGTGTTTGCCAAAAGAGCAAAATAGCCATTTGCTGTATTTTGACCTCCTGTTGTATTTGATTCAAGAGCTCGATGGCCATTAGCTGTATTATTGAATCCTGTTGTGTTTGAAAAAAGTGAATTTATACCAATGGCTGTATTATAAAAACCAGTACTGTTTATTAAAGCATTTTTTCCAAACGCTAAATTATTCACGTTACTACTATTTGTTTTTCCAAGTAAACCTCTAGGAGTTATTAAAATTGAGCCATCAACATCAGAAATAGTAGATATTTGAGCATAAGAAATAGTAGTAGAAAATAAAAAAAGGAAGTAGATAATGTTTTTCATTTTGATTAATTTTTATGGTATTAAATCAAATGTAATTACAATTCCTATACTTTGCTTTTCTTTTCTTATTAATTTATTTTAAGGTTGTTATAAGTATTGACTATAGTCTTTAGGTTAGATTTAAAATAGTAAAAAAATATAAATAGCATTGTTTTTATCTATTACTGAAATGGAATTCACCAAAATTGCAATAAATTATTTGGTCAATTGTATGCTCCCAAAAAAGTAGATTTAAATACCTTAATTTCTTTTTTAATGTTTTGCATTTAAAACTCCCAACACATTAATTTCTTATAGGATACCTTTTTTCTATTTCTTCTAATTTGCTTGATAGTTTTTGAATTTGGCTTTCATAGGTATCATTCTTGCTTGATAGTTTTTGGATATGGCTTTCATTTCTGTCATTCTTTTTAACCAATTCTGAATTAAAACTTGCTAATTCTGATGTTTTTTTTACTAAGTCTGAAATTATGCTTTGTTGCTCCTTTATTGCATTCACCATTGGCATCACAAAATCTGAATAAGCTAGAGAATACATTCCATCGCCTGATTTTTTTAAGCCACTGAAATGTAGATTTAGGTCTTTTAGAATGGCTTCTATGTCTTGGGCTATGAAGCCATCATGTTTTACTTTTGTTTTATCTGAAATATAATTATAACTAACAGGCTGTAGCTTATTTATAAAATTTAAACCTAAATAATTGTTGACTTGGATGTTTTCTTTTAGTCTTCTATCTGATGGATTAGTCCATGCTACCTGACCTTCTATAACTGTTACCGATGCGTTTCCAATTCTTACTTT
>JANOMP010000192.1:0-3466 GCA_031420365.1 Cytophagaceae bacterium
AAGGGGCAAAAAATATGCTCAATATTAGAGTAACAGATATGAATAAAAAATGGGAAAATGTAATAAATCTAGTAAAAAAGGATTTTAGAAAACCATGTCTAAAAAAAACTGGTTAATAGCGACATTTTGGGATGCACCCATTGGCTTTTGGCAGCAAATTCAAATCTCTTAAGCATCCAGTCAGACCTACTTTCTGGACCTTCTTCAATTAATTTTAATATACTTTTGGCTGTAAAAACCTTAAAGTCTCAAACTAAATCAGACAAGACTCCAGTTTCAGCTTGAAAAATTACATGAATATGGTTGCTCATTATAACATATCCATGAAGAATAAGTCCTTTTTGTTTCTGGCAAAACTTCATGCTTTCAATTATTACGTCTCGATATATTTTTCTTGTAAAAATATCTATCCAATCCACAACAGTAAATGTCATAAAATGTGGCTTGCTTTGGTCCCGTATTTGATATCCTCCTTTCTCCATTTTATTTTAATTTTTAAATCTAACTCTGCGGCTAAAAGCCGCATTTCACACGTACGAAGGAAATAGCCTTCGCACAGCTGGAGTTGAACTCATCTCTAAAGTATGCCCAATATGCCCAGGTTGACCACCTTTTTTTCGGTCACTTTTTACTCTAAGGCTCTGATTAGATTTAAACATGTCAGCAGAAGGAGACATGGAACTATTGGAACTATTCTTTCTGACTTTTAAAATTTGGTTTTCTTCCTGAAGTTCTGCAACCTTCAAATTCAAAGTTTCAACTCCTTTTTCTAAAACATTAACTCTTTCAAGTAATGTTTCAACAAGATTTATCAACTCCTTTTTTGAAAACTTTTCGAAACCCAATCTCGCCTTATTTTATATATGCAAAATTCTGCAAATAAGCAAGTTAATCCAAATTTTGTTACCCACATTTGGTGGCTTTTTACCCACAAAATGTGGATTGTCTATGCATATTCAAGAATTGTCAGTATTTTTAGGTTAATTTCAGATGTACACCTGAATAGTTACTGTATTTTTTATTTAATGAATTGAAAAAAAATAAAAAGAGAAATTACTATTCTTTCGTTTGCTGCCGCACGATTGCATCGTGTGATATGTAGAAAAGCCAAAAACCATGATAGAATTTAATATTTAAAACTTCTATAAATTTTAAAAATGACAATAGAAAGATGAGTAGAAATCTCAAATTACATGGAAATTAATAGTAATAGTAACATTGAAATAGCCATATGATGCAATCGTTCGGCAGCCAAGTAGTTAATCTTTCATATGTACACAGACATAATTGAGATAAAAAATTTTAAGATTTCTAAAACCAGATAGATGAAAAAGCACCTATATCGTCATAACTTCAGATGTTGAAAATTTTGAAGGTTTAATACTAGTTTTTGCATTTGTAAAAAGTTTTTGTTTGAAAGAAGGCAAAAAAATTATACAAAAACGTCAATAGAACAAAAAATTTCGATAACTTAGAGGGACTGAAACATACCAGAAAAATTAAGTTAATTGTTTGAAAATAAGTAGTTAAACATACTTAATTTCCTATTATTCTCCAAGTTTTAAGCTTACAAAATGCACCCATGAAGAAATTCTCATATATCGAACTCTCTTTAAATTATCTAAATTTACCAATATTTATAAATATAGGTGCTTAAAATCGAGTCTAGAATTGTTTAAGAAGTAATTTTATAAACTAAATTTCAAAATAATTATGCATGGTTTATTTCAGCTGTTTCCAATTGTTGTATTGCTGTTAAGTTTTATACTTCCTTTATGTGTAATTTATTGGTTATACCTCAAAATAAATTACTTTCTAAAGTTGAAAGAAGAGCAAAATGATATTCTAAATGAGATCTTAGTTGAACTTAGAGCGAAAAAGGGTTAAGTATTTCAAAAATAATAAAACAAATATTTTGGCACTTAGTACTTTACCTTTCATGTTTGCTAAATGATAAAAACTTTCTGAACCAAATCTTTAAGGCTATCTTTAACCACTCTACGATGTTTACTGCCGCACGATTGCATCGTGTGGTATGAAAAAAAGCCAAAATCAAAGATAAAATTTAATATTTAAATCTATAATAAATTTTAAAACTGTAAATAGAAAGATGAGTAGGAATTATAAATTTCATAAAGATTAAAAGTAACAGTAGCATTGAAATAGCCACAAGATGCAATCGTGCGGCAGCGAGGGGCCTCCTGATTGGGCGGCATTCGGGCTTAATTGCTCTGTTCTAAAAAACCCTTTAAACACAAAAACCCCAAAGTTTTCACTTTGATGTTTTGTTATTCATTAATAAATAACGGCGGGCACGCCTAGTGATTTGCCTATTCAACCGGTTTTTCCCATTTCTAAACCCCTTAAAACACAAAAACCCCAAAGTTTTCGCTTTGAGGTTTTGTTTCTTCGTTAATAAATAACGGCGGGCACGCCTAGTGATTTAGCGAGACGTCGCACCGCTACTCTCGCGGAACTGGGCGTCCCCGTATTATCCAAGTACAACGCTGGGGTCGCATCCGACCGGTGCGGGTGGTACGGCATCACGACTGGGCGGCACTCCGCTTAGCTGCTCTGTTCGAACACCTATAAAACACAAAAACCCCAACATTTCTGTTGAGGTTTTTGTTCTTCATTAATAAATAACGGCGGGCACGCCTAGTGATTTATCGCATCGCCGCACCGCAACTCTCCCGGAACTGGGCGCCCCCGTTTGAACCAAGTACAACGCTGGGGTCGCTCCGAACGGTGCGGGTGGTGCAGCATACCGACTGGGCGGCACTCCGCTTAGCTGCTATGTTCAAAACCCCTTAAAACACAAAAACCCCTAAGCTTTCACTTTGAGGTTTTGTTCTTCATTAATAAATAACGGCGGGCACGCCTAGTGATTTAGCGAGACGTCGCACCGCTACTCTCCCGGGGCTAGCCGCCCGCGTTTGATCCAAGTACAACGCTGGGGTCGCATCCGACCGGTGCGGGTGGTGCGGCATCACGACTGGGCGGCACTCCGCTTAGCTGCTCTGTTCGAACACCTATAAAACACAAAAACCCCAACATTTCTGTTGAGGTTTTGTTCTTCATTAATAAATAACTGGCATTTACCTACTCTCCCGGGTTTGATCCAAGTACCATCGGCGGTGCGGGGCTTAACTGCTCTGTTCGAAATGGGAAGAGGTGTTCACCCGCCCTATCAACACCATGAAGGTCTTTGATACCTTTTCCATAGTTCTTAATAAAAAGAGGTGTTGCGATTCGTCGCACCGTCCCTCCCTATCAACACCATGAAGGTCTTTAAGGCTAGCTGTTAGCTTATAGCTATTAGCTGATAGCTTTGATTATAAATATTTTTTGACATTGTTTTCTTTTGGTTTTTTGAATTGCTACTAATTCCTAGTACCTAATTCCTATTCCCTAATGAAAACATTGATTAAAGAAAGACTGAAAATTAAAATTTAAGAGTTTTCGG
>JANOMP010000193.1:0-6146 GCA_031420365.1 Cytophagaceae bacterium
TAAAAGGATACATTGGAAATGCCCCAATCGAAATAAAAAAAATTTTAGAAGAATTATAAAATAGAAGAAACTAAATTTATTGCATTTTAAAGAAAGTTAAGAAATCATTTACATAATAATATAATAATTTACCTTTACCAATATTTTACTATACTATTCTAAGTTTGAGTATATTACAGAAAAATCACTATTTCGAAATTTAAAAATTTTGTTACTTTTGTCAGGATTTTCTGTTTATTACTTAAATCAATTTACTATAACAAACCTAAAATTTTATTTTATGAATCAAAAAACTACTTTATTGCGGGTATTTATGTTATTATTTGTCTTGGCAAGTATTTCGTACAATACACTAGCACAAGGTCTTTCTACTTCTGCCATTTCCGGAACTGTAAAAGATGACAAAAAGGAAGGTTTACCAGGGGCAACTGTTGTTGCAGTACATGTTCCTTCTGGTACTAAGTATGGTGCTATTACAAATATTGCAGGAAAGTACACTTTTCCAGCTGTTAGAATTGGTGGGCCTTACAAAATTTCAGTTTCATTTGTTGGTTTTCAAGATGCTGTAATGGAAGGAGTTGTTGCTAACCTAGGTGCTACTTCTGATGTTAACTTTAAGTTGATAGAGTCTGGTAAAATGCTTGATGAATTGGTTGTAAAAACAAACAGAAACAGTATTTTTAGTTCCGACAGAACGGGTGCATCTACAGGTGTTGGAAGCGACCAAATTAAAGCACTTCCTACTTTGTCTAGATCATTTAATGACATTACTAGATTAACACCTCAAGGAAGTTCAAATACATTTGGTGGAGCCCCAAGTTTTGGTGGAAGAAGCTCAAACTTTAACAATATTACTGTTGATGGAGCAGCTTTCAATAATTCGTTTGGATTGTCAGGAGCTGTTGGAGGACAAACAAACGCCCAACCTATTTCATTAGACGCAATAGAACAAATTTCAGTAAACATTGCTCCTTTTGATGTAAGAGAGGGAAGTTTTACTGGTGCTGGTGTAAACATGGTCACGAAGTCTGGCGATAATGAATTCAGAGGTTCAGTATATAATTTCGGCCGAAACTTAAATTATGTAGGTAAAAAAGTTTTAGGAGAAAAGAACGAATTAGACCCAGTTGCTCAAAAATTTTCCGTTAGAAACTCTGGTTTTAGAATAGGTGGGCCTTTAATCAAAGACAAAGTATTTTTCTTTGTAAGTGCAGAACAAGAAAGAAGAGACGACCCAGGCAGCACTTTTTCTGCAACTGGTTCGGATTTAGGAGGAAATAAATCAGTGGTAAAAAAAGATGACTTGGAAAAACTTAAATCATTTTTAATAAGTAAATACAATTATGACCCAGGTGCTTATGAGGGGTATAATTTATTGAGCAATTCAGATAAATTAAATGCTAGGTTAGATATTAACCTTTCAAATAATCACAAAGTAGCTATTAAATATAACTTATTAAAATCTTATAGAGACGTTCCTGCTAGTGCGTCTGGTTCATTACTCGGTGGACGTGCACCAAGTTTAAATGTTTTACCTTTTCTTAGTTCATTTTATAGAATCAACAATAATTTAAGTTCTTTAATTGCCGAACTAAACAGTACTTTTAGCGGAAGTGTATCGAATAAATTCCAAATGGGTTACACTGCTTTTCGTGACTTTAGAGAAACTCCGCTTGGTAACTCTACTCCTTTTCCTACTGTGGATATAGGTAATGGTGCAGGCCAAGCATATACTGCGTTTGGTTTTGAACCATTCTCTGCAAATAACCTTTTAAATACAGATGTATATCAAATATCTGACAATTTAGATATTTTTAAAGGCAATCATACTTTTACTTTAGGCACTTATAATGAGTTTTATTCATTTAAAAATGGATTCGCTCCAAATTATTATGGAGGATTTCAATTTAGATCGTTAGACGACTTTTATGCTAGTGCTAATAATGGCACATCTAATGCAGCTCAGTATCGTTTACAATATTCTGCATTACCAACGGGTGAATTTCCTTTTGCTTCTATAAAGGCAGCTCAATATGGATTATATGTACAAGACAAATTTCAAGTTACCCCTAAGCTTAATCTTACTATTGGCTTAAGAGTAGACATTCCTGTTATTAATGCCAATATTGCTCAAAATACGGCAGCATCTGGCCTATATTTCCGTAATGGACTTCAAATAAATACAGGCGAAGTTCAAAAAACTCAGTTATTATGGTCACCAAGAATAGGTTTTAATTATGATGTAACTGGAGATAAAAAACTTCAAATTAGAGGAGGAACGGGTATATTTACTGGAAGAGTTCCATTTGTATGGGTTTCAAATCAAGCTTCAAACAATGGAATTTTATTTGGAAGCACTTCTGTAAATAATCCAACTAACCGGCCATTTAGTGCTGATGTTAATGCCTATCGCCCAGCAAATGCAGCATCGAATACTTCATACAACTTGGCAGTAACGGAGAAAAACTTTAAGTTTCCTCAAATTTGGAGGAGTAACTTGGCTGTAGATTTTCAAGCACCGTTTGGAATTGTCGCTACAATTGAAGGAGCATATACAAAAGATTTAAATGCTGTTTATCATCAAAATGTAAACTTACCTAATTCTATTGGTGAGCCTTCTGGTGCGGATAAAAGACCTATTTTTTATAATATTAACCCAACAACTGGAGCCACTACAAGTGCAAATAGAGTTAATTCAAACATCTCTGATGCCATATTAATGAAAAATACAAACGAAGGATATAGCTATTTTGTAACTGCAAAATTAGAAAAATCTTTTAGTAATAATTTCTTTGCTACTTTAGCTTATAATCATGCAAATGCTAAATCTATTAACGATGGTGGCTCTATTGCTCAGTCTATTTGGAGAGATAGAGTTGTATCTGGAGATCCAAATGATATAGCATTAGCAAATTCAAACTTTCTAGTAAAAAATAGAGTAGTTGCAGGTTTAACTTACTCTAAAGAATATATAAAATTCACTAAAACTACAATTGGTTTATTCTTTGAATACCAAACTGGCAACCCATATTCTTATAATTATTCTGGTGATATGAACGGTGATGGCTCTGGTGGAAGTGGCAACGACCTTATTTTTGTACCAAAAGATGCAAGCCAAATAAAACTGGTTGACATGAAAAGAGGAACCGAAGTATTAACAGCTGCTCAACAATGGACAAACTTAGACGCCTTCATTAGCCAAGATCCTTATCTTAGTAAGATTAGAGGCCAATACGCCGAAAGAAATGGAGGATTTACGCCATCTAGAGGTCAATTAGATTTAAGTATAAAACAAGATTTCTTTGTTAAAGTTGGTGGGAAAAGAAATTCATTTCAAGTTAGTGCTGATGTTTTTAACTTTGCGAATATGCTTAATTCCGATTGGGGTGTATTTAGAGGGGTTTCAAGGTCAGGTTTCTTGACTTATACAGGTTATGATAAAGACAGGAATCCTTTATTTATTTTCCCTAATATAGATGCAGTTACATCTGGAGCTTCAAGTGCTGGTGGTGCAACTGCGACGGGAGGAACAGTAGGAAAAACTCCTTTATCATCCACTTTTTTTGAATCTAAAGGAATTGGCTCAAGATGGCAAGCACAAATTGGTTTAAGATATATCTTTAACTAATTTTTAATATAAATGTATTAAGAGACCTATCTCAGTTGGGATAGGTTTTTTTATAATCTTGGATCAAAAAAAGTGAAATATGAATCTTGATTTATCAAACAAAAACGCCTTTGTGGGCGGAAGCTCAAAAGGTATAGGCTGGGCCACGGCTGTTGAACTTGCTTTATTAGGAGCTAATGTTACATTGGTTTCAAGAAGCGAAAATATTTTAAAAGAGAAAGTAAAACTATTACCAAATACAGGAAATCAAACCCATGATTATTTAGTTCTAGACTATCAAAACTTGGAATTAGTAAAATCCAAAATATCAGTCCTGAAAAAAGAATACCACATGTTAATTAATAATACTGGAGGCCCAACAGGAGGAGAAATTATACAAGAAAATACAGAAAAGTTTGAACAAGTTTTTCGTCAGCATTTGGTAGTTAATCAATTGCTTACACAAGCTTTTGTACCTTTTATGCAAAAGGAAGGATTTGGTAGAATAGTAAATATTATTTCTGTATCTGTAAAACAACCTATCATTGGACTTGGCGTATCAAATACAATTAGGTGGGCTGTGGCATCGTGGGCAAAAACCTTGTCAAAAGAAATCACAGGAAATGGAATTACTGTAAATAATGTTTTGCCAGGCTACACTTTAACAGATAGATTATCAGAAGTAAATAAAATGAGATCGGAAAGTCTAAAAATTTCAGTTCAAAAACTAGAAAAGCAACTTTTAGTTAATGTTCCAAGTGGCAAATTTGCAACAGCAGAAGAGGTAGCCTCAGCAGTAGCATTTTTATGTTCTCCTTCTGCTGGAGCTATTAATGGAGTCAATATCCCTGTTGATGGAGGATTATCGGCAGCTTTATGATGAATTAAACCAATAAATTTACTAATTTTGATTTTTCAAACTCTTTTTGAAAAATTAATGTTCGATTATTCAATAACAAACCTTTTAATTAAAAATGAAAAAAATTATTGTACTTGCTCTTTCGATTTTGTCATTTAATGTAATTGCACAAAATGTAAAGACTCCAGCCCCTAGCCCAACGCAAACAATCAAACAAGATTTTGCTTTATCAAGTATTGAAATTAACTACTCAAGACCAGCAGCAAAAGGAAGGAAAATTTTTGGAGAATTAGTTCCTTTTGGAAAAATTTGGAGAACAGGGGCAAATTCTCAGACTTTGGTTACTTTTGGTGAAGATGTTACAGTTGGTGGAAAACTTTTAAAAGCTGGAAAATACACTTTACTAACTATTCCAAACAATTCAGAATGGGAAATTATTTTCTGTAAGCCAGAAACTAGTGCTCCAACCTACAAGCCAGAGGCAGAAGTAGCTAGATTTAAAGCGAAAGTAAACACTATGCCCTTTGCTGTTGAAAACTTTATAATTATGTTTAGTACTCAAACTAGCAATTCTGCTACTATAAGCATGGTTTGGGAAAAAACAGAAGTTACGTTTGACGTAGTATCGGATATAGATACTAAAATCATGGCAGATATTGATAAGGCTATGAATGTAGATAGTAAACCGTATTTCGCCGCAGCAAGTTATTATTTTGACAATGGTAAAGATTTAGGTAAAGCATTAGAATGGGTCAACAGAGCAGTAAATGCGCAACCAAAAGCGTATTGGATTGCAACATTAAAAGCTAAAATACAAGCCAAGGCCGGAGATAAAGCTGGTGCTTTGTTAACTTCAACTGTAGCTTTAGCATTAGCTAAAGAAGGCAAAAATGATGACTATGTAACTATTAATGAGAAGTTAATAGCAAGTTTAAAATAAGTGCTTAAAATCTTTAATAGAAAAGAGAATCAAAACTGGTTCTCTTTTTTATTTTGAACACAGAATAGCAAAAAGACCCCAAACTTAGAGGGGTCTTTAGTGGGGTCTTTCTGCTAAATGTTAGTGGCTGTAGCCGGCACCAAGTTTTTTGTCTGCCTGTAAATTATTTGTCTGTCGAGCGTCAATATGATTTTTCAGCACCTATTTCAATTCCCTTTAGCAAACCAAAGTATCCGAAGACTACTTCTTTTGGAGTATTTTTAATGTCACCGAACAAATTGTGCAATGTTTCAACCGCGAAGTTGAGAACAATTTCGTCACGAAGAAATTTGATTTGTGATACTTCTGAGGAATGGTCACTTATTTCTTGGTTATAATAGTCGATGAACTGACCAAACCAGTTTACATTTTTGACTACTTGTCCATATGAAATAGTAGGGATAGTTCTTTTATTGAGATGTGTTTGGGCATAATAGACAATAAAAACCGATTCAAGCAAGTCCTCAACCACAATTCTGTCCAAACCAAACATTTCCAATGCGAGTATAACACGAGTAAAGTTCGGCTGTTGTTTATTAACCCACATTGCGTATTAAGCAGAGCTAAGTAGGCCTTTAATAGCCAGTTGCGGATTTTTGAGTTTCGGTTTGTGTACTACAGATTTTAATTTCACGAAGGGTCGTTTTTTTATATTTAAAGCTTCCAGTATTGTTTTAAGTTTTTGTTCTGGTTCTGAGCAT
>JANOMP010000194.1:0-2450 GCA_031420365.1 Cytophagaceae bacterium
TTGCCAGTTTTTTCTATGTTATTTTCCATCGTAAAAAGGATTAGTACGTTTCCAAAAGGCTTTTAAAAATGGTGAAACGAAGACATAATTGTCGGATTGTTCAGTAACATAGCCATCTCTTTCTAAACCGTCCATGAGTTCAATGTAGTTGTTTGACTTTTTGCGTTGACTAGCCAGATCATGGAGTTTTCGCTTTGTAATCTTATGCTTGTGAGCAATACGAATCAATACTTCCTTCATGAATTCAGACTCGTCTTTTGGGAAATATTGAACTATTCTATTCTTCCACTCCACAAAATGGTCGCTATGTTTCGTAACTGCATTAAATGCCTTATCAATATCATCTGTGCAAATATCGATCTTCATGCTTTTTTGAGCCTTCACATTTATTTCGTCCAACATTTGCAAGTGCGATGGTGGGATAAATAATTGATTTAAGTAATTTATTATAAAGTAATTACGTACTTGCTTAAGTTGGAGGCAAAGGACTTTAAATACCAATTCTAATCAAATGTCCCCCACCAAATATGAGTGCTAAGGTAAAAAGAATTGTAGTAAAAAGCAGCGAAACTATCGAGGAAAAAGCCTTTGAATTATTTTTCTAATCGCATGTCACGAGTAACTATGCAAGAAATTAACAAAAAAACTTGTAATCTACTGTTCGCAATAAAACAGGCGAGCAAAAGGACAAAAATTACCTTTCTACTTGCCTGTCGAAAATTACAAATGAAATTCTATACAAGAACTATTCTGATTATTTCTTTGGGTTTTTCCTTTCTTTTCACATCATTTATATGCAAATAGTAAATGCCTCTCTTTAAATCATTTACTTGAAATTCAATTTTATTACCCAAATCTTTATTTTTAAATAATTCTTTTGGCGATGCTGATTTAATGGCAACTGTCGAATTTTCACTAAAAAGCTCAATGTTATCGGGTAAATCTTCTATTTTTTCTATTTTATCAAATTCAATTGAAATAATATCTGATGTCGGATTTGGATAAACTCGATAAGAGTAACATGATGATGTATAAAATCCATAATATCTTTCAGTGTAGCCACATGCATTTGATTTCGATGCAACAACTGTAAAATACCCTTCATCACTTGCAGTAGAAATTACTGCCGAATTATTACCAGTTGGATACACTACATAAGTATTTGCTCCATTATTCTGGATATTCCATGATATATTATGATTTCCTGGTGCGTGAAAATTATACCAGTTATAAAGGCATAAGAAATTTTGACTATATGGAGTTATGTAATTACCATCAACATACATTTGAGGAATATCTCCACTATTAAGACATGACCCATTATTATTTAAGTGTCCGTTGATTTCATTTGTTGATTGCTGGTCAAATGTTGAAGCGAAAAGACCACCAAAGCCTTGACACATAACAGTACCACAATTATTGCCGGAAAGGTCAGTTGCACCAAAATTATGGCCCATTTCGTGTGTTGTAACACTCTCAATATGAGGAGATGCAGTAGACGTAAATCCATAACTATTCGATGGATTACACATCGAACTTATTCTTGCTAATCCCCAAACAACAAATTCATTGTTTATTAGATCTAATGATCTTCCTGTGAATAAATGTGCCACGTCTCTACTCACCCACGACATATTTTGGTTAAAATAAAGTTGAAATTGATCAAGAAGAGCGTAAACATTTGAAACATCGTATGGGTCCCAAGTAGGGTCAGACCATGTTTCAGCAAATTGAAACCTCAATCCTAAGATTAAACTGACTTTGATACACCCCATTTGCGTAATTTATTGCAGCAAATGCAGGGCCGTAGCCCCCAAATAATAGATTCCACTCACCATCGGTTTCAATAGCAACTCGGACAACTCGACACATATTCCAAGGATTTCGTGCTCCACTTCGTGAAATATTTGTTGAATTAACCACTTTATCTAGTTGAGAACTGCCACAAATAGCTTTTTTATCTTTAAGAGCACTCTTCGCATAAACTATATATTTGTTCTTTGAAGATGGCAATTTGGTTACGTTAAAAAGTGGCTCAATAAAAACATCCCCTTTGTCTTTTAGGTGAAACATACCCATGATTATATTGTCATCAGCATATAGCCTTAACCATTGTTCTTCATCACCATCAATATAACCCTTGTAAGTGTCGCATTCCTTTTTTCTCTCTAACTTGGTTTTTTCTTTTCCATGTGAACTAAAAGCTTGAAAATCAGTAGTCCTAATTTCGTTTTCTTCAATTTCAAGTGTCCTGTTACCTAATAAATCAGATGGAATTTCACATTTGAAGGACTTATTTTTTTTTCTTAAATCACTTTTTAGTTTAGCAGATTCTAAACTCATTAAATCATAAGAAGTAAAACTTTCAGAAAGAATTTCCTTCTCTTGCATTGTCAGTATGGAATTTTTTTCAGCTTTAATAACTGATTGACCAAATAGAAAGTTTTGGT
>JANOMP010000195.1:0-1911 GCA_031420365.1 Cytophagaceae bacterium
ATTCATGGCGGACGGCCAGTCAGGATTTTTTTTTGTGAGTGTTTTTGGCTGAGCTGGCATTCCAGTTGGTCCGACATTCGGCTTTTTTCAATTGGACAGGCATACCTGCGGTGCGTCGAAACGCAAAAGTAAGGCTAACAATAAATTCAGTAAACAGCAATCATTAATTAAAGTTTATAAAATTCAGGGTTTCACTCTAAATCCTGTAAATCCATTATTAATAATGAGTTATCTAAATGTGTTAATATTTTGCAGCGAAAAATAATGAAAAAATAATTTTGCTCAATTATTATATATTAACGATTCATTCGTCTATAAAGCTTATATTAACTAAATTTGCATAACCTTAAACCGAACTAATAGAAAATGAGAAGAAAATCAGTAAATTTTAATGTTCGAAACTTGCATTTTTTGGGGAATATTCAGTAAAAACAAAATATTAATTCTTAATCCAAATTAACTTTTCTTGAAAACTTCTATTGCCCTTATTCAAAAAAAAACCGATTTATCGAAATAAATCTATAATAATAATAATTTTATAATATTAAACCAAAAAATATGAATCGTAGAACCTTCATTCAAAATACTGCCATAACATTAGGAACTTTAGCTCTATCTGAAAAAGAATTATTGGCAAAAATGCTGGCAGAAAATCCATACAAAATGCGAGACCTAAGAGGTGGTGTTGGAGTTTTTATGGAAAAAGGCGGAACTATTGCCTATTTATCTACAAAAAAAGGCATGGCGGTTGTAGATTCTCAATTCCCAGAACAATCGCAACATTTGATTACAGAACTTAAAAAACTTTCAGAAAAACCCATTCAATTGCTCCTTAATACGCATCATCATGCAGACCATTCAAGTGGAAATATTTCTTTTAAAGGGATTGTTGAACATGTTGTCGCACATGAAAATTCATTAAAAAACCAAAAAAATGCTGCTCAAAAATTAAAAACTGAAGATAAACAACTGTATCCAGACCAAACTTTCACTGACACCTGGAAGCAAAAAGTAGGTAAAGAAATCATAAAAGCTCACTATTTTGGTGCAGCCCACACCAATGGAGATAGCTTCATCCATTTTGAACATGCTAATATTGTACACACTGGCGATTTAGTTTTTAACCGTAGATATCCTTTTGTCGATAGGTCGACAGGAGCAAATATTAAGAGTTGGATTTCGGTTTTAGATAAGGCTTTAAACACATTTGACAGCCAAACTATTTTTATATTCGGACATGCATTTGATCCTGAAAAAATTACAGGAAACAAAGATGATATTAAGGTTTTTCAAGACTATCTATTTAAACTTCTGGCTTTTGTAGAAAGCGAGATGAAAGCAGGCAAAACCAAAGAAGAAATTTTCAAAATAACTGCTATTCCTGGCGTTACAGAGATGAAAGGCGATGGTATTGCTAGAAGCATCCAATCAGCTTATGAAGAATTGGGAGGAGTTTAAAGGTTATTTTTCTAAATCAATTCTAAATGGGTGGATTCAACCTTTTTTTTAATTAAATTAGGTCATCGAATTGGAATTTTTGACAGATCACTCTTTCTGTTATACTATGATATGATTCTATATGTGCGTTTTGTTCTGGTGTTGCCGGCTTGGTAAACTCCTGAATCACAATTGGTTTCTTTTTGTCAGCAAAATATTTCTGAATAGTATGGGCTACAAAGCGAGTGGTCGCCCCCGTGCCACCATTATCATTACGAATGTGAATTAGATGTTCAAATACAATGTTCAAAAAAGCGGCAGCTAATTTTCCAAAAATATGGACTTGTAGTCCTTTGATTGAACGAACTTTGCTTGCTCTCTGGATGTCCGTTTTTTCTATTAACCAATTGAAGAACCCTTCGATAGGTTGACCAATAGTAGTCGACACTGCTTTTGAAAACTGAAAATTGTATG
>JANOMP010000196.1:0-1043 GCA_031420365.1 Cytophagaceae bacterium
TTTCTAAACTTGTTGTAATTTTCATCTCGTCAGGTATTTCACTAAATATAGTGAATTTTTGGGGAAGAAAAAAGATTTTAAGTCATTGATTTTCAAGCTTTTTAGATTCCTTTTTATATACTGCCTGCGGATTTAAGGTAATTAATCAAAATAATGAGAGATTAGTGATTGATAGTACAATTTATGAACTATATGATAAAAATATAATAATCAAAGATGCCTTAACTCAAAATTTCGATGTTCTAAACAATGACCCAGCAATAGAAGCATTTGAGATTACTGATAAATATGAAAAACCATATGTACGGATTGAAAAAGAGGATTTCGCATCAATGGCGACAAAATCTTCTTTCATTCAAGAGGGAGAGCGTCAAATTATAGAAGCCTCAACACTACATGTAATAAGAGTTTCTTTTGAAAAGGATTTAAAATGGGATTTCTACAATAAAGGGAGCAAAATAACAGCCAAAATAAATGATCCTGGTTTTTATGAACTTATTGATAAAGGAGAATCTTTTGCAAAGGTAGATATTCTCGAAGTTGAACTCCAAATTAATCAAAAATTTGACGACTCTGTAGCTACATGGGTAACCAAATCATATATTATTACTAAAATTATACGCCATATAAAACGTGGAGAACAACAACGCATAAATTTTTATTCAGAAAGTTGATTATCCTTGAAGCTTACCTACTGAGCTAAAAACATTTCTTTAGTTCAGGCCTGTTTAGAATTCAACTCAAAGAATTTATATGAAAGTTTAAACTTCCAATTCACTATTTTGATACAATACATCTGTGCAGAAATCTAATTGTGCGGGTTTGATAGTGCCGTCATAATCTTGAATTGAATCCATTTTGTCCAAAAATAGGGTACGGCCATCAGTTTTTACTTGTGTAAATAGGGTCTCCTTGAAGTTTTTAAATTTTTAGTAATTCTCGGAATTTTCCATATTTCAGGCTCAAATATTTTTTATATTTTCTACTGGAGGATTTCAATTTCTAGGAATAATCCTATTTTTTTGATTTTTTTTGGTTTTTAG
>JANOMP010000197.1:0-3232 GCA_031420365.1 Cytophagaceae bacterium
ATTCATGGCGGACGGCCAGTCAGGATTTTTTTTTGTGAGTGTTTTTGGCTGAGCTGGCATTCCAGTTGGTCCGACATTCGGCTTTTTTCAATTGGACAGGCATACCTGCGGTGCGTCGAAACGCAAAAGTAAGGCTAACAACAAATTCAGTAAACAGCAATCATTAATTAAAGTTTATAAAATTCAGGGGGACACTCTAAATCCTGTAAATCCAGAATTAAAAAGAAAAATAATTATTTTATATGCTAATAGACAAATTGGGATAAAAAAAAAGCGGTATTGAAAAAATAATTTATTTTGTCAGATTTTCTAATATTTTACAAAAATGCTCTAAGTCCTTTTTTGTATTCCAAACATTAATAGAAATTCTAATAGCATTACCCCTATACGACACAAACACTTTGTTTTCAAGCATTGCTTTTTGAATTGCCTCTATGGAAATGTTACTTGGAATTCTGATTCCAAACATATGGGAAGCCCTAAATTCTTCTTCTTCAATCCAAAAGCCTAAACTTTTTAGTTTCTCTACATATTTTTGTGAAAGATTTTTTGTGTATTGTTGAATGTTGTCTGGTTGCCATTCAATTAGAAGCTCTAAAGATTTTTGAACCATGGGCAAAGTAATGAAATTGCTAAACTCACCCATATTATATCTGAAAGCCCCATCTTGGTATTCAGATTGATAATTGATCAGGTTTTTAAAGTCATTACTGTTTTTTCTTCCTATCCAAGTTTGTTCCAATGGATACCCATCATTAAAATATTCTCCTAAATAGGCCAATGCTGAACCATAAGGGCCTAATAGCCATTTGTAAGTGGCACAAATTACAAAATCTGGCTTTATTTTTTCAACGTCAAACTCCATGGCACCGATGTGTTGTGTGCCGTCAATGATCAACAAAATGTTGTTTTCTTTACACTTTTTACTGATATTTTCTAGATTAAAAGATGTTCCATCTGCCCAGTGAGTAGGTGAAAGGCAAATTAATAAAACATCTTTATCTAATGCTTCTACTAGTTTTTTGTTCCACTTTTGTCCTCTATTTTCCAAAGTTTCTGGTGCTGAAATAGTTTCTATTTTTAATTTTGGCCTCTCAGAAATTAATTCATGCCAACCATAAACATCACTTGGAAACTCATCACCAATTAGAATAACTTTTGTTTTTGAAATAGGAATTTGTTTTTTGAGTATATTTTTTACTACCAATGCCACGCCATAAGAAACAGAAGGCATAATAGCAATATTTTCGGAAGTAGGGCAATTGATTAATTTTGCAAACAACTCCCTAACTTTTTCGGCATTTTCGAAAAAATCAGTGGTTATGATTTCTTGAGGCTGAGATTTTCGTAACAAACCCTCTATGCCGGCTATCTCTGCAACTTTTGGAGTTGGGGACATAGCAGCACAGTTCAGATAATAAATTTCTTCTGGTATTGAAAAAAAATCTTTTTTATTGGTCATTCAATCAAATCTTCATTTATCAATTCTTTCCCTTATCTTACAAATTAAACATGTAACAATCTAATTATGGTATCATTCTAAATGTATGCTAAATTTTTCGCATAGCCACCGGATCCCAGTTGATGGCTTTTTTCTGGAAATAGCTCTCGTTACAGGCTAAAACGGGGGCTGCAGCACGGAAACCAAAAATTGGGTCTTCTATAGTCCCTTGACTACCCTTACGAATATTTTCAAAGAAATTTCCAAAGTGATTTGCATGCTCATCAGAGCCAGCTTCTGGTGTAAATTTTACTTCTTTTATAGGTTCTGCTTTCCGGTCAGCTTCCGAAAATCTAGCATTATATTCTTTTTCAAATTCCTTCTGTTGAGCATCGGAGAAAGTAAAATAGCTATCATAATTGCCAAATCCTGGTGCTTTAGCAAGTTTCTTTTTACTTAAAGTTAGGCCATTTCCTGAGAAATCTATCTGACCTTCAGTGCCTATAATTCTAGTGCTGTTGTTAATAGTTCCAGCATTGGCAAAATTTACTCTTAAAACCATTTGAAACTCGTCGTGTGTTGCGGCTTTAGGATAATCTAAAATGGCTACCATTACATCTGGCACATCGCGGCCTTCTTTCCAATATCTTAATCCGCCAGAGGCAAAAATCCTATTGGGGCCTTTAGAGTCTACCACATAATGTACTCCTGTAATTAAATGAACAAAAAGATCTCCTGCCACTCCAGTGCCATAGTTCTTATAGTTTCTCCAACGGAAAAAACGATTCGCATCGAAGGGCATTTTAGAGGTGTCTTTCAGAAATGTGTCCCAATCTACACTTGTTTTAGAGGCATCCGTGGGAATAGAGTAGTTCCAAGCACCTATAGCACTGAAACGATCTGAATTGGATTCTACATAATTTATTGATCCAATATCTCCTGCAGCAATCATCCTTTTGGCTTCTTGAAACACGCTCCCACTGATTCTTTGACTTCCTACTTGCATAGTTTTTCCTGATTTTTTCCAAGCATTTATTACAGGTATTCCTTCGTTTATAGCTTGAACCATTGGCTTTTCACAATAAACATGTTTACCTGCTTGAAGTGCATCTATGGTTATTTTATCGTGCCAATGATCTGGGGTAGCTATTAATACTGCGTCTATATCTTTGCGTTGAAGAATTTCTCTGTAATCTCTAGTTACAAACATATCGTTCCCAAATGTTTGCTTTACTCTTTCGAGTCTTCCTGTGTATAAATCGGCTGCAGCTACAAATTCTATTCCTTCATTTTTAAGTGCAGCTTTGGTGTCATAATGTCCTTGGATTCCCATTCCTATTGTAGCAATTCTAATTCTATCGTTTGGACTAATAGCTAGACTTTTAATAATAGAAAAGGGCTTTGCGGCATGACTTATACTTGAAAGTGCGGCTATACCTCCTACACTTTTAATAAATTTTCTTCTTGATGATTCCATATCGATTTGGTTGAAAGATTATAGGAGCAAAAGTAATTAAATCTTTTAAAATTGACTTGATTTATTTAATAAAAAGAACAAAAAAAAACACCTCATTATTGCTAATAAGATGCTAAGAGAGGTTATAGAGTTTTAGGGTTGAATACGTTTTTTAGAGCAAAGCATCCGCTAATTAATTTCTATAAATTCAATTTCAATTTTTGTTTTTCTTGAATTCTCCGAAAAATAATATTTATTTTTTAAATAATTCTATAATAGGTCTAAAATTTTTAATTTTTTGGTTTTACAGGATTTAGAGTGAAAACCTGAATTTT
>JANOMP010000198.1:0-5022 GCA_031420365.1 Cytophagaceae bacterium
CTAAAAACCAAAAAAAATCAAAAAAATAGGATTATTCCTAGAAATTGAAATCCTCCAGTAGAAAATATAAAAAATATTTGAGCCTGAAATATGGAAAATTCCGAGAATTACTAAAAATTTAAAAACTTCAAGGAGACCCTAAATAAATCAAATGCAATACATTTTTACAGAAAACAAAAAGGTAAAATGAGATTTGTTTTGATTTAAAATCATAAGAATATAATATTGGAAAAAAAATATAAATAGAAATTTCAAAAAAAAATAAGCAAATCTATTTATTTTTCATTGAAAAATAGTAAATTACTATAAGAACAAATAATTAAAAAAAATAGCGCCAAATGACAAGATTTATTTCGATTATAAAAGAGGATAAAAAAATACTACTTGGGTACTTAATTATTTTTGTGGCTTTTATAGTATTTATGCCAGATAGTGGCCCCGGAGGATTTGATAGAATTTGCTGGGTAGCTTGGGCAAATTACATTCATGGTAATGGCCTTCAAAATATCTATAAGTTTGGGATTGACTACCTACCACTTTTTCAATATTTCTTGTTTTTATACGGTGTTTTTCAAGGAAATCCAGAAAACATTATTGCAAACATAAATTCAATAAAATACATAACCCTCGCTTTTGATGTTTTTAGTGCATATTTAGCCTTTAGTTTTATTAGAAATCATTACAAATCCAAAGAATCAGCATTTCTAGCCACTTTATTTATTCTATTAAACCTAGCCTTTTTATATAATAATATTTTTTATGGACAAGTAGATGGCATATACACAAGCATGGTGTTTGTTTCTATTTATTTTGGTCTAAAAAAGAAAGTATCCTTGAGTATATTTTTTGTGGTTTTGGCTATCAATTTTAAACTGCAAGCAATTATATTTTTACCCCTTATCGGACTTTTGCTATTCCCAGAAATTTGGAAAAATTTATCCTTTAAAAACTTAATGATTTGGCTTTTACCAGCGGTAGTCCTTCAATTATTAATCTTACTGCCATTCATTTTATCGGGTGATCTCTTTACCCTTTTAAATGTAGTAAAATCATCAATGGGTAAATACCCATTTGTAAGCATGGGTGCATTTAATTTTTGGTATTGGATTTTTGAAGAACCAAATCAAATATTTGATAAACAAGGAATATTTGGAAGGAGCTATAATAGATACGGCTTATTGCTGTTTGTAATAAGTTTATTCTTTGCTATAAAACCCTTAATAAAGCAAGCACTTCTAGCATTAAAAAATCAAATGTTTACAGGTATTTCAAAAGAAAGAATCCTACTAATAGCTACAATAACTCCCTTAGTCTTTTTCTATTTTAATACCCAAATGCACTCGAGATATATGCATCCTTCCATACTATTCGGTGGCATCTATGCACTTTATACACGAAGACCTTATGCATTTATACTTTTAAGCATAGCTTACTTTCTAAACATTGAAAGTGGTATAAAAATATTAAAAAACGATATTGTACCTTATGAATATTTTTTCTTCCAACCTCTATTTGTATCCTGTATATATTTCATAGCAATTATCTTACTTTATTATGAACTATACAAAAAACCAAAACCATTTAAAATTACAAATTGAATACGGATGCAATTAGTAGATATAGACGACAAAATAGTATTTACTCACGCAAAACTCATAGATACAAAAAATTAAATATTTTAAAAAAAATTGAAACCCGCGTAAAATAGGGCTAGAACTAAAAGTGCTGCCTACTACAGTAGATTTTACCTATGCAAAGCTCCCAGAAACATTATTAATTTTTGAAATCATTAAAAATTTAGCGAAATTAGTATATGTTAAAAATTAGATCCGCAGTAAAAAAGTATCACTAGTTCGCAATAAACTTCTGTTGTTTTAAATGCACCACGTCTGCTTGTATGTTTTGAATGGCATTATAAATCAAGTCAGAAATAGGGCTGTCGGTGGCATTTATACTGCATACAAAGCTCCAAACTTCAAATATTTCTTCGGGTTTTATCCGATACGGATGATACGCTTTGTTGTCTGAATGCAAATGTATGCTTCCGTCTTCTTTAATCTTATTGTATAGCCGTTTATACACCAAGCCTTCGTTTTGAGTGAGTACAATATACGTTTTGCCATCTTTTACATCTGAAATATTTTCTACGTACTTGCCCACTACGTATGCGCCGGTCTCTAGCGGTGGCATAGAATCTCCTTGTATAGGAAAACCCCTAAATTTGCCTGCATCAGTAAATGGTAAGGAAATCCTAGGTAAGTTTTCAATAAATGTTTCATCACTATAGCCTTGTAAGTAACCTGCAGAAGCCCTAATAGGCACCAACTCTACCAAATCTTTCCCTTCTTTATCTACCATTACGGGAAACAATATCCGATTGCCTCCAATCTTCAATAAGTCCCTCAAATCTTTTACTTTCGTAAGGTCTATCTTTAACATAGAATCTATCGATACCGTAAAATATTCAGATAGTTTAACGATTAAATCTATTGGTGGCTCGGCACGATGCTCTTCCCAAGAGCTAAGTCGCGACCTCGTAATGTTTAAATCATTGGCCAAATACTCCTGAGAAATACCTTTCAAATGCCTTAAATGAGCTATATTTTTGCTAATTTTCTTCATTGCTAATTATTTTGACATAAAATTGCTAACAATATTTGCCATTTCCAAACAATAGCCTGGTAATTTTTTTAGCATTTTCTCAAGGCTCCACATTTCCATCCTGACAAAACTATTCATATGCTTATCCAAGAGAAAAGAACTACTAATGAAAAATATAAAATCCGGAAATTCTACCTCGTTTACAAGAATAAATTATCATTTGGATTTATCAAAGTATGAAATGGGTACAGCAAGAATGGGAAAAGACCAAAAGTCCTCCGTTCTTAATTCGAACAACCAAGTGTGGGGATGCGAAAACGTATTTGTGACAGACGGAGCATCCATGACATCTTCAAATTGTGTAAACCCATCTCTTACTTATATGGCACTTACTGCTCGAGCCTGCGATTTTGCTGTAACAGAACTAAAACGTTTTAATTTATAATTGCTTAAAAATCTTTTCATACAACGCTTCATCAAAACCCAAGGCTATAATTTTCTGGTCTTCGACAATAGGGCGTTTTATGATAGATGGCTTGGCCATTAGCACATCTAGTGCCGAAATCGGTGTTTCTAATGCATATTTCTCGGCTTGGTCTAATGCTTTATAGGTAGTTCCTTTTTTATTTACAAGCTTGTCAAGCGACACTTGCTGCATCCATTCTTCTAATTTATCTCTAGAAATGCCACTTTTTTTATAATTATGAAACGTGTATTCCTCGCCTTTCGCATTCAAATAGTCTAAGGCTTTCTTTACAGTATTGCAATTGGGTATTCCGTATAGGGTTAGCATTTTTTTGGGTTTTTGGGTTTTTGGTTTTCTGTTATCTGTTATCCGTTATCCGTTGTCCGTTATCCGTTATCCGTTGTCCGTTATCCGTTGTCCGTTGTCCGTTGTCCGTTGTCCGTTGTCCGTTGTCCGTTGTCCGTTGTCCGTTGTCGGTTATCCGTTGTCTGTTATCGGTTGTCTGTTGTCGGTTTGTGCCTTGTCTATGCCTAATAAACGTTGACCGTTTTTAAATTATTTTTAACTCCATTTTCAGAGATGATATCTAGATTCTGAGATTTGTTTCGCACAGATAATTGGGGGCTTTCGACCCCCAAAATCTGACCTTTTTCGTCGATTGACTCTGTCATCGTCGATTTGTTTCGCAACGCTAATTTACCTATTTTTTCTTCAAATGCCAGAGTTGTCATTCTGTCTATCTCTAAAAAACGTTGACATTTACCTTGATATTCGCGAACTGACAACTGAATAAGGAACAATGAACCGACAACCGATAACCGCCAACCGATAACCGTTTATTGTGCTGCTCTTAGTACTAGGGTTAGGAGTACCGTTGAGATTGAGATAATGGCCGAACTCACTGCAATTCGCTCTGCGGCAGTCCATCTTTGTTTTTTGTGTAATGGGATATATATTTCTGAACCATTTTCTACTTTTGGAAAGCTATGAATTCCCGCAAATGATTTAGTGCGTTTTAGGCGACCATTTCCGTATTTTATATATATTTTCTTTACATACGCACTATCGGTAGTGCCTCCTGCTAAACTTAAATAGTCTTTTAGTTTTAGTTCGGGTTCATAAGGTAATGAGGTGGGATTATATACTTGTCCAATGATGGTTACGGTTTCTTTTCTTCTAGGTATATCTAAAATGTCTCCTGGAATTAATAAGAGGTTTTGGACATCAGTTTTATTTTCAACCGCTTTTTTTAGGTCAACCCCTAATTGCACGCCATTTCTTGTAAATTTAGCACTTCCTAAGTCGGCTTGATTTTTTAAGCCGCCTGCTTTTTCAATTAAATCTGAGATTCTTTCTTTTTTATCCTGTAAGGAATACGGCCCTGGATAGGCTATTTCTCCTGTAATAGTGACATTTCTTTGTACTTCGTAGCGAGAAATTTTACGAACATAGATTCTATCAAATGGCTTTAAAATTAGGTTTTTGTCTGTTGTGGCTATAATTCCTAAGTTGGAATCAATTTTAATTTGGATAATTTGGACGTTTTGATCTGCATCACCTCCGTCTTCCTTCACCCTTCTGGCTATTTCTATTCTTGAAGGATTTCCCCCATATCTAAAGCCCCCAGCTAAGACTATGGCATCGGAAACGGTCATGTTTTGGACGAAATCAATATTTCCAGGTTTGTTAATTTCACCTTCTATAGCGATTAGCTCTTTCTCTCTCAAGTCAGAATAACTCTTTATAATTAACAGGTCATTTTTTATGAGTACTATATCTTCTTGTTTGCCATTGAATATTTTATTTAAATCTACCTGAATATATTCTGAATCGGCATTAGGCATTTCTCTTTTCAGCAAAGCCCTTTCTTTAAATGCCTCGGGTTTTAGGCCTTCTGCTTGGGCTATTAGTTTTTTTAGGGTCATACCCGGTTCCAGCTCGTAGTCTCCTTTTCT
>JANOMP010000199.1:0-26207 GCA_031420365.1 Cytophagaceae bacterium
AACCGCAAGCGGTTGCATTTATTACTTGAATTTAGGAAATAATATCTAGAATTAATATAAAATCTTATACCTTTATTATTATAATTGAAAAAAATCAAACCTTTTACCCATGAACCGCAGATCATTTATTCAAAAAACAACATTATTTGCCACAGTCCCTTTGATTTCTACTGAATTATTTGCTGCCAATAAAAAATTAAAGACATTTGGTTGTCAACTTTATAGTGTTAGAGATTTAATGCCCAAAGATGCTAAAGGCACTATGGAGGCTCTCGCCAAAATGGGATATAAGCAATTCGAATCGTATTCAACAGACCCTTTTTGGGGAATGTCAGTAGAAGAATCAATACATTTTTTGGATAACATAGATGTAAAAATGGTTAGTACCCACATGGGTTTAAATGGAATTACAGAATCCCTTATTGAAAAAGCTGCAAAAGTTGGACTTAAATATATCATTTGTCCTAGTATTGGTCCTCAAAAAGATTTAGATGGGTGGAAACAAAAAGCATCAGAGTTTAACAAAAAAGGAGAATTATGTAAGAAATTTGGATTACAGTTTGGATACCATAATCATTCCTACTCCTTTGCATTTGTAAATGGCCTAAAAGGACAAAAAGTTTTAATTGATAACACAGACCCTAATTTAGTCTGTTTTGAATTGGATATGTGCTGGAGTGAAGCCGCTGGCGAAAACACCATTGAACATTTAAAGAAATACGGAAATAGGTATGAGTTGTGTCATGTTAAGCAATTAAAAGTAAAAGATCCAATACCTAAACAAACAGACCTAGTAGATGGGGTCATAGATTATTCAAAATTATTAGGGGCTGCAAGTGACTATGGAGTAAAGTATTTCTTTGTAGAGCAGGAAGAATATCCAAAAGATTCTTTAACTTCTATGAAAAGTAATGCTAATTTTTTGAAAAATTTAAAGATTTAGGGCTTAAGAAATTCACAAAATGCCTAGTCAGATTCAATAAATTTGACAAATTTTTAAAAATTATTTTGTCTAAAAAATTAGCAAAATACTTCAGCTATCGTATGTCTTAAAAAATTCTTTTATATCTTTGTGACATGGAAAATTTCGTAGTATCGGCTAGAAAATATCGTCCTGTCACATTTGAATCTGTGGTAGGTCAGTCTCATATTACCACTACCCTTCGAAATGCTATTAAATCAAATCAATTAGCTCAGGCCTTCCTGTTTACTGGCCCAAGAGGTGTAGGAAAAACAACTTGTGCAAGAATATTAGCTAAAACTATTAATTGCCTTTATGTAAGCGATGCAACTGAACCTTGTAATCATTGTACTTCTTGCAGAAACTTCGACCAAAACGCCTCTTTTAATATTCACGAGCTTGATGCTGCATCGAACAATTCAGTTGAAGATATCAGGAATTTGATTGACCAAGTACGATTCCCACCTCAAGATGGAAAATACAAAGTATATATAATTGATGAGGTTCATATGCTTTCTCAGGCTGCTTTTAATGCATTTTTAAAAACATTGGAAGAACCACCCTCTTATGCGATTTTTATTTTAGCTACCACTGAAAAACACAAAATACTTCCAACAATATTAAGTAGATGCCAAATTTTTGATTTCAATAGAATTCAGATTAAGGAAATGGCCACTCATCTACAAAATATTGCTTTTAAAGAAAATATCTCTTTTGAACCTGAAGCACTAGAATTAATTGCCCAAAAAGCAGATGGAGGCTTGCGAGATGCACTTTCAATGTTTGACCTTAATGTAACCTTTTCATCAGATAAAAATTTAGTATTTAAAAATGTGCTAGAAAATCTTCATGTGTTAGATTACGATTATTATTTAAGCATGTTAGAAGAGCTGTATGCAGGAAATATAAATAAAGTATTACTTATTTTCAATGAAATTTTGTCTAAAGGATTTGATGCTCACCAATTTGTAGTAGGTTTAAATGAACATTTTAGAAATATTTTAGTTTGTAAAAGTCCTCAAACGATTGACTTATTGGAACTTTCAGATAGCATAAAGCAAAAATACATTGAACAAGCTAAATATATAAGTACAAGTTTTTTACTTTCAGGCTTAAGTGTGGGTTCCAATATTGATATTCAGTTTAAAGCATCAAAAAACCAAAGACTTCATGTTGAGATAGGATTATTAAAACTTTCTCAAATTACTGCTGTACTTAACTTATCAGATCTTCCAGAAATAGAAGGTCAAAAAAAAAAATTAATGGAAACATTGACAAGCTAAACTTAGAGAATGAAAGCAATCTTGTACCAGAAAATAGCAGTGACAAGCAAGATTTAGCAAGTTTTAAGCCATTAACCGAACCAATTTTAGAATTTTCAAAAAAAACAAGTTTCAAGTCTTCAAAATCAGTAAAGGCATTTGAATACGAATTGGAGCACTTATCTGACAAAAAAATAGCTATTGACATTGAGTCATTAAATATTTTAACCAAAAAGCCCATTACTAGAGGACATGCCGTAGGGGCTTTAATTGAATTTTCTAATCAACGTAATTCACAAACGGAAAAAATAGTTTTTTCAAGTGATTTTGATTTAAATAATTCAAATTTCATTTTTAAATTATTCAATAAAGTTCAATATGATGTTTTCTACGAAATCAGGCAAGAACTTTTAGACTTTTTAAGAAAAAAACTTGAAAATTCTGAAATAATTTGTGATGCAATTGTTACAAAAGAAGAAACTAAAGTAAAACCAAGAACAGAGCAAGAAAAATTTGAAGCCATGTCTATTAAAAATCCAAACATTTGGAAACTAAAAGAGGTCTTAGATTTAGATTTATTATTTTAATAAACTGGGTATAACAATGTGGCAATACCTAGTTTTTATTAGAAATTTGGCTTTAAAACATATTTCCCATAGAATTCTTCGATAACCTTTGCAACTTCATCCGCCGAATCTACTAATTGTATTAAATTTAAATCCTCAGCATTAATATTTTTTTCAGTTATCATTGTTGTTTTTATCCATTGTAAAAGTCCACCCCAATATTCTGTGCCAACTAATACAATTGGAAAACGCCCAATTTTCTTTGTTTGTATTAATGTTAGAGCTTCAAAAAGTTCATCTAAAGTCCCAAAACCACCAGGCATAACAACAAACCCCTGTGAATATTTGATAAAACAAACTTTTCTAGCAAAAAAGTAATCAAAATTTATACTTTTATCAATATCTACATATTTATTTGGTACCTGCTCAAAAGGTAAAACAATATTTAAACCTATAGATTTCCCTCCTTTAAATTTTGCTCCTTTATTTCCCGCTTCCATAATACCGGGCCCACCTCCAGTTATTACCCCATACCCCTTTTCAACTAATTTGGCTGCAATTTCCTCAGTTAATTTATAATATTTATTTGAGGATTTTGTGCGAGCAGACCCAAAAATAGAAACACTAGGCCCAATTTTAGCCAATTTGTCATATCCTTCAACAAATTCTGAAATAGCTTTAAAAATTTGCCAAGAATCTTGACTTTGTATCTCATTCCAATTTCTTTCTTCGAAAGCAGCTTTTATCTTTCCTTCTTCAATTATTTCATTCATTTTATCTTTTCTTTGTAATACATTAGCGAAATCAACAACGTATATTTACGTCATAAAGTTTAAATATAAAAACAATGTCATTAAAAATTGCAATCGGTAGCGATCATGCCGGCTTTGAATGTAAAAAAACTATTCTAAATTGGCTTCAAGAGCAAAATTTTCAAACTGCTGATTTTGGCTCATATACTCCTGATTCAGTAGATTATCCCGACATTGTACATCCTTTGGCAATTGCCGTAGAAAATAAAGAATTTGATTTTGGAATTTTAATCTGTGGCAGTGGAAACGGTGTTTGCATGACAGCTAATAAACATCAAAATATAAGAGCGGGATTAGTTTGGGATTCAGAAGTGGCACAATTGATTCGATTGCATAATGACGCCAACATAATGTGTTTACCTGCTCGTTTCATAGGAATTAAAATTGCATTAGATTGTGTTAAACAATTTATTAATACAGCTTTTGAAGGCGAAAGACATGCTAATAGGGTTTCAAAAATATCTTGTTAAGTCTTTTAACTTAAAAGATTTGTGAACGAAATTTGTGAAAAATACTTAAAATAGATACTTTTTAAACCTTTTATTGTATTTAAAGCAACCTTTTAACAAAAAATAACGTCTAATAGAGTAAAAGTTTTAATATTTATTACTATTTTTGTAATTATTGTGAATTTAAAAATATTTTTTTTCCTATTAATGAAATTTACATTCAAAATCTTTTTTCTTCTAACAACTATACTAATGGTTGGGAAATTTGGTTTTGCTCAAAAAAACTTTGAAAAATCAAGATTAACAATTGGTCAAAATCCAAAGACGACAATATTTATAAATAATTTAGTTTCTCCAAATTCTAAACTTCCAAAAGAAATTAAGTTAAATAATAAGCCTTCTTTTACTCAATTCTACAGAGATTTAATTATTAGCAATACTGCGAAAAATAATATCACTGGAATTGTATCTATAAGTACTTCACAAGAAAGTTCCCCTGAAAAATTATTTAAAAACGAAAAAATTACTATCTCCAATATTTACCCTAATCCTGCTAACGATTTTGCAAATTTAGATTATAAAATTGTTGGGAATTTTAATTCAGCTAATGTAAGCTTTTTCAATTTGTTAGGTATTCAAATAGCAGGATTTGAGTTACAAAAAAATTCAGACAAATTAAAAATAGCCACAACCAACTGGGAATCTGGAATTTACATGTACCAATTGGTTATTGATGGAAAGAAAATTGCTACCAAAAAACTTTTGGTACGCCATAATTAAATTTCTAATTCAAATTTTATTATCCTTTCACCGTTTATTTTAAAACACCTTTCTATTTTTTCGGAATGAAATTAAACTCTTCTAGAATACTTCTTTTATTAGTGAGCCTTATTTTTTCACTATTTTCTTGTTCTAAAAAATTCAATAAATTACAAAAAAAAGGCACCATTGAAGAAAAATATTTAGCAGCTATCTCATATTATGTTAAAGCAGATTATTATAAGGCGGGTATTTTATTAGAGGAGATTACTCCTTTATTAAAAGGAGACAGTACAGCTGAAAAAGCTCAATTTTATAATGCTTATTGTAATTATTATCAAGGCCAATTCCAAATGAGTTCTTACTTATTTAAGACTTTTTATGCAACTTATGCCAATAGCCCTTTTGCTGAAGAAGCATTCTATATGAATGCCTACTCTATGTTTAAAGACTCTCCACCTCATAATCTAGATCAAACAAGTACTTTAACCGCTATAGACGCTCTCCAAACCTTTATTAATACTTTTCCTGAAAGTAAATATGCAGCTTCTTGTACAAAAGATTTAAAAGATTTACGATTTAGGCTAGAACTAAAATCTTATGACAAAGCAAAACAATATTTTAAAACCAGAGAGCCTTCTTTTGGTGGTAGAAGTAACTATAAAGCTACTGTTATAAGTGTTGAAAATTTTAAAAAGGATTTTCCTGATTCTAAATTTAATGAAGAATTAACTTTTATTCAAATTATAGCTCAGTATGAATTAGCCAATGTTAGTTTTTACTCGAAACAAAAAGAAAGATTCAATGAAGCCATTAAATATTATGAAATTTATATTGATAAGTATCCTTCTAGTAAATATTTAAAAGAACTTCAAAAAACGTATGACAATTCTTTAAAAGGGCTAATAGAAGTAGCTAAAATTGAAAAACAAATAGAAGAAGCAAAAATAAAGGCTGAAAATGAGAAAAGAGAACTAAAGAAATTTGAGCCAAAGAAAAAAGAAGACAAGATTGAAGTAAAAATTTAAGACTTACTTGAGCTATTTACTAATTTATTTTATATCTTTGCAAATTATTTTTGAATTTAATACAAATTAAATAGAAATCATGGCAATCAATGCATCCATAGTTACACGAGATACTGATGTTCTAGCTCTTAAAACAGGGAATATTTATCAATCAATATTCGTAGTTTCAAAAAGAGCTCAACAAATAGCGATCAAGACAAAAGAAGAATTAACTCAAAAATTAAGTGAATTTGCTTCAAGTGTAGATAATTTAGAAGAAATATTTGAAAATCGTGAACAAATAGAAATTTCTAAGTTTTATGAAAGACAACCTAAACCAACTAGCGTGGCATTAGAAGAATTTATCAATGACCAACTGGTGGTAAAATTCAGAGATATAGAAGAACCGATTTAAAAGTTATATAAATCTATTAAAGCCGTAAAGTTAATCTGTTGCGGCTTTTTTTGTATCAAATTTTTCATAAATCTCATATTTACATTATATTAGCAATTTAAATTTAATTCAAGTAATGTTATTAAAAATCAACCTTACCTTTCTATTATTCTTCAATATTTTAATTTCAAATGCACAAGAAAATAGTGTTTTAATTTTTTCCAAAACTATCGGATACAGACATTCATCGATTAAAGAAGGAAAAATATTTTTTGAAGAATTGGCAAAAAAAGAGGGATTTAGTGTAGTTATTTCTGAAAATAGTAAAGATTTTAATGAAGAAAACTTACGAAAGTTCAATGCAATTGTATTTTTAAACACAACAGGAGATGTTTTAGATCCTATTCAACAAGCTGATTTTGAAAGATATATCCAAGCAGGAGGCGGCTATTTTGGAATACATGCAGCTTCAGACACTGAGTATAATTGGCCATGGTATAATAATCTAATGGGAGGATATTTTGCAAGTCATCCAGGTGGTGATGTTTCTAATGTGCAAAAAGGAAAAATGACTGTGATAGATAAGACACATCGAGCCACAGCCCATATGCCAGAAACTTTTGAAAAAGTAGATGAATTTTATGATTTCAAATCTCTTAAAACTGAAACCTTAAAGTTCCTTATTAAAGTAGATGAAAATTCATATAAAATGGGTAAAATGGGTGATTTCCATCCAATGGCATGGTACCATGAATATGATGGAGGAAAATCTTTTTATTCAAATTTTGGTCATACCGCAGAAACATTTGTTGAACCTTTGATGACAAATCATTTTATCGAAGGTTTAAAATATGTTTGGTCCAATAAACTTGATTATTCAAAATGTAAAACTAATAGAGCACCAGAAGAAAATAGATTTAACAGAACTAATCTTATCAAAAATTTAGACGAACCCACCGAAATAGCCATTATGCCAAATGGAAAAGTTTTATTGGTTGAAAGAAAAGGATCTATTAAAATGTGGAACCCTGAAAAAGAAGTTTATAAAAAAGTAGGCCAGTTAAATGTATACAATAAATTTGAATATGGTTTAATGGGTGTAGGTGTGGATCCTAACTTTGAAAAAAACAATTGGGTCTATTTTTATTATTCACCAGAGACAGATCAACATAGCGATCAATTTCTAAGTAGGTTTACTTATGATCAAAACGCAGATACCATTCTTTACAATACCGAGAAAGTTATTTTAAGAATACATGCAAAAAGAGTAGATTGTTGTCATACTGGTGGTTCTATTGATTGGGATGCAAAAGGAAATCTATTTCTTTCAACTGGTGATGATACTAATCCTTTTGCTTCCGATGGATATGCACCTATTGATTTTAGAGAAGGGAGGCAAGGTTGGGATGCATTAAGTACATCAGGAAACACAAATGACTTAAGAGGTAAAATTTTAAGAATTAAACCAAATGAAGACGGAACTTATAGTATTCCAGAAGGAAATCTTTTCCCCCCAGGATTTGAAAAAACTAGACCCGAAATATTTGTAATGGGAAACAGAAATCCATATCGTATTTCTGTTGATAAAAAAAATGGATTTCTTTATTGGGGTGAAATAGGACCAGATGCAGGAAAAACTAATGAAAAACGCGGTCCAGAAGGTTATGTAGAATTTAATCAAGCTAAAAAACCTGGAAACTACGGTTGGCCCCTTTTTGCAGGGAATAATTTTGCCTATAATGCATATAATTTTGAAACTAAAGAATCAGGAGAAAAATTTGATCCCGAAAAACCGGTTAATAATTCCACTCATAATACAGGATTAAAGAACCTCCCCCCCACTCAAAAGCCAATGGTTTGGTATGGCTATGGAGATTCCAAAGAATTTCCATTAATGGGAAAAGGGGGTGCTAATCCAATGGGCGGTCCTGTTTACAATTATAATGAACATGTGCCTGGAAAGGGAACTTTTCCAAATTATTTTGATAACAAATTGTTTGCATATGAATGGATGAGAGACTGGATTGTCTTAATTTCATTGGATAAAAATGGTAATTATCAAGGTATGGAACGATTTATGCCAAATTCAAAATTCTATCATCCTATCGATATGGAGTTTAACAAAAATGGAGAACTTTATGTTTTAGATTATGGAATGAATTGGTTTTCTCAAAATGAAGAAGCGACCCTTTCTAAAATAGAATTTAACGCTGGGAATAGAAAACCTTATGTTAAAATGGCTGCAAGTGTGGTAGAAGGTGCAGCACCACTTTCTGTAAAATTTAATTCTTTTGGTACCATAGATTATGATAATGATAAACTTGAATTTAATTGGAAATTTGGAAAAGGTATTCTTGATTCAAAGTTAGCCAACCCAATGGTGATATTTCAAAAACCTGGGTTTTATGAAGTCCTATTATTAGTAAAAGATACTTTAGGAAACGAAAGCAAAGAAACAATAAAAATTAAAGTAGGTAATTCCGTACCTGAAATAAATATCCAGTTGACTTCAAATAAAAGCTTTTTCTTAGATGATAAATTTAATTACTCCATAAATGTTAAAGATAAGGAAGATGGAATTTTAAATAAAGGAATAAATCCAGAAGATGTAATGGTGAGCATCAATTATTTAGAAGGCTTTGATAAAACTATGTTAGAGCAAGGCCATAAATCAAATGAAAGCTATGTTACAGGTAAAAGATTAATTGGATTAAGTGATTGCGTTGCCTGTCATGCCGCTGATAAAAAATCTATTGGCCCTTCTTATAAAGATATTGCTTCTAAGTACAAGAAAAATACTTCAAATATAGCATTGCTTGCAAATAAAATTATTAGTGGAGGTGGGGGTGTTTGGGGTGAACAAGCTATGGCTGCTCATCCTCAGTTAAGTTTAATAGATGCAAAAGATATTTCAGATTACATTTTGTCGATAAATGATGTAAAAAAAATCTCTCAACCTTTATTAGGAACTTATAATGGGACTTTACATAAAAACAAAAAAGAAGGTGCTTACATCATACAAGCTACTTACACTGATAAAGGGGGAAAGATAATAGGACCCATTTCTACCTCCAAATCTTATTCTTTAAAAAGTCCTATTATTAAAGCTACATCTTATGACAAAGCTGAAAATACGCAAAATATCACTGTAACTCCTTTAGGCAATCTAGTTATTGCAAATGATGGAAGTTATGTTCAATATAATGAAATAGACTTTAATGGAATTTCTAAAATTAAAGTAAGTGCCTTTTCACAAAAAGGGCAAGCTGGTGGCATCATAGAATTAAGAATTGGAAATAAGGAAGGAAAGGTTATTGGAGAAGTAAATATACCAGAAGGCAACTCAAGCCCTTTAGAAATTGCCTTAAGTAATGTACCTGAAAAACCAGAAAATTTATTTTTGGTTTTTAGAAATCCGAATTCAAAAGATAAGCCATTATTCGGAATTTCAAGTCTCGAATTCAAAAAATAGACACAATAAACGCCTTTTAATTAAAATTGAAAGGCGTTTTTTTTTAAATAAATCCATGAAAAAAATAATTGCATTCTTAAGAGAATATTTAGAATTGAGCATACACGAGGCTAAAGGTGCTATATTATTGTTTACAATTATTGTGTTTTCATTGGCTATCACTTTTTCATATTCAAATTTTTCATCTAGTATTCAAAGTGAAATTGTCATAAAGGAATATGGAGATACTCCTATTCCTAAAGAAAATGAAGAAAATTTTAAGGATTCAAAAAACTTCTCATCAAACTATAAAAACAAAGAAAGTTATCAAAAAAAGATCTTCAAAAGATTTAATTTTGACCCAAACAATACTTCAGAACAACAACTTATTGATTTAGGTTTCCCAAGCTATACAGCAAAAACTATTATTAAATATAGATTAAAAGGAGGAAAATTTAAAATAAAAGAGGATTTATTAAAAATTTATAGTTTGAAACCTGCTCTATATGAATCTTTGGAAAGTTTAATCTTACTGCCAGCCAAAATTGTTGAAAAAAAATACGACAATCAAGAATATGTTGTGATAACATCAAATCAGAAGGCACCCATTTCCACGGATTTTGAAAAAAATAAAAAAGGAAGTGAAAAATTTGATATAAACAAAGCCGACACTTCTCAATTGATTCAAATAAATGGAATTGGTAGCGTTTTAGCTAAAAGAATTATTAAATACAGAGATTTATTAGGTGGGTTTTATCATTTGGATCAAATTCAAGAAACTTATGGAATAAAGCCAGAAGTAATGAATGAGATATTAAAAAATGTATTTATCGGTACGGCTGTTAAGAAGATTAAAATAAACCAAATTGCTAATCAAAAACATCCCTACCTTAATTTTAACCAAATTAAAATAATCATTGCTTTTAAAAAACAACATGGCAATTTTAAAACTTTAACTGATTTAAAAGATATTAAAATTTTAGATGAAATTACAATTTCAAAAATAAGCCCATATATAGATTTTGAGAATTAAATTGTTTTATTTTAAACCATTTTTTAAGGTCTTAAACAGTTTTATTTTTTCTAAACAAACTTTTCAGAAAAGATGTAAATTAAAACATTTAATGTTTACTAATTTCGGACATAAATTATTTGAGATCAAAAAAGCTATCTGTTTAATAATTACTTTGGACTTAAGAATTTTTCTTTAATTTTACATTTTAAAAAGTTAATAATCGATTTGTGCTAATAACCTTTATTATTTTTATTAAAAAACCATATGAAAAGAACAAATTTGTCGTCAGGCTCTAAGTGGGAAGATTTAGTAGGATATTCAAGAGCAGTAAAAGTAGGCAATGTAATAGAAGTTAGTGGTACAGTCGCTACTGACCATAGTGGTGAAATAGTAGGTGAAGGTGATGAATATTTACAAACTAGATTTATTTTATTGAAACTTGAAAATACTTTAAAACAACTGGGGTCAAGCTTAGATGCTGTAGTCAGGACAAGAATTTATGTAACTAATATTGCAAATTGGGAAAAAGTTGGCAAAGCACATAATGAGATTTTTGGAGTTATAAGGCCTGCGACTACCATGGTTGAAGTAAACAAATTAATAGATAAAAAATATTTAGTAGAATTAGAAGCAACAGCTATTTTAGCAAAATAATCAAATATTTACTAGGCTATTTTTAATTGCAAATGCCACAAGTTTGGCTGTATTATTAACACCCAATTTTTCCATAGTTCTTAATCTATGACCTTCTACAGTTCTTGGACTTATGAACATTTTTTCTCCAATCTCAGCTGTTGTTAGACCCTCGCAAATATATCTTAATACTTCTAACTCTCTACCAGATAAATCTGTCTTATAATTGAAAATTTTATTAATTGATTGTTGAGTTTTATTCATTTTCCTCAACATAATTCTGCTCACAAAATCGGAAAAATAAATCCCAGAATCATATACTTTCTTTATCGCAGTTACTACCTCATCAGTATCAGTATCCTTCAATAAATATCCATTTACTCCAATTTCCATGAGATGGAGCACAAATTGATCTTCATCATGCATAGAAAGAATAATAATTTTGATTTCTTGATTGCTTTCTCTTATTAATTTAGTTGTAGCAATGCCATCAAGTTCTGGCATTTCAATATCCAATAGAACTACTTCAATTTCTAAATATTGAGGATGGCTTAAGAATTCTCTTCCGTTCCCAGATTCATATACTACTTCTAAATTCTCATTTTGTTGTAAAATTGAGATTAAACCTTTTCGAAAAAGTTTATGATCATCAACAATTGCAATTCTAATTTTTTTCATGACAGTCATTTATTTGTATTTCGTACAAAACTCCCTCATTATGATTTGTAATTATTTTAAAAGAACCTTTTATTATTGATAATCTACTTTCAATATTTCTTAATCCAAGACCAGTTTTAGGATTATTTATTACCTCATCCATTGCAAAACCAACTCCATTGTCCCTAAAACTTAAAAATATCTTATCCAAATAATAGGAAAATTGTAAATAGATTTCTGAAGCTGCTGCATGTTTCAATACATTGTTGGTAATTTCTTGTATGATTCTATAAAGTGCTAATTCAATATTTCCAGAAAATCTAATTTTGCTATTAAAATTGTTAGTAGTAAAAATAAATTTAATATTTGAATTTTTTTCAGTTTTATTAATAAACTCTTCAATTGCGTGAAAAAGGCCGAATTTTTCTAAAGTTTGTGGAACTAAATCTTTGGAAATACTTCTAACTATGCTAATGGTTTCATCAATTAATTCTTGATTATTTACTGCGTAGGCCGCAATATCTGCAATTTTTCCACTCTTTTTTAACAATTGATTATTACCCATTTTTAACAATGAAAGTAATGTACCAACTTCGTCATGCAAATCTTTAGCTAATCGGCGTCTTTCAATTTCTTGCATTTCCATTGAATTTTCAAGCAGTTTACGTTGAAATTCTAATTCAATTTTTTGTTTTCCCTCTTTTTGTATTAATTCAAGCCTGAATTGACGTCTTTCGTAATAAATAACAAATCCAATAACTAATATTCCAAACAAGGTAAGGATAAATGTTCCTAATAAAATAAATGTTTCAACTGAAAAATTCATCGCTTTTTTAAAAAAAAGTTATTTTTCAAAGTCCAGAAACCATAAGCAAAAAACAGAAACATAATAATCGACAAGTACTCTAAAATTATAATAAATTTAAGGTAAAGAAATTGGTTATTACTAGATATAATAGTGAATTTAAAAAAGAAAGTAATCATTAAGGTGCTTAAACAATAGAATAATACACCTGAATTAATCCAAAAGAAAGGAAAGTTTAAAATATCTTTGATTATTGGGTTTTGTAATAACCTAAAAAAATAGGCCAAAGAAATTCCTCCCAAAAATAATCGGTTAATCCAAATATACTCGCCTTTTGGAATCAGGCTTAATAGTTGTAAAGAAAACACTAAACCCATTATTGAAAGAGTTAAAATCAAGACTAATTTTATAGTTTTAGACTTTAAACCAATTAGATAAATTGAGCCAAGCAAAATTAAATTTAAAGCATCTCTCGAATAAGAATATAATAAATTGTTTATTTTGTAAACACTTGTGATCCAAAGTGGTATATCTGTAGCAATAAAAAAAATTAAGAAAAAAAATAAAGCTTGTGCGGATTTATTCAAATATTTTCTTCTATAAACTGCGAAAAATAAAGGTATTAAAGGCATTAAACTTCCAATTAAGATAGCAGGGTATTTTAATGAGATATTTAAAATTGAATCTAACATTTTAAGGTTTACAAATTTGTGGACAATTTGGACCATTAGCTAAATAACTATTATCATCAAAATCTTTTAATCCGGTAGTATCTTTTGAAATCACTTTTAAACTTAAATCGGCAGCTGTTAAAATTGTAGAAGGCATTCCTTTTTCGTCAGCTCCATAAATTAGTTTGATTCCAATACACCCTTCTTTGCTGAGAAGCTCTAATATTTTTTCTTTTCCAAAAAATTGAGATATTACGGGTTCTTTTTCTTTAAATTTTGTAGTTCTTGTTTCAAGATGATTCTTTTGTTTTTCAACTACTTCTTTTAATCCAATAAAAACCCCTGACTTACTGCTTATTTCCATTTTAAATTTTGTTTAATTTATGTAAATTTATAAAGTTTCGACTAAATTAAAAAATTGAGGAAATGCTATAAAATTCACAAAAACTTATTTATCAATAAATTAGATGCATATTTTTTATTAAAAATGAGTATAACTACCTTATAAAAAAAGTAAAATTACTGTTTCATTTATTTCCAAATTAGAAATAAAGCTTAAGATTTTGCAAAAACTTCATAATTCTTGTTATTTGTGTAAATTTAAAACTTGAATTCAGCAAATATATGGAAAGGTTTGAAGGGAATATTGTAAATATTTTTGATAATTCAATTTTTTATGGAGAAATAATGGTAAAAGATGACCGTATTTTTCAAATTAATAGGATTAGTGAAACTAATCCCAACAGTTTATATTTCTTACCTGGTTTTGTGGATGCTCATGTTCATATAGAAAGTGCAATGATAGTTCCAGCTCAATTTGGTAGAATGGCTGTAGTTCATGGAACAATTGGCACAGTCTCTGACCCTCATGAAATAGCCAACGTCCTTGGGGTTGAAGGGATAAAATATATGATTGAAAGTGGGAAAACGATACCTTTCAAATTCTGTTTTGGAGCACCTTCCTGTGTACCCGCCACAAACTTTGAAACAAGTGGTGCTACTATTGATAGTAAAGAAATTGAGTCTTTAATCAAAGACAAGGATATTGGATACCTAGCCGAAATGATGAATTTCCCAGGTGTGATAAACAAGGATTCAGAAGTTTTAGAAAAAATATTAATTGCAAAAAAATACAATAAACCTATTGATGGGCATGCACCTGGATTAATAGGAGAAACTGCAGAACACTATTTTTCAGCTGGAATCAGTACAGATCACGAATGTTTCACCTATGAAGAAGCCGAAGAGAAATTGAAATTAGGGATAAAAGTATTAATTAGAGAAGGAAGTGCGGCTAAAAATTTTGAAGCCCTAATTCCATTGGCAAAAAAATATTCTCAATTAATGATGTTTTGCTCTGACGACAAACATCCGGATGATTTGGCTATAGGGCACATTAATCTTTTAGTAAAAAGAGCCGTTCAAAATAATATAGATGTTTTCGATGCAATAAGAATGGCTTCATTAAATCCAGTAAGACATTATGACTTAAAAATTGGATTACTTCGAGAAGGAGAATGGGCAGATTTTATTGAAGTCAATAATTTAGAAGAATTTAAGGTTTTAAAAACTTTTATAAATGGGAAAAAAGTTGCTGAAAATGGAAATTCTTTAATTGAAAATTTAAGTCCAAAACTAATTAATAATTTTAACACAAATAAAATTTCTTTAGCCGACTTATCATATCCATTCAAAAAAGAAACTAAATCTATAAATGTTATAAAAGTTAATGATGGTCAATTAGTTACGGATAAATTGATTCTTAAATTACCAATAAATTTTGAATATAATACGATTGAAAAAATGCTGAAAGATAATGAAATATCAAAATTAGTAGTTTTTAATCGTTATCAAACTGCTTTACCAGCTATAGCCTTTGTAAAAGGGTTCAAAATAAAAATAGGGGCTATTGCATCTTCGGTTGCTCATGATTCTCACAATATTATTGCAGTTGGAGCTGACGATGAATCCATTTTAGAAGCTATAAATTTAATTATCAGAGAAAAAGGAGGAATTTCTGCAGTTTCAGAAAAAAAAATGGGTATTTTAAAATTGCCAATCGCAGGATTAATGAGTGATAAAGATGGCTACGAAGTTGCAAACGATTATACTCAAATAGATAAATTTTCAAAAGAGGTAATTGGATGCGAATTAAAATCGCCATTTATGAGTCTATCTTTTATGGCTTTATTGGTGATACCCTCACTAAAACTCTCTGATAAAGGATTGTTTGATGGAAATAAGTTTGAATTTATTAATTTAGAAAATTAAAAAGAATACGAGGAGAATTTTCCTCGTATTCTTACTATTATCAATTTTTTCCGCTCCCTCCTACTGCACCCGCATTGTTTTTTTGGGCTTCTTGCATAGGATTTGGCTCGGTACTTCTTGTAGATTGCTGCTTAATTAATTGAAACTTTGTTGGTTTTTCTGCCTCTTTTGGAAAGACATTGTCAGAATCGTCAATATCAGGTAATTCAAAATAAGGATCTAATCTAAATTTAGTAACTTTTTTGGCAGTTACAATGGTCTTTTTGACTTCCAAATTATTTAGTCTCCAAGTTTCTACAGGAAATCTAAAATCTTCAGTTGTTCCGTCTTCAAATTGAGCTTGAACGATTATTGGCATAACAAGACCACCTTTGTTTTTAAAATTCAAAACATAAAAATTTTTCTTCTCTTCCATTTGCTTCTTTTCATCTGCACTTAAATTAGTTATATAAGACTGATAATTAGCTTTATCATTTCCAGTCACTTTATAAGGATTATAAGAATTATAAAAATCTTTCATAGTACTATCCATTTCTACTACAGACTTTGTTATATCTTTTTCGTTTCTAATGTTACTCAATGTTTTCTTTTTATTTAAGCTTTCAATCATTTCCACTTTTTTTATCTCTTCAGGATTTTGAGAATCAATTGAATACCATTCCACTTCGGCAATAGCTTGATTTAAAGCATCCACCCCATAAAACCAACCTTTCCAAAACCAATCTAAATCTACTCCTGATGCGTCTTCCATTGTTCTAAAAAAATCTGCTGGAGTTGGTGACTTAAATGCCCAACGTCTGGCATATTCTTTAAATGCATAGTCAAATAAATTACGACCCATTACCGTTTCTCTTAAAATATTAAGCCCAGTTGCAGGTTTAGAATATGCATTTGGGCCAAAAGTGTTTGGTAAAATATTATCGCTGCTACTCATAATTGAATTTTGTTTAGAAGCTTCTAATTTCATATAGGGTACAATATGCTGTGGTTCAATGCCATCAGAAGGAAAATCTCTGTCCCATTCTCTACATACAATACCTTCTAAAAACGAATTTAGACCTTCGTCCATCCAGGACCATTGTCTTTCATCAGAATTTACAATCATTGGAAAGAAATTGTGACCAACTTCATGAATTATAACTAAAATTAAAAAGTTTTTTACTCCTTCAGAATAAGTACCATCTGACAATGGTCTAGCTCCATTAAAGCTCATCATTGGATATTCCATTCCACCAACTGGACCATGCACGGAATACGCTATAGGATATGGATAGGCAATTGTTCTTTTTGAATATTGTGTTAAAGTGTGTGCAACTAAACGAGTAGAATATTGCCCCCAAAGTGGATTTCCTTCTTTTGGATATAAAGACATAGCCCAAACTTTCTTTCCCTCTACGTCTACTTTCATAGCGTCCCATATAAATTTCCTTGATGCGGCAAAAGCAAAATCTCTGACATTTTCAGCTTGAAAAATCCATGTTTTTTTCCCACTAGATTTAACCTTTTCTGCTTGTATAGCTTCCTGCTGGTTAACTATTAAAATAGGGATTTTAGAATTCTCCGCTTCTTTTAACCTTTGAACATGAATTGGAGATAACACATCTTTAGCGTTTTGAAGCTCACCTGTAGCCCCTACTATCATATCATTAGGCACAGTAATCTCTACTTTATAATCACCAAATACCAATGCAAACTCACCTTGACCTAAAAATTGTTTATTTTGCCAGCCTACTACATCATCATACACACACATTCGCGGAAACCATTGAGCCATCTCATAAATATAATTTCCGTCTTTCTCAAAATACTCATAACCACTTCTTCCATTTTGTGCGTTTGCATCTATTATATTGAAATTCCAATCTATGTTAAAAACAAACTGTTGGCCTTTTAATAGTTTTTTTGGCATATCAATTCGCATCATTGTACCATTAATTACAAAATGAAGATTCTTGCCAGTAAAATCAGTTACTTTAGTGATTTTGTGTCCAAAATCTTTATCTGTTTTATTTTGTAATCTATTTAAAGTACCAATTGAGGTCCCACTTTGATGGCTAATACTTGACTGTTGGCTAAGCTTTGCATCTGATTTATCATTAAAATGATTTTGGTCTAATTGTAGCCATATATAGGTTATAGCATCAGGAGAATTATTAGTATATGATATTTTTTCTGAACCAATTATTTTTTGATAGGAATCATCAAGTTCTACTTTAATATCATAATCTGCTTTTTGTTGCCAATAATCTCTTCCAGGAGCCCCACTAGCAGTCCTATATGTGTTAGGAGTCGGCAAGGTCGTTCCCATTTGCTCAAACAATAGGTTGGCGTTATAGGAATTTGAAGCAGCTTGCTGTCCAAAGGACGTGAAACTACAAAAAAACAATAATACTACTTTCTTCATTAGTTTATTTATACAATTAAAATTTAAAAAATCCATTTTCTATTATTATAGTTATGGTTATTCCAGCAACAAAAGCAGAAACTACTAAATTCAAAGATTTCCTATTTACATTTAATCTATTAATTAGTAATAAGTTAATAAAAACTATAAAAAGTACTATTACAACTTGCCCCAATTCAAGACCGATATTAAAAGCAAACAATTGCCCTATAATACTATTCCCATTTCCCAACAATCCTCTCAAATAATTTGAAAATCCTAAACCGTGGATAAGCCCGAAAAACAAAGTAAAAAACAATCGAAAATGTTTCTTAAAACGAGAATTTTTATGATTTGAATTAAAAAAAATATTCATGATACAAGTAAATAGAATTGTTAAAGGAATTAAAAATTCAATCCATTCTGAATTTACTTTAACAATATTTAGAACAGCCAAGGCGAGAGTAATGGTATGACCAATAGTAAAAAAGGTTACGGATAATAAAATTTTCTTCCAATCTTCTAACGTAAAAATAGCACATAAGGAAACAATAAAAAGCATATGATCATAAGCATTTAAATCAGTAATATGCTGATAACCAAGTTTTAAATATATAAAAAAATCTTGCATATAAAATCTTTTAATTATTTATTCATAAAATTAAAAATCTGTTTAACTTTTATTCATTACATTATATTATAGAATTGATCCCAATACTAAACCAAAGCAAATAATAAAATAACTTGGGACTTTATTACTTAACAGTACTAAAAATGTAGTTATAAAGGTTACTATAGCTAAAGGATGATTTACTAAAGGCAGAAATAGAGAAAATCCGGCGGCTAATGTTAAACCTGTGGAAGTTGCATTAATTCCCTCCAAAGACGCTCTTACACCTCTAAACTGTTTTAGTTGTTCCCAAAATTTAACTGCAAAAAATATCATAAAAATTCCAGGCAAAAATATACCAATAGAACCTATAAAAGATCCTAAAATTTGGCCGTTAAATCCCCAAGAACGCATAGATAATGAACCTACGTAAGAAGCAATTGAAAATGTTGGACCTGGAACCATTTCAGCTAAAGCTATACCCGAAAGATATTCATCTGCACTTAGATAATGTTTAAATTCCACAAATTCATTAAATAAAAGAGGCTTTAAAATATGCCCGCCGCCAAAAGCCAAACTTCCATTTCTATAAAAATTTTCAAACAAACGAATTGGCAATGAATTTGTAATCTTACCTATAATAGCAATTACAACAAAAAATACGGCCCAAAGTACTAAATTACCCCATTCTACTTTCACTGGATTTTTCAGCATTTTCTTTTGTTTATTGTATTTAGCGGAAGCTACTAAACCACCCAATAAAATCAATATTGGAGTAATATAAGGTGATCTAAAATAAAAACCTGCAAAAGCACTAAGCATCATTAAAACAATAGAAGTTTTAGTTTTAATTACTTTTTTTCCAATAATAAAAGCAGCAAAAAAAATAAATGCCACTCCCATCGGTTTAATAAATTGCGTTACTCTTATTAATGTCCCTTTTTCAAAAAAAGATATTCCCAATGCAGCGATTCCCATAAAAACAGTGGCGGGTAAAATCCAAACTATGAGCGTAAAATAAGATAATTTAGCACCTCCTAATTTATACCCTATAGCTGTGATTGTTTGTGTTGAAGTGGGGCCTGGCAATAGCTGACACAAAGCCTGCATTTCCATTATTTCCGATTCTGTTATGTATCTATGTTTATATACTAAATGTTGAATAAATAACGCTAAATGTGCCTGAGGTCCTCCAAAACAGGTCAAAGACAGAATAAAAACATCCTTCAAAAAAATTAAATACCTTATTTTTTTTGTTTCCAACTAAAATATAATCATTAAAATGTTTTATTTAAAACCAAGCTCTTTTAAACGTTCATCTAAAAATTCTCCAGCTGTCATATCGACATATATTTTAGGATTCTCAGCATTAATACAAGATTCTAAGCAAGTTAGATCCATTTCAGCTCTTGGATGCATAAAAAATGGAATAGAAAAACGCGAACTTCCCATTTTTTCTTTAGAAGGGTTAACAACTCTATGTATGGTTGACTTTAATCTATGATTGGTTAACCTGTCAAGCATATCTCCCACATTTATTATTATTTGATCTGGTAATGCTGTAACTGCGATCCATTCACCATCCCTTCTTAAAACTTCAAGTCCTTCTGCCGATGCTCCCATTAGAAGAGTTATCAAATTTATATCTCCATGAGCTGCGGCTCTAACTGCTCCCTCTTCTAAAGCATCTGGATTCAAAATAGGGAAATAATGCAAAGTCCTTAAAATACTATCACCTTGATATACTTTTTCTTCAAAATAATCTTCCGGCAATTTTAAATATAATGCAATGGCTTTCAAGAGGATTTTGCCTGTATTCTCAAAAGTTCTAAAGGTCTCAACAGTTAGCTTTTCAAATTCTGGCACTTCTTCAGGAAACAAATTTAAATGCATGCCCTCTCTAGGATTAGGCTGTCCCACATGATAAAACTCTTTTAAATCTGGCTTTGAGAATCCTTTGGCTGTTTCTTTTCTTTTTCCAATATATCCACGTTGACCTGCCAATTCTTTAAATTCATACTTTTGTTTTACTTCATCAGGCAAAAAGAAAAATTCTTGAACAGTTTTATACAAATTCATTCTCAGTTCTTCGCTAAGACCATGATTTTTTAAAGCTATGAATCCAATATTGTTAAAGGCCCTACCTAATTCAGCAACGAATTTTTCTTTTTTTGTGATGTCGCTAGACAAAAAATCTTGAAGATCCAAAGAGGGAATTTCTTTTAATAACTCAGATGTTTCCATTAATTTACAAGGCTTTATTTAAATTTTTCTCTACGGCTTCCCAGTTTATTACATTCCAAAATGCTTTAATATAATCAACTCTTTTGTTTTGATATTTTAAATAATAAGCATGTTCCCATACATCTAATGCAAGTATCGGAGTTCCTTTTACCTCTGCTATATCCATTAAAGGGTTTTCTTGATTTGGTGTAGAAGATATTTTTAATTTTCCATTTTGTACAATAAGCCATGCCCATCCAGAACCAAATCTAGAAATTGCAGCAGCAGCAAAATCGGATTGAAACTTTTCAAAGCTTTCAAAATCTCTTACAATTAAGTTTCTGAGTTTGTCACTAGGCTGACCGCCAGAAGGAGACAAAATTTCCCAGAAAAAAGTATGATTCCAATGACCCCCTCCATTGTTTTTTATTGTAGAACTATATTTGCTGATATTAGAAATTATATCTGTTAAACTTAAATTTTCTACAGGAGTACCAACTATCGCCTTATTTAAATTGGCAATATAAGTTTGATGATGACGACTATGATGAATTTCCATAGTTAAAGCATCAATATGAGGTTCTAAAGCATTATAATTAAAACCTAGAGCAGGGAGTTTGAAAGGCTCAGCAAAATAAGTTATACTATTTGCTTTTAGGACTTCAATTTTTGAAATTAAAAAACCAGCAAAAATGGTTTTAAAAAAATTATTTCTGTTCATAATTATTTTATACTATTTAAAGATTTGAATATTTTTTATTAAAAGAAAATTATAACTTTTAGATTGTTTTCTTAAATTGGAATTACAATTTAAGCCAATTCAAACTTAATTTCTAAGAATTTAAAAAAAATTAATTAAAACAATTAAAAATAACCTTTTGCCTTAAGGCATTAAACAAGGAAATTTTCTTTTCTGAATTTAATTGGATTTAAATAAAATTCTCAATTAAACAAATTAATTAAAATTCAATTCTACTAACAATGCTTCTTCCAAGGGTAATTTCATCTGTATATTCTAAATCACCTCCTATGGGAATACCTCTTGCTATCGTACTAACTTTTAATGTAAATTCATTCAGTTTTTTTCTTATATAAAAAGCTGTTGTATCTCCTTCCATTGTTGGACTAAGAGCCAGGATTATTTCTTTAATACCTGAATTTTGGGCTATTCTATTAATTAAAGAATCGATGTTGAGGTCGTTTGGACCAATTCCTTGAATAGGAGAAATTATCCCTCCTAACACATGATATTTTCCATTATATTGGCTTGTATTTTCAATGGCCAACACATCTCTTGTGTCTTGAACAATCGCCAAAATTGATTCATCACGCCGGTGAGAAGAACAAATTTGACAAATAGGCCCATCCGAAATGTTATGACAAATAGAACAGAATGAGGTGTCTTCCACTAAGCTAACTAAGGAACTACATAATTTTTTTGTAAAATCTTGATCTGATTTTAATAGATGCAATGCTAGTCTCAAGGCTGATTTTTTGCCAATTCCCGGGAGTTTGGAAATTTCAGAGACCGCATTTTCAATTAATTTTGAAGGATAATTCAAGTTTTTTTTATTTATCTAAGTTTTATTTCAGCCGATATGCCACGTTCACAAATTGCGTTTCTAATAGGAGTTAAATCATCTAAATCGCCATTTTTAACGGCACATTTTCCTTTAAAATGAATTATCAAAGTACATTGTTCTGCTTGCTCCTGGCTATGTTCACACAATTCTATTAATGTTTCAATCACGTGATCAAATGAATTAACATCATCATTAAAAACCACTATTGTGTATAGTTTTATATCGTCTACGGCAAGGTCAATTTCTTCTAAAACTTCAACTTCTGTTTCTGGTACGTATTTCATAAATGTTAACTCGGTTCCTAATGTTTTACAAATTTATTAAGGAAATTTAAAACTCAATTTTTTTTTTTAATTTAAACCCATTGACCGTTCTACCCTAAACATTAAAATTCTCCTAATGATTAAAAATATTTAAATTTTTACCTCATATTTGTCCAAAATTTCAAAATAATCCTATAATATGACTCCTTTATTGGCATTAAGTATTTTATTAGTCTATTTTACCATTCTGATTTTAATATCTATAAAAACATCAAAAGGTGCAGATTCTAACTCCTTTTTCATTGCCAACAAATCAGTTCCTTGGTGGCTGGTTGCATTCGGAATGATAGGTACTAGCATATCAGGAGTTACTTTTGTTTCTGTTCCTGGAGCTGTTGGAACCAAGTTTTTTTCTTATTTTCAAATGGTATTAGGCTTTACAGCTGGATATGTTTTTATAGCCACTGTATTGATGCCTTTATATTACAAATTAAATTTGATTTCGATTTATGGTTATCTTAAAACGCGGTTCGGCTTTTGGTCTTATAAAACTGGTTCCGCTTTTTTTCTTCTTTCAAGAACCTTAGGCTCATCTGTAAGACTCTTTATTGCTGCTAAAGTATTACAAATAGCTATATATGGGCCATTAGGAGTTCCCTTTGAAATTTCTGTAATAATAACTATTTCACTTATTTGGATTTATACTTTCAAGGGAGGTGTAAAAACTATAGTTATAACAGATACCTTGCAGACGTTCTTCTTAATAACAGCGGTTGCTATGACTATATACCTTATTAGCAAGCAATTAAACCTTGGCTTTGGAGAAATGATTTCACAAGTTTATTCTAATAAGCTATCAGATACTTTCTTTTTTAGTGGTGGCTGGGGCGACGCGAAAAATTTTTTCAAATTATTTATAAGTGGTGCTTTTATTGCTATTGTAATGACAGGTCTTGATCAAGATTTGATGCAGAAAAACCTAACTTGTAAAAACATTAAAGAGGCTCAAAAAAACATGTTTTGGTTTACTATCACTTTAGTGATTGTAAACTTAATGTTTTTAGGATTGGGTGCTTTACTTTACATGTATGCTACCCAAAAAGGAATTCCAACTCCTACAAATACCGACGATTTGTATCCGATGATGGCCTTGAAAGTCTTTAATGATCCTAGCTTTGGTTTTGCAGGAATTTTAGTTGGGGTTACATTTTTAATTGGAATAACTGCCGCTACCTATGCAAGCTCAGACTCGGCTCTTACAGCTCTCACAACTGCCTTCTCCATTGACTTTATGAACGTAGAAGACAAGCTTGAAGCTGATAGAATAAAAATCAAGAACAGAGTTCATATCGCATTTTCAGTGATTTTTGTGATCGTGATTCTGATTTTCAATCTATTAAACAATTCTGATGTAATTTCTGCAATTTATAAAATTGCAAGTTACACCTATGGTCCTCTATTAGGTCTTTTTGCATTTGGCATTTATACTAAAAAGCAAGTGATTGATAAATTTGTACCTTTCATTTGTATCTCCTCTCCAATTTTAACCTATTTTTCAGTTATAGTAATCGAAAAATATACTGGTTATATTTTTGGCTTTGAAAATTTGCTTTTAAATGGTTTGATAACTATTATTGGCTTGATGATATTTACTAAAAAGTAGGCATATCGAGTTTAGTTGAAGTGGTGAACCTGAAAAAATTGAATGGAATGTATTTGTTGTTAGCCTTACTTTTGCGTTTCGACGCACCGCAGGTATGCCTGTCCAATTGAAAAAAGCCGAATGTCGGGCCAACTGGAATGCCAGCTCAGCCAAAAGCACTCACAAAAAAAAATCCTGAAAGCCGTCCGCCATGAATTTTTAAATTAATTATCTAGCTATTAGTAATTTAACAGTACTTAAAAATTTTCATACGGACGTTTTTGTGATTAATGGAACAATGTTTATTTGTTTACTAAAAGATTTCACAAATGAATATTTCTCCACTCTAAATCCTGTAATGCTTCATTATTAAATAATGGGAACAAACAACCAAAAAGAAAATTACCTTATTATTATTGGACTTAAAGATTTTAGGGATTGTGGAATTAATAATATATAGCTACGATGCCAAAGAGTGCTTCTAACAAAATTTTATAATTCAAAAATTAGATTATTGCCCAAAAACCCAGTAAGTGGTAAACGAAATTTAGCGAGAGATGATTTGCATTATGCACATTCATCAACTCTAGGTTTTATGATATGAATGAAGTAAATGACCTAGTAGTTTTTACACATTAGCAAGATTTCTGAGTTGTACAGACCAATGCCCCAAGTGCCTCTTGAAAAACGGAGAATCTGAGTGAACGAAAACGAAAAAATTACCTTATGCCAGTATCAATATTAATTTCCAATTTAGTTGTTTGATTTTTTAAGACTTTTACAGGAGAAATAACTTTTGATTTTTCCCCACTTATTCCAATCATCGAACCATCTACTTTCTGAACGGCTATTTCATAATCTCCATCAGGAATTTCAAATTTAAAAATACCAGTTTTATCTAAGGTCAATTCCTTTCTAGTAGTCAAATTTGAGGATGTTGTAACTACCTTATAAGCTCCATAAATTTGATTCATTTGTGCATCCGTAAGTCCACAAGGATTGCCAATGGTGTTTGCTGATACAACTGGGCACAAAGGGCCTATCGTTATTTTTCCTTCAATGAAGCCGATTGTGTCAGCTTCAATATTTTCGTTTGCACAACTGAAAATGATAGTTGATAGCGCTATTAATAACATTTTTGCATTCATTTGAGTAATTTTTATTAGTTGTAATACGATGATTCTGCCAAGTATGAAAAGGTTGCAATTATAACAAAAATCTTAATAAGGACACGTTTGAATCTTTGCCTCGAATACATTTCCTCCAGCTGAATTAAAGATGAAATACTTGGTAGGAGATTTTCCTGAGTTTAAGGTTATTGATTTTCCCGCCTTATAACTAACATTACCTGTTAGACCCATTACTCTCAAATTGTCTATGTTTTCAACTGCCTCGAATGGTGCTATTGTGGATGAATTAACCGTAAGATTTGTTGAAATAAGCGTAACCGAAATGTCATTTCCACTGGTAGTTGAAGGATTACTCGCTATAACTCTTATTCGGTAATTACTACCTGTGGGTGTAACCGAAGAAGGTACATTTATCGTAATAGTGGAAGGAACGGTACTCGTAATAAAACCAATAGAAGTTGGCGATAAAAATGCATCACTCGTTGCCAACTGAGCTGTGAAAGTATTGCCAGCATTATACGTTCCTACTGCCGTAAAAGTTAAATTATAGTTTTTACCTGCACAAAGCGTCAGTGAAGTTGGAGCATTAGTGGAAATAGAATTATCGACAGGAGGAACTACTTTTGCCCACTGAGTACTCCATCTGTCGTGAGTTCCATT